>CATLEJ010000046.1 GCA_949916125.1 uncultured Oscillospiraceae bacterium
CGAGACCCGCTGCGCTGGGCTCTCGGGTGGGGCCGCCCTGCGGGCGGCTATCGCATCAATTTCTGGATAGCGATTTTCCCACATTACACCAAAGGAAGCGGTCATTTCGGTAAGAAATGGCCGCTTTTCTTTGTCTTTCGGGTAATTCAACTTTGCGCCCGCTCGAAAAATTCAGTTTTCGTTCAACCCACACAAAAATTCAAGCCTTTTTCAAGAACACGCCGGCCAGAATTAATGTTCATCGTCCCAGCCTTTGCACACATCCACCCAGGATGTAAAGCCGGAATATTTCTCCAATTCCGCAATCGTCAGTTCAATGGCGCTGTTACTGCTGCCGCAGGCGGGGAAAACCGTCTCAAACCGCTTCAAGGAATTGTCCAGATAGACTGCGACGCCTTCGTTGACCGCAAAGGGGCACACGCCGCCCACCGCATGGCCAACGAGCGTTTCCACTTCACTGGGGGTGAGCATTTTCGCCTTCGTGCCGAAACGGGCCTTATACTTTGGATTGTCAATTTTGGCATCGCCGGCTGCAACAACCAGAATGGCGTGACCGTCTACCATAAAGGAAAGCGTCTTTGCGATCCGGCAGGGTTCACAGTTCAGCGCCAGGGCCGCCAGCTCCACGGTGGCGCTGGATACATCGAATTCCTGTATGCGGTCTGCAATCCCGAATTGGGTAAAATACTCTTTTACTTTCTCAATCGCCATAATATCCTCCTATACTTGCCGCAGGGGCGGCATACCGCTGCGGCATATCAGTTTTATGCCGCGCCACAGGCGCAAAGCGCCGTTGTGGTATATTAGTTTCATCCAATATGATAGCCGTTTGCGGCTATTATACCACAGGTTCTCAAGCCGCACAATGCCCGTCCCCCTTGTTGACCGGGTGAAATTCTGCTATAATGATGCTCTGATAGAACGTGCCATCGCGCTGGAGGTAGCTTATGTGGGCAGCGGACAAGGTAAGGATCGTAGACATTGCCAATGAGCTGGGCGTCAGCACCGCCACGGTCTCCAATGTCATCCACGGAAAAACAAAAAAGATCTCCGGCCAGACGGTCAAACGGGTGCAGGAAAAGCTGGAGGAACGCGGCTATATCCCCAATATGGCCGCAACGCTTTTGGCGCAGAACAGCTCACGCATTATTGGGGTCGTCATAAACGACCACGAAAAATATGAGGGGCGGGTGCTGACAGACCCGTTTATCTCATCATCCGTCAACTATTTGGCGGACGAAATTGAACGGAACGATTATTTTATGATGGTTAAAAAAACCACCGATCTGATGACGGCGGTCAAATTTGCGTCCATGTGGAACATGGTGGGCATGGTAATCCTGGGCTTCTGTGACCACGAGTATCAGGAGCTCCGCAGCTGCATCCACATCCCGTTTGTCGTCTATGACGGCTATTTTGAAAACAGGGGGAGAATCTGCAACATCCAGCTTGACGATTGGGACGGTGGACATCAGGTGGGTGAATATCTGCGGGGGTTGGGACATCGAAGGGTTCTCTGCATCTCGGACAATCAGGAGTGCATGGATCAGCAGCGGTATGAGGGTCTGTGCAGCGGCCTGGGTTTTGAGGCGGATTTTATGGAGATCCCCATGCTAAAAGAGGGGCGCGACCGTTATTATCAGGAACATTTCGCCCAATTACGCGGCTACAGCGCCATTTTTGCCGTGTCGGATTACTACGCCGTCGATCTGATCCATTTTTTGCAAAGCGCCGGCGTCAAAATCCCCGATGATATTTCTGTCGTCGGTTTTGACGACAGTGTGCTTTGTGAACAGGTTGTGCCATCCCTGACCTCCGTCCGGCAGGGTTATCAGGCAAGGGCGCAGATGGCAGTCCGCCTGCTGAAGCAGATGAGGGAGCAGCCAGACTATACCGGGGATTTTACCATCCCGGTCAAATTGGTGGAGCGGGGCAGCAGCCGGAGGTTATGCCATTAACCCGAAGGGTTACGCGATTAACCTATTGAAATCACCCTCCTTTCCCGGTATTCTAAAGGGAAAGGAGGGTGTGTTTATGAAAAAAGAGTCCTTCCTGTCCTCCGTGATCGGAATTGCCGTCCCGGTGGGGCTACAATCCATGCTGCAATCCTCTTTCTCTATGATCGACCAGCTGATGGTTGGACAGCTGGGGAGCACAGCGGTGTCCGCGGTGGAGGTCGCGGGACGCCCGGCGTTTGTTTATTCCGTTGTGCTTGGGGCGGTGGCCGCCATCGCCGGGATCATGGTCTCCCAGTACCTGGGCATGAGAGACAGGGCAATGGCGGACCGGAGCCTTTCCGTCAATTTGGCCGCGGCCACAGCCCTGGCCCTGCTGTTTACCGCGCTGTGCCTCCTGTTCCCGGGGCAGATTGTGGGGCTGTACATCAAGGACGACCCGGCGATCCTCGCCGCGGGACGAGCTTATCTGACCTGCATCCTGTGGACCTACCTCCCCATGGGGATATCCTCCATCCTGGCCGTTATGGTGCGGTGCCTGGACCGGGCCGTCTGGCCCCTTGCCGCCGGCATTACCTCGGCGGCTGTGAACACAGGGCTGAACTACGCGCTGATATTTGGCCGCTTCGGCCTTCCGGCGTTGGGCGTCACCGGCGCGGCAATCGCCAGTGTGGTCTCCCAGCTGGTCAATATGCTGCTGATGCTGGCCATCTTCTACCTGGTTCGGCTGCGCGGGCAAAAGGAGTTCCGGTTTTCCCTCTCCCTTGGGGCGGACGGCTACCGGCAATACCTCGTCATGCTGCTGCCCCTCCTGATCACGGAGCTGCTCTGGAGCCTGGGACAGAATGTAAACACCGTTATCTATGGACACCTGGAGCAGGGGGATTTGGCCGCCATGTCCATGACCGGCCCGATCCAGGGGCTGTTTATCGGGGCGCTGAGCGGCGTTTCCCAGGCCGCGGGAATCCTGATCGGCAAACGGCTGGGCGCAAACGAATGTGATGAGGCATACCGGGAATCCAAAAAGCTGGTGTGGTATGGGATTGCAGGTTCGCTGATCTTATCGGGGCTGCTAATCGGCCTGAGATGGGCCTATGTGCCGCTCTACAAGGTCGAGCCCGGTGTGCGGGACACCGCGGCCAAGCTGCTGCTTGCCTTTGCCGTCCTGGCGCCGGTAAAGGTTGCCAACATGATTTTAGGCGGCGGAGTGGTGCGGAGCGGGGGGAAGACCGCCTACATCATGGTGATCGACATTGTGGGCACCTGGCTGGTGGGCGTACCGCTGGGGCTTCTCACCGCCTTCCTGCTCCATCTGCCCGTTGAATGGGTCTATTTCATCCTGTCCCAGGAGGAACTGGTCAGGCTTGGCATGACGCTTATTGTCTTCAAACGAAAGGGATGGATGAATAGGTTGTCGGCCTCCAAATAGTCGGTGGCCGCGATAATCTCGCTCAGAACCTACGAGCCATTATGCAGGTCACAGCCCTCGGTAGCCCAGGCATAGGCAAGGATGCCGCGCTCCGCCGCCAGGATGAGCGTAATCTTGGCCGTCACCAGGGCGTCCAGTGCCCGCCCCTTGGCATACGCCAGAGGCATTTCACCGTTTACAGCGGCGGTCCAAAAACCGGCGTCCGGCTGCACCTGGTACTGCGTCCAGAAATAATGGGAGGCCGCTGCCTTCTGGTCCCTTAAAAGCAGGAGGAATTTCTCCTCTGTTACGCCGTAACCATCCACCGTCAGCAGGTAAGTACCGTCCCCGACGGTGTCGCCGCCGGTGCTCCTGTCCGCTCCGCAGCCCCCGTCCCAGGACGCCGTATACGGCCTGCGTTTCCCCGCGGGCAGCATTCAGCGGCGGCAGCGCGGCGTCCCCATGGGGCAGCTCCATAGGGACGCTATTGAATGTCGCTTGGACAAATCAGCTATGAATTTTCTTCCTCCTACGCTGTGTTCTTGACAAATCAGGTTTGCGTCAGTATACTTTAACACGTGGTTAGCGAGGTCTAATCCGCGCCCTGGCGGCAAATATCGCCATGATGTCAGCGAAACTGTACCGCCATGAGGAAGGGGAATGAAGATGCCAACAGAGGTCATACAAGGGATACTGATCCCATTTATCGGAACCGCTTTGGGCGCGGCCTGCGTATTTGTGATGCGCGGCAAACTCCATGCGGCGGTTCAGCGCTCCCTCACCGGCTTCGCGGCGGGGGTTATGGTGGCGGCATCAATCTGGAGCCTGCTTGTCCCCGCCATGGAGCAGGCCGGGGGCATGGGGAACTGGGCGTTCCTGCCCGCGGTGACGGGTTTTTGGATGGGCATTTTGTTCCTGCTGATATTGGACCGGACGATCCCCCACCTACACCAGGACAGCAAGGAACCGGAGGGCCCCCATACCCGGCTGAAGCGGACGACCATGCTGGTGCTGGCCGTCACCCTCCACAACATCCCGGAGGGCATGGCGGTGGGCGTGGTGCTGGCAGGCTGGATGTCCGGGGACGAAACGATCACGGTTACCGGGGCGCTGGCCCTGTCCATCGGCATCGCCATCCAGAACTTCCCGGAGGGGGCCATCATCTCCATGCCGCTCCGCTCGGAGGGCGAGGGGAAAGGCAGGGCATTCCTGCACGGAGTCCTGTCCGGCGTGGTGGAGCCGCTGGCCGCTGTGCTGACTATTTGGGCGTCCGGGCTGATTCTGCCCGCCCTGCCCTATCTGCTCAGCTTCGCGGCGGGGGCCATGATCTATGTGGTGGTGGAGGAGCTGATCCCAGAGGCATCCGCCGGGGAACACTCTAACCTGGGAACGCTGTTTTTCGCCGCGGGATTTACCATCATGTTGGCGCTGGATGTGGCGCTGGGATGAGCGGAGAAAATCGCCCGCATAACGGGGCCGGTCTCTTGTTGGGAGGGAATTCAAAGTATGGACACTTTAAAAATCGCCCTGCTGCAAATTGCACCACGCGGCACACTGGAAGGGAACCTTGAAAAAGGGATTGCCTCCTGCCGAAAGGCGAAAGAGCTGGGCGCCGATATCGCGCTGTTTCCCGAAATGTGGAGCAATGGCTACAACATTTATGACCGGCCCGCAGAGCAATGGAAATCGGAAGCGATCTCCGCCCACAGCGAATTTGTCAACGCCTTCGGAGCCCTTGCCAAGGAGCTCCACATGGCCATCGGCGTCACCTTTTTGGAGCAGTACGAGGGCGGGCCCCGGAATTCCATGGTTCTGTTTGACCGATTCGGCCGGCGGGTCATTACCTACGCCAAGGTTCACACCTGCGATTTTGATGTGGAGCACAGCCTGACGCCGGGTGAGGATTTCTACGCCGCCACCCTGGACACCGCCTGCGGCGAGGTGAAGGTCGGGGCCATGATCTGCTACGACCGGGAGTTCCCCGAGAGCGCCAGAATCCTGATGCTCAAGGGTGCCGAGCTTATCCTGGTGCCCAACGCCTGCCCCATGGAGATCAACCGCCTTTCCCAACTGCGGGCCCGGGCCTACGAGAATATGCTGGCCGTCGCCACCTGCAACTATCCTGGCTCGGCGCCTGACTGCAACGGCGGCTCCAGCGTCTTTGACGGCGTGGCCTACCTCCCGGAGCTGGAAGGTTCCCGGGATATGTGTATCTTACAGGCGGACGGAGCGGAAGGGATCTATCTCGCGGAGCTGGACTTGGAGCAGCTGCGGCGTTACCGGGAAAGCGAAGTACACGGCAACGCGTTCCGGAGGCCGCAAAAATACGGGATCCTGCTTGACACCAAAACCGAGCCGCCGTTTGTTCGGAGCAGTCGCCGCAAGTGACGGCAGTATCGTTCGGACAGCGCTCCCAGGGCGAGGCTGTAGAGGTTGTGGCGGCCATGCGGGCCAAGCCGGAACCGGAGGGCGTCCCGGACGACACGATTCGTTCCTTTCTATGTTCGGCAATCTGTTTACAAATAATTCATTGACTTCCTGGTCAACAAAGTGTATAGTTGACCAGGAAGTCAATTATATTAACCGTTAAAATTTCTGACACTGTCCCCGCCCCTGGAGGGGGTGGGGACACAGGATGAGTTACTATTTGTCGGGGGGGATTTGATGAAACGGGAGGAAAAAGCGCGGCAGACGAGGCGGAAGATCATGGATCGCGCTCTGGCGGAGTTCTCCGCCCGGGGCTACCGCGCCGCCTCAATCAACAATGTATTTGATCCCGGGCAGGGCGTTTCGAAGGGGATCATCTATCACTACTTTGCCTCAAAGGACGAGTTGTTCCTGGCCTGCGTGGAGGAGTGCTTTCAGTCGCTGAAAGCCTATATACAGGATCACTTTCACCCGGACGGCAGGGCGGTGGGCACAGGAGAATGCCTGACAGACTATTTTGAGGTGCGGATGCGGTTTTTTCGTGAGAATCCCCTGTATCAGCGGATTTTTATGGAGGCGGTTTTTATGCCGCCGGAGCATTTAAAAGCCGATATCATGGAGCGGCGGCGGCCCATGGAGCAGTTGAACCTGGAGATTTTGGAGGAGCTGTTCTCCCGGCTTCCCCTGCGCGGCCATTTGGACCGGGAAAATACGGCCAAGCTCCTCATCCAGTTTATCAATTTCATAAATCTTCAGGATCGCGGCGTGGAGCTGGATCTGGCGGGCATCCGGCAGATGGAGGAAAAGAACCGCCAGATCTTGGACATCTTCCTGAACGGCATTTTGGAAAGGTAGGTCAGGCACAGGATGGAACTGATTGTCAGGCTGTTGGCCGTGATTGTTCTGGCGGCGCTGGCGGGGAAGCTGGCGTCCAAGCTGAAAATGCCGGCGGTTTTGGGATTTTTGATAGCGGGCATGGCCTTCGGCCCCCACGCGCTGAACCTTCTGACCCAGGAGATTCTGGATCACCCGGCCTATCACACGCTGATCTCTCTTTTGGAGTGCGGCATGGGCCTGATGCTGGGCAGCGAGATGGTGTGGCGAAAGATGCGCTCCTATGGGAAGCAGATCGTGGTCATCACCCTGGCCCAGTCCCTCATGACCTTTGTGGTGGTGAGCGCCGCCTTTTCCGCCATCTTCTATTGGACGGGCCTTCCCGCGTTCCTCGGGCTGATTTTCGGCGGCATCGCCCTGGCCACCGCCCCCGCCCCCGCGCTGTCCATTGTCACGGAGTACAAGACGGACGGCCCCGTCACCAAAACCCTGATCCCCCTGGCCGTCATTGACGACGTGATCGCCATCTGCGTGTTCCTGTCCGTGATGGGGGTTGTCCTGCGGCAGACAGCGGGGGACGCCCTCCCCTGGTATCTGATCCCCTGGTGGTCCTGTTCCCCATTTTGATCGGGGCGGTCACAGGCAGCCTTGCCGCCGCCGTGATGAAAAAGGCGTCCTCCCCCAAGGGAAACGCCGCCGTGGTGTGGGCCGGCGTGCTCCTCACCGCGGCGCTCACCGCCCTGGCCAATCAATATCTGATGCCCCTCCCCATTTTGAACTTTATGCTCAGCGGCATGGTGTACTCGGCGATCTTTGCCAATATTTTGGACGAGGCAAAGCTGGAGTCTGTGATGAAATACTGCACCCCCGTTGTCAACGCCTGCTTCACATTGATTATTCTGAATCTGGGGGCGCCCCTGGACTACCACCTCATCTTAGGGGCGGGGGTCTTTACCGCCGTCTACATCATCGCCCGGGCCGTTGGGAAAATGGGCGGGGCGGCGTTGGGGGCCCAGCTCTCCCATGCCGCCCCCACGGTGAAAAAATACCTGGGTATGGTGATCCTGCCCCATTCCGGCGTGTCTCTGGTGCTGACGGGGATCGCCATTTCCGCCCTGAGCGGCAGCTACAGCCAGTATGGGGATATTATACGGGGCACCATCGCCGCCGCGGCGGTGATCAATGAGATTATCGCCGTATTTGTGGCCCGTCAGGGCTTCCGGCTGGCCGGGGAGATGGGACGGAGCGGCTCATCCGCGGCGGCCCCGGCAGTGTAGGTTGGGGGCCATGATACACCCCTTTGTCCGGTTGAAGCGCTTATCATAGGGCGCCGGTTTGACAAATTGATTTGGGGCAAAGCGTTCCCCGGCATTTTCTGCGCCCTATGTCCGGGAATGGTCCTCTTTCTTACGCCACAGCTGGGCAGGCCGGTGGAAGCGGACCGTCCCTTTCTGCCCCTTCCCCATTTCGCAAAACGCGGCCCCCGGCCAATGCCGGGGGCCGCGCTTTTCATGTTGTCTCAACCCAGCGACGCGGTGTAGCGCACGCCGTCCAGGTCATACAGGCCGGTCAACTTCAGACCGGGATCGGTGCCGTAGATCACCCGGTCCTCACACCGGATGGAGTGGATTCCCTCCCCCGCCAGCTGGGCCAGCGTCTCAACGTCCAGCGCCTCCGCCACATAGACCGGCGCAAGACGGAGGGCAAGCTCCCCGCACCCCGCCTGCCTGGAATAGCAGACCAGGTCGTGGACGGCGCTTCTGCACCGCCCATCCTCCGGGGACAGGTAGGTGGTGCGCAGCCCGCCGTCCTCCAGCTGATAAATCCGCCAGTCGTCCAGGCTGTTGAGGGGGTAGTCCCGCAGGCAGATGATACCCATGGGGCCCTCATATTCCATCACCGCCGCCCGCACGCCGCCGTCCCCCACCCGGTCGTAGAGGTTCAGGGCATAGGTCAGGCCCCGTCCGTCCAGGTTCCGGCTGAACCCGTCGTAGCTGGAAATGGAGCCGTGGGTAAATCCCCTGGCTGTCATCAGCTCCGCCAGATAGTCGGTGATAAAGGCGTTGCGCAGCCACCCGAAGTCCAGGAAGCAGTCAATGCCCTCCTGTTCGGCATAGGCCAGGTATTCCTCCGACACATACAGGCACACCTGGCCGTCCCCCAGCAGGCGCAGCTCAATGGACTGGGGGTCCCGGGCATAGGCGGCCAGCGCCCTGTATTCCTCCGCCACCTCCCGGCTGAGGGCGGGGTCAAAGTCCACCAGCTGGACGTCGTCCTCGCAGTTGAACAGATCCAGGTAGCGGGCGTATACCGGTCCCAGATAAACCGTCCTGTCCTCCGCGCGCTCCACCGCCTCAAAGGCCTGATAAAGCGCCTCGTCCACTGTCAGCGTCTCGTTGGGGTGCAGGCTGATCTCCCGCAGGTTTATCACGCCTTCAAAGGACTCCACCGTGTGGTAAAGCTGGAACAGCTTCCGGCAGGCGTCGGAATAGAGCGCGGTGAGCTCCCGCAGCTCCCTCCTGGCGGACAGCTCCCCGGCCCCCAGCTCGTAGAGGAACACCAGTTCGTCTGCACAGGTGGGGCCGCCGGCTGTGCTGGCCTCAATGGCCTGCCACCCAGACTCCGCCGAAAACAGGCCCGACACGGAATAGGCGATCGCCGCGCCGCCCACCACCAGCAGCAGGGCCGCAGCCAGCAGGCGCCGCTTCCAGTTCTTCTCAGACAGCTCAATACGCTGGACCGGCTTTGGGTGGGGCCGGTCGCGGTTATCCCTTGCCGTACGCCCCAAGCTCAGATCACCGCCAGGACAATCAGCAGCAGGAAGAGGAGGATAATCACCCCGAGGAAGATCAGCCCGCCGATGGCCCCGCCCTTGCACGCCTTATAGTTGCGGATATAGTTGTGCCGTCGGAACAGCACGGCGGCGATCAGCCCCAGCAGGGGCAGCAGGAAGGAGAAAATCTTGTACCAGATGTTCCCCGTATCGTGGACGGGGTGCGCCAGGATTTCCGCGTCGGCGGCGGCCTCCGCGGCGGCGGCCTCCGCGGCAGCGGCCTTATCGTCCTCATCCGGCTCTTCCCCGGGACCAAGGATCTTGACCGGCTTTACCGGGACGCCGGCCTCCCGCACAGCCTTGTACCGCGCGAGCTCTTCCTTGTTCCCGTAGACATAGTGGTCATGGCCGATGCACACAAACTCCGGCTTATCCTCCGAATAGTCGTGCATGGAGGGGTCGTAGGTAAACAGCACCTTGTTCTTCTCCAGCTCCGGGTCGGGGATGGGGATGGCGGAGATCAAGGAGCGGGTGTAGGGGTGCAGGGGGAAGTTGAACAGCTCCTCCGCCTCCGCCACCTCCACGATGCGCCCCTTGTAGATCACGCCGATACGGTCGGAGATAAAGCGCACCACAGACAGGTCGTGGGCGATGAACAGGTAGGTGATCCCCTTTTCCTCCTGGAACTTCTTCATCAGGTTGAGCACCTGGGCGCGGATGGACACGTCCAGAGCGGAAATGGGCTCGTCGGCCACCACCAGCTCCGGCTCCATGACCATGGCCCGGGCAATGCCGATGCGCTGGCGCTGCCCGCCGGAGAACTCGTGGGGATAGCGGGTGAGGTGCTCGGGGAGCAGGCCCACCTCTTCGATCATGGTCTCCACCTTGCGCACCCGGTCGGCCTCGTTCTCGAACAGGTGGAAGTTGTAAAGGCCCTCGGAGATGATGTAGTCCACCGTGGCGCGCTCGTTCAGCGACGCCGCCGGGTCCTGGAACACCATCTGGATGTTGCGGATGACCTCCCGGTCCAGGGCGTGGGGGATTTTCCCGGAAATGCGCACGCCTTTATACTGGATTTCCCCCTTGGCCAGGGGGTTCACCCGGATCACCGCCCGGCCCACGGTGGTCTTGCCCGAGCCGGACTCGCCCACCAGGGAGAAGGTCTCCCCCTTATAGATGTCAAAGGAGGCGTCCTGGACGGCGCGCACCGCGGTGTCCCCCTTGCCGAAGGTGATGTCTACGTCTTTCAGCGACAGCAGGATCTCCCTGCCGTTTTCGTCCAGCGGGCCATGCTCCGGCAGTCTGGTGGCCCGGACCTCATTTTTTTCTTGCGTCACGATCCGACCCTCCCTAAATGTTGAATGCTGCCATCAGCTTTTCGTGGATATTCTGGATCCCCTCCGGCTTCTCAATCTTGGGCGCCCGGGGGTCCAGCAGCCAGGTCTTGGCGAAATGGGTGTCGCTGACCTGGAACATGGGCGGCTCCGCCACGGTGTCGATCTCCAGGCAGTAGGGGTTGCGCGGCGCAAATGCGTCGCCCACGATTTGGTTGTACAGGGAGGGCGGGGTGCCGGTGATGGAATACAGCTTGGTATTCTTCTGGGCCAGCTGGGGCAGGGAGGACAGCAGCGCCCAGGTGTAGGGGTGGCGGGGGTCATAGAATACCTCTTTCACCGTGCCCAGCTCGATCACCTGGCCGGCGTACAGCACCGCCACCCGGTCCGCGATATTGGCCACCACCCCCAGGTCATGGGTGATGAACACGATGGTGTAGTTGAACTCCTTCTGGAGATCCTTGATGAGCTTGAGGATCTGGGCCTGGATGGTCACGTCCAGAGCGGTGGTGGGCTCGTCGCAGATCAGGATCTTGGGCTGGCAGGACAGGGCGATGGCGATGACGATGCGCTGGCGCATACCGCCGGAATACTGGAACGGATAGTCGTCAAAGCGGGCGGCGGCATTGGGGATGCCCACCTTGTGCATCAGCTCCATGGCGCGGCGGCGGGCCTCCGCCTCGGTGCAGTCCTGGTGCTTGAGGATGATGGAGGTGATCTGCTTGCCGATGGTGATGATGGGGTTCAGAGAGGTCATGGGGTCCTGGAACACGGTGGCAATGCGGCGGCCGCGGATCTGGCTCCAGTCCTTGGCATACTTCACGTTGGCCAGGTTCAGGATGCAGGTGCCGTGGAGCTGCTCGGCCGTCTCGTCCAGATAGCGCACCCGGAAGGTCACATTGTCAAACACCGCGTTGCGCTGGCCGTCGTCGGACAGGTCCACCCCCAGCTGCATGGCCTTTTTCAGCGCCTTCAGCAGCTGGTTGGTGTACTGATACCGCTTTTTCAGGCCGTAACGGCCCACGGACAGGTAGATCTCCTTGGCCAGGATCTCGTTCCGGGCCAGGGCCTCGGCAGACACCTCGCCCTTGATCTCCTGCTCGTACCGGGCGTGCAGCCTGGCGTATTCCTCCTGGTAGTGCTGGTTATACTTCGCGTCGCCAGCGGCGGCGTGCTTCCTCTCCCGAACCAGTTCCTCAGTCTGCTTCTTCACCGCCTTGATCTGCTCGTCATAGTCCTTGATAGCCTGGGCGGCCTCCTTGATTTTGTCCTTCTCCTTGGAGGGGTCGTAGGTCTGCTTCCGGTTATAGAGGTTGGTGCGCTGGTGCTGGAGCTCCTTGAGCTTTTCCTCCTCGGCCTGCTGCTCCTCGTCGCTCAGGCCGCTGCGCGCCTTCTTCTCGCTCTCCAGCTTCAAAAGCTCCTGATAGGTGGCGGCGCCCAGCTCCAGATGGGAGTACTCATCCAGCTTCCGCTTGGCCTTGGCCATAAGGGAGTTGGCCACACCGTCGATTTTCACCACGGTGTCCGCCAGCTCGTCGTCGTTGAAGATGATGGAGCCGTTGTCAATAAAGCCGTTGGAGTCCAGCATCCCGGCAAAGGTCTTGGTGAACACCGATTTGCCGGAGCCGGATTCGCCCACAATGGCAATGGATTCGTTCTCATAGATGTCCAGGGAAATCCCCCGGATGGCGGTGAGGACGCGGCCGCGGACCCGGAACTTCACGTCCAGGTCCTTGATGGACAGCAGCACTTTCTTTTCTTCCATAACGCCGCCCCCTTACAGATGGGTCCTGGGATCGGACGCGTCGCCCAGGTTCTGGCCCACCACATACAGCACCACCGTGATGATGGCGGAAATGGCCACAGGGCTCCAGAACTCAAACTCCCAGCCGGGGGTGACCATGGCGCCCTCCGCCGAGAAGATCAGGCGGCCCAGGGACATATCCTTCATGCCTATGCCGATATAGGACAGGAATACCTCATAGGAGATGTAGGACGGGATCTCGGTGGCCAGCAGGGTCACGATCACGGACGTCATGAAGGGCAGGATGTTCTTCATGGCGATCTTCACCGTGGAGGTGCCCAGGCACTTGGAGGCCAGATTATACTCCCGGTCACGGATAATGACCACCTGGGTACGGATGAAGTAGGCGATGCCCAGCCAGCCGGTGATGGTCAGGGCAAACACCATGGTCCAGAAGCTGGCGGTGAACAGCATCACCATCACAGCGATCAGCAGAATGTAGGGCACATTGCCGATGATGTTGTAGACCTCCGTCATGATGGCGTCCACCCGCTTGGAGAAGCCCCAGACAGCGCCTACCACCACGCCGACGGTCATGTTGATGGCCGCGCAGATAAAGGCCAGGGAAATCGAGATGCGCGAGCCGTTCCAGATGGCCTGGAAGGTGGACTGCCCGGCGTCGCCGGTGCCCAGGATCCACTTGATGTCCACACCGAACTTCTTCATGGCGGCGGCGGGGCTCAGGTGCTTGGTGGTGGCGTCCATCAGGTTGGCGAAGGGGTCGTAATGGGTTACGACAGGGTAGATATACGCGAATGCCACGACAAACACCAGCAGGGCCAGTATAACGATGTTCAGCTTCTTCCGGAAAAACACGCGGAACACCGACTGCCAGTAGGAGTACCGGGGCGCGGTGATCTTTTCCGACTCCTGCTCGCTGTGGTCGTGGAAGGAGAACAGCTTCTCCTCGCTCATGCCGTATTGGCTCAAATCATGCTCCATACTCTCACCTATCCTTCGTCGAGAACGAGATGCGCGGATCCACCGTGGCCATGAGGATGTCGCCCAGGATGATGGACACCACAGACAGCACCGCGTAAAACAGGGTCACACCCACGATGACGCCGTTGTCGTATTTGTTGATGGCCTCGGTCAGCAGGTTGCCGGCGCCGGGAACCACGTAGATACGCTCGGTGATGATGGCCCCTACCATGGAACCCAGAATGCTGCCCGGGATGCCGTGGACAATGGGGATGGCCGCGTTTTTCATGATGTGCTTGGTGAAGATTTCCCCCTCCGTCAGACCGCCGGACCGGGCGAATTTCACGTAATCCGAGTTCATCTGGTCGATCATATACCGGCGCATCCACTTCATCAGGTTGGCGACGGAGGGGAGCGCCAAGGACACAATGGGGAGGATGAACATCAGCTTGCTGTCGGACTCCATGTCGAAGGTGCCGGGCAGGCCGAATACCGAGGTGCCGACGGCCTTGAACAGGAAGATATACGCCAGCGAGGGAACCGCGATGATAAAGACGATATACAGTGTACCCAGCTTGTCGATGAACCCGTCCTTATTCCGGGCCATCAGGATGCCGATGGGCACCCCCAGCACATAGGCCATGGCCACGGAAATGATGCCGATCACAAAGGAATAGCCCATCTTGGACATACCGCGCTTGACCGTCTCCACATTGGTATAGTCGTCCGTGAAGCGGTCCGCGTTCACCGGGTTGTTCTCCCGGGAGCCCGCCTGGAAGGTGGCGGTGTGCAGGTCGTCCGCGCTCTCCTCCTGGAGCCCTGTGGGGAAGGTCATGGGGGAGAGGACATAGGAGCCCTGGCTCCTGGTCATGGTGGTAAACACGTCGATGCCGGCGTTCACCGTATAGGAAGCGCCCAGGCGGATGGTGGCCAGGTTCTGGTGGACGTAGGGGAACTGCCCGTCCATGTAGAACAGGTATTTGTGCATTGTCCCGTTGCCGAGGATGGCCGGGGAGACCCGCCCGTCGTCATAGGCCGGGTCATGCCAGGTGAAGGTGAGGCCGCGCTCACCCACATCCTCCTCCACCTTGTGGATATTGTCGAACAGCACCAGACCGGTCATATAATTCCACAGCCGGGAGATCAGGGGCTTGTCCTTGTGGGCGAACAGCACCTGCTGGCCGCCCTTGGCCAGCTTCCTGCCGCTCATCACCGCGTCCAGCCGCTCGATTGTGTACCCCTGGGACCGATAGTAGTCGGTGAACTGGGCCACGTACTGGGCCGCAACCTCCGAATCCTTGTCCGCCGTCTTGCCGATGCTGGCCGCGGACTGCCGCTCCTCGTCCGTGAGCTCACCGCTCCGGACCAGGGTCTGGAGGTATTCCCCGTAGGTCACATAGTCCAAATAGCCGTAGTTTTCCCATTTCTGGTACATATAGGTCGTCTTTTGGTTGGCCTGCTGCTTACTCCATACCGGATCCTGGGCAAAAATCGCTTTCCGATCCAGCATCGAGTAAATCATCACCATCACGATGCCAACCACCAGAATGATGGAGACTATCCCGTGCAGCAGGCGCTTCACCAGGTATTTTCCCATGTGCCGATTCACCTCGTCCTTTAACAGCTGCGGGAGAATGGAAGTGGTTCCATTCTCCCGCAGCATAACTCTTATTGCTTGAATACTGCCGGTGATCCGGAGTGGGCCTTAGCCCTCGAGGCCGATGCTCTTGAGCATATCGCCGCCGCCGGCGGGGTACAGGGTGTTCAGGTAGGTGGCGGGATCGCCGTAGTCGGGGCCCCAGCCGGAGAAGTCATAGAAGTCGTAGTTCATGTCGGCGGGGGTATCGCCGTAGAAGCCGGCGTCATACATCTCCTGCCAGTCGGCGGTGTCGTACAGGTTGACCACGATCAGGCCGCCGGAGGTCTCCTCGATGGACTTCTTGAAGGCCTGGGCGCGGTTCTTGTAGGCCTCGTAGAAGGAGGCGTGGGGCATATCAATGACGATGGGGTTCTCCTTGGAGATCTCCATGCCCTGGGCGGCCAGCTCCTCCACGGCCTTGTCCAGGAACTCCTTGGACGCGTTGACGTTGTACCAGCCGTCGAAGCCCACGGAGGACCCGGCGCCCTCCTGCTGCTCGGGGTCATAGACCTTCATGGAATAGCCGTCGGCGGTGATCTGGGCCTGGGTGATCTCGCCGAACTTGGTGCCGGCGGTGAAGGTGGTGGGCGTGCCGTTGATGTCCACGGTCACGTCCTCGGGCAGCTCCACCAGGGTGCCCAGCACATAGGAGTTCACCAGGGCGTTGTACTTGCAGTCCTCGCCCACGGCCTGGGCGTTGTAGGTGCCGCGGTCCACGCCGGTGCAGATGGCCATACGGAAGTTCTGGTTCAGGATGGCGGCGTGGGCGCGGGCCTTCTGGTCGTCAGTCTGGGTGGAAACCACCTTGGTGTCGTCGTTGTAGTTGGCCCAGGTGCCGCGGTTCAGGTTGAACCAGCCCACCATGGAGGTGGCGTCGGTGGCGCCGATAAAGGCGTAGTCGTCGAAGTTGCCGTCATCGCGGCACTTCTTCAGGGAGGAAGTGTTCAGGCCGCAGCTGTCCAGGGTGCCGGCCATGACGCCGTTATAGGTGGACAGGGGATCGTCGGCGCCGTCATAGGTCCAGGTCACGGTCTTGACGGACAGGGCGTCGGCGTTCCAGAACTTCTCGTTGGCCTTGAAGACGTAGGAGTTCTTGTCGGTGTGGCTCACGCACAGATAGGGACCGCAGTAGGCGATGCTGTCGGGGCCCTTGCCGTACTTGTAGCTCTCGGCGGAGGGATCATAGTCGTCGCCGAACTTGCCGCCCTGGGACTCATAGTAGCTGCGGTTCATGGGGCTGAACAGGGAGTAGCACATCATGTGGGGGAAGTAGTAGGTGTCGGCGGTGAGGGTGTACTCCAGGGTATAGTCGTCCAGGGCCTTCACGCCCACCTTGGAGAAGTCCTTGTCGCCGCCCAGGTACTCGCTGACGCCCACCACCAGGCCGTCGATCAGGTACTCCAGGGTGCCGGGGTTGTCCAGCGCGTGCTGCAGGCCGGCCACCCAGTCGTCGGCGGTGATGTCGCCCACCTTACGGCCCTGGTTGTCCACCCACTCCAGGCCCTGGCGGATCTTGAAGGTGTACTTCAGGCCGTCGTCGGACACGGTGTAGCTCTCGGCCAGGGCGGGCTGGAGGACGTTCTCCACGTCGTACTCCAGCAGGTTGCACATGGCGTACACCAGCACGTCGGAGGTGGAGGTACGGTTGTCGGCCAGGGTGTCCCAAGTGGTGTTGTCGCCGCTGTAGATGCGGTTATAGGTGTCCTTCAGGGTGTAGCCGTTGTCCAGCAGGTACTGCTTGGCCCACTCCAGATAGGTGCCGGTGCCCTGGACCTCGACCCAGTGCTCCTTCATGGCGGTGCGGTCCGCAGTCTTGATGATCTCATTGGTCACCAGGTACTGGTAGGTGCGGGAGTTGTCCAGGCCCCACAGGGCGGGGGACTGGGTGTAGGGCGCGATCCGGCTCATGCCGTACAGGCCGCCGGTGTTGGTGGTCAGGGGCATGAAAATGCCGGTCTCCAGCATTTTCGCCTCGGCGATGGCCATCAGGGCATACCGCTCGGAGATGCTGGTGGCCTCCAGGGCCTTGGTGTAGGCCTCGGTGAACTCGCCCAGCACCAGATCGGCGATCTCGTCATTCTCGTGGGTGGCGCCATAATCGCTCACCTCGTCGCCACCGGCGTCACTACTCACGGGGGCGTCGGTTTTGTCGGCCGGCGGGTTGCTGGTTTCAGCGCCGGGGTTGCCACAGGCAAACAGGCTGACCATCATAGCAAGCGCCAGCATCAGGCTTAGGAACTTCTTCATACTTATCCTCCTATTTATTTTATATTTAACCGGGCAAAACGGAAATGCCGCCCATCCTGCTCAGGTTAAACCGGAATCATCGCCCCCGTCAGGGCGACGGGGGCGCCGTTTTCCCAAACGGGAAAACGGCGAACGGGGCGCGCCCCGTTCATCGCTGTGTAGTGTTAAACTGCTGTCCAATAAAATTGCAAGGGACGCGGCGGTTTGATTCATGCCGCAGGTTCTCCCCGCCGGGGATATCCCAACACACTTAAATATTATACCGGGCTGACGGCCCGCTGTCAATATTAAAATGCCTGAATCTGCGTCAAACCTGATGTTTTTCCCGCCTCCTTCCGTCCCTCCCCGCGCCGCCCCAAGCAGGAAAATTCTCCTGTTCTTGCAAAACTTGTGCCCGGCTTCTGCGTATTCCAGAAAAATCCGGAACATTTGTCCATCATATGCGCACATTTTTTGCCCCGTCAATTTGCCGGGACAGCGAAAAAAAGCAGAGAACGGCCCGCGCCGCTCCCTGCTTTTCCCAGATATTACTTCCGAACTGAAAGGCCGGAAGTAATATCTGCCATGTTTTGCGGTTGCCGCCGCCTGCGGCGGCGGGCAAAAAGGCGTAAATGAAAAGGTGTTATTTCAGAAATTTTAATTAGGAAAAAAAAAGCTATTAGTATAACGCCCCGC
>CATLEJ010000047.1 GCA_949916125.1 uncultured Oscillospiraceae bacterium
TGTTGGAGCGCGGGGAACAAGCGCTCGGGCAGGCCCAGGCGGCGGACGATTTCCAAATCGAACGCCCCGGTTTGGGCATTCACCAGCCCGGTGGTGGTGGCGTTGGTGTACTCCTTCGCCTTCACCCCGGTGAGCTTCCACATCAAATACTCCGGCACCATGAGGAAATCCGTCATGCCCTCCAAGCGGCCCCTTTGCAAATCGTCATAGAGCTGGTAGATGGTGTTGAAGGGCTGGAACTGGCAGCCGGTGCGTTCATACAGCTCCTCAAAGGGGACTTTTCCATGCACCGCGTCAATGACCGCTTCCGTCCGCCCGTCCCGGTAGGCGTAACAGGGCCGCACCTCCTGATCCCCACACAACAGGACGTAATCACAGCCCCAAGTGTCGATGGACAGGCTCTCAATATCCGGGAAGCGCTCCAGCGCAGCGTCAATGCCCGTTTTGACGTGAGCCAACAGTGCGTCCACGTCCCAGGTCAGGTGGCCGTCTGCCTCGGTCACCCCGTTGGGAAAGCGGTAGACCTCCTCGGTTTTGATGGCCCCGTCCTCAAGCCAGCCCATGATGTGCCGGCCGGAGGACGCGCCGATGTCGATGGCTAAAAAATATGTTTGCACAGCGAGTCACCGCCCCATGTATTGTGAATAAACATCAAGTAATCTGCTTTCCCCGTAAAGCCTTTACACATCCTCAAATTCGTCCAGCGACCACTGATCCCGCCAGTCAACATAGACCATCCCGTTAGGGTGGGCTTCATCCGGCTCCGCGAACCGCAGGGGAAGCCACACATAATCGGCGATGGAGGTGTTGTCCTTCTGCCCCGGCACAAACTCCACACCGCAGATGCGGACCTTTTCCATGAGCCGCGCCCAGTCCAGCTTTTTGCCGCAGGACGGGTCGAACGCGGCCTCGAAGTTGTCCGCGTAGTCCTCATAGTCCAGACACGTCAGCCCCGGCAGCCAACGGTCGGCTACGGCGATATACAGATCCTTTTTCCCGTGTACCTTGAACACCGAGGAGATCTGGGAGTGGTAGGAGGTGCGGCTGGGGTCATCCGGGTGCGGATCGCCCAGCACTGTGAACGGCCCGTGCCAGCTGTCCGCCACCGCCACCTGGGACGAATTGGGGAAGTACCCCGTGGTGCCGGAGGTGATGAGGTAGTGCTTGAAGTTCCGGGTGAAGTGTGCGGTGGCCTCCCGGACGAAGGGCGGGCACTTGTGGGGGAAGTGGGTGGAGTAGTAGCCGGTGACGTCGGTGTAGTCCGCTGTCAGGTCGGCGCAGATGGTTTCGCTGTGCACCCGCTCAAAGTAGTAGTAGCCCTTGCCGTCTGGCGCAGCGGCCAGGTCGAAGTCCCCCGCACTCATGTTGAGGGGCCGCAGGCCTTGGCGCACCTTGGTGTACGGCCCCAGCAGCCGGTCGGCGGTGAGCACGGTGGATGCCTGGGTGCCGTCCCGGTTCATGATCTTCAGCCAGCACACATACTTCCCCGTCTGCTTGTTGTGGAGGATATGGGGCCGATCCATGCAGGCGCTGGGGTGGAGCGGGGAGTTTTCGTCCTCCGGCTCCGGCGGGATGATGATCCCGCAGTCCTCCCAATTGTAGAGGTCACGGGAGCGGTAGCACCGCACACCCCAGTGCCAGATGCCGTTTTTCCCATCCGTTTTCTCTTTGTTCTCGCCGTACCAGTAGTACACGCCATCCTCATAGAGCACCGAGCCGCCATGGGCCTGGATGCGGTTTCCGTTGGTGTCCAGCCAGGGCTGGCCAGGGTGAAAAGCAGTCAGTGGGTTCATCTGCATTGCCGTTTTACCTCCGTTTCCCCCAATATGCCATGTCAAAATAGGATAGCTCTGTTTCCTTCCCCCGGGTAAAGCACCGAAGGCCGCCCCAAAACGGGATAGAAAACACTCTTTTCGCCGTTGGCAGGTCGTTTTGAATTGCGTCAATCATCGTATGCAGATGATCTTTGGGAAGGGCGCAGCGGTCATGGGCGGAATACATCCAATCGAAGGGGCGGCTTTCCAGCGCATGGAGCTGCCGGCAAAACGCCTCCGTGGGGACATGGCCCGAGATCCCGTACAGCAGACGACGGGTGCCGGTATCGCCGGACAAAAGCACACGGGTATCCCTGTCTAAGAGCAGGACGCTCCCCATAGTGTGGCCGGGGATGTGGATGACATCCAGCAGCCTGCCGCCCAGATCGATCACATCCCCGTCCGCCAGTTCATGAACCGTGGGCATCGGCTTCACCCGGCGCGAGCCGATCCCTTTCCCCCGGAGAAGGGGGAGGTCGGCGGGGTGCAGCCAGACCTCCGGGAAGTCCTCCAGATAATAGATATGGTCGATGTGCCCATGGCTGAGCACCGGCATGACGGGCTTGTCCGTGACCGTCTGGACATATTGGGCAAGCCCCGGTTCATTGACCGCAGAATCAAACAGCAGGGCCTTGTCCCGCCCCTCCACCAGATAGGAGTTGGCCGTCGCTTTTCCGGGCAGCATGGAACGCCCGCCCCCATCCGGCCCGCCGAGGTCGGAGGAGATCAAATAGATGCCGTTTGCCACTTCAGTATGGAAGAAGGCCATTGCCGCACCTCACTTCGTTCTCCGTACTCAATATTTCCGGGACAGCTTTGCCTCGCACTCATCCCGGGTGATTTCCCCGGCATTGCACTGCGCCATCAGCTTCACATCGGACTCGTTCAAATTGTAGAACGCCATCACCACAACACCCAAAATGGTGCCGATAGCGGGAATCAGCATATAGACAAACCAGAGGGTGTCCAGCGCTCCCTGGGTCTGGGTCACATTCATCGCCGCCAGCTCCTCAAAGCTGTCGGCCTTCACTGCCACCCACTCAGAAAGGCCCAGGATGAAAAGCCCCAGGGAGGCGGAAATGCTCTCGGTCAGTTTTTTGATAAAGGCGTTGAGCGAGAAGAAAATACCCGAGCAGTCTTTGCCTGTTTTATACCGGGTGTACTCGATGGTGTCCGGGGTGAAGAAGGTCTTGGCAATGTTGGAGACATTGCCGGGGGCCGCCTGGAGCACCAGAAGCAGGGTAATAACGGCGAAATTGTGATACCCGGTGAAGTAAATGAGGGAGTAGAGGACAGCCCCAACCAGCCCGCAAACCATAAACACTCGTTTTTTCCCGAATCTCCGGCACAGCCGCTCGGTGTTCAACTGGGCGATGGTCTGGGGAATAAAGGCGATGGCGATGGGGATGACCAGGATCATGGAGTCGCCATAGAGGTAGAAGGAAGCGTAGGTTCCCAGGGCGCTGCCCGTCTGCAGCCCGGCATAGATGAGGGTGCTCAACAGGATGAAGAGGATAAACTTGTTGGTTTTGATGCAGCCCAGCATATCCCGGAAGGAGTAGTGTTCCGTGTCTTTTCCGCTCTCCGCGTTTTTCAGCTCGGCGTTGTGCTCCTTCACTTTGGTGGCCAGGGGGAGCATCATGATAAAGAAGATGACCGAGGAGACGATGGCCACCGAGCGCATGGAGAAGCCCACGTGTTCGCTGATGAGCAGCATCCAGACGATCCCCGCGAGGATGGTAAAGATACCGGTCAAAATGCCCTTGAACTGCAAAATGGTGTTGCGCTCATCCACGTTGTCGGTGAGGGAGACGATCATGGAGTTCATGGGGACCTCCACCAGGGTGTAGGAGAAATCATAGAGAAGATAAGTCACGGTGAACCATGTGAGCTTTACCGCCTCCGGCGCGGCCTGGGGCATCAAAAAGAAGATCACCGTAAAGATGGGGAACAAAAAGAAGGTCGCCCGGTACCAGGGGAGGTATTTCCCCTCCCCCGCCAGTCTGCCCAGGAGCCTGCTGTTCTTGATGTTCAGCTTGTCGATCAAAAAGCCGAAAAGCACGTCGTCCACGGAGTCGATGATCTTCACCACCAGGATGGCGGCGGAAATTTTTACAAGGTCGATTCCCTGGAACAGAAGGAACAGCGTCATAAACGCCGTGACAATGTAACCCTCCAGGGTGCGCCCAAGGTCGCCGATGTAGTAGTTCAGCCGCTCCGATTTCGTGGTCTTCCAGCCCTCCCGCCGGGCTTTTTTCTCCTTGATTGCCATACCGCTTCCTCCTCTTTTTATTGTGGGAAGGCTTCGCCTTTCCCGATGGTGCCGCCCTTTTTGTCCACTTGGACGGTTTCCAGCCTGCCGGGGGCCTCGCCCCGCTCCACCCAGGCCATCAACGCCCTCATGCCCTCCGTTTCCGTAAGGCCGGGGCCGTGCCAATTACAGGCCCCGTGGCCGTCGCCAGGGGTGATATACAGCCGGCAGAACCTATCCGCTTCGGTCTTGCCCCCCACCGCTTCGCACATCCGGCGGTAATAGTCCAGCGTACCGTCCACCGGGATGAGGGGGTCGTCTGTGCCATGGTCGATGAGGAGCTTCCCGCCCCCGTCGGCGAAGGGGCGCAGATCGGGGTCGTCCGCCGTGAACCGGCCCAGCTCGGCCATCCCCTTGTCGAACAGCTCCACATATTCCTCGACGGTGATGCCATCGAAACGCCGTTTTGGCTCCTCCGTCACCCAATGGCCGTAGTCGGCGCTGAGGATGAAGGGTTTGGGCTTGTGCCCGATGAGGCTGTAGTAGAACGCGCCCACCGGGATGCCCACGTTCCAGAACAGCACGCCGGGGCGGTGGGCGTACCACAGCCGTTCGCCGTTTGCCCGTCTCGGCCCGTCCCAAATGCGCCGCATCACCTCCGCGTCCGCTTTCGAGATGCCATCCGTGCCCACCAGTGTGTATGGGTCGAACTCCACCGCCTCGCCTCGGCGGTAATAGGCGTCCCGCCCGCCCACGCTGCCCTGGGCGGCCTCCATGAAGCGCCTGATATTTTTCGCGGACAGCCGGTGGTCCAGCGTGTTCATCACCGCGATGGGCCACAGCCCCTGCAAGAGGAACTTCGTCCAGTTGATGGCGGGGCAGGACACCCAGACGCCGTCGTAGTCCCGGGGCCACTCCTGGGCCTCCACCATGCCCTGCCGCCCCCCGCCGGAGCCGCCGTGGTAGTAGGAATACTCCACGGGCCGGTCATGTAAGATCTCCGCCACCGCCCGGCCCACCTGGGTCATATAATGGGTGCCCCGGCTGTGCCAGTTCTCCAGCCGCTCCCAGTCCCGTTTTCCGCTTCCATCCAGAGCCCAGAACCTCTCCGGGTTGCCCGCGTCTGTGGTGGCGGCGGTGAAGCCGTTCAGCACCGCCTTGGGCAGCGTCCCGCCCCGGGAGGTGTTGTCCGGCGGCGTGATATATCCCCGCCCGCCGGTGGCCGTCCCGCCGCCCCCGGTACCCCAGAAGCGGCCATTCCACGCCAGGGGCGACCAGACGATGACCTCCGCCGTCCGCTTGCCGGTGCAGTGGGCCACCACCACCTCACAGTAGGGCGGCAGACCCCTGATGCTGCCCAGCGCCCGCTTATAGACGCCGCTTTCATTGATGGAGATGGATCGGACAGACAGCGCTTCGCCTGGGAAGCGGCGCTTCAGCTCCCCTTCGATGTACCCCGCGTTTGCCCGGCTGCGGAGTCCTTTCGTCTCCGTCAGGGCGGACGTGTTGAAAAATAGATTGCGCTCTTTTTCCTTCATAGGCCCTCCGCTCCCAAATTCCCTCTTGACAGGGGAAAGTGTTTTGTATAAAATTGTTATGATACAAGTGTAACACTTTATCGAAAAAATGCAAGAAAAAGTTTTGCTTTTCAGTGACCTGGAACAAAATGCAAGGAGTGTATCACCTATGGGGCGAAAAAACGCGGCCCATGACGCGGTTGTCGAGGGGCTGACCCAAACGCTGCTCCAGCTGATGGAGGAAACGCCGCTGGCACAGATTACTATATCCGGGCTGTGCGATCGGGCCGGGGTGGGCCGGGTGTCCTTTTACCGCAACTTCGATTCCCTGGACGACATCCTGGTGCGGCACCTGAAAAAATGCACCGACGACTGGTGGGCGGACTTTGTCCAAAGGGAGCCGGAGGACTTCTACGCCAGCTTCTGGCCGGAGCTTCTGGAGCAGTACCGCCTGAACGGCCGCCTGATCCGTCTGTTGTACCAGAACAATGCCTCCCACCTGGTCAAGGAACACATCTTCGCCTGCTGCCGACCGGAGGGTGAGATCGCGGAAGAGGAAGCCTATACCCGCGCGGCTCTGGCCGGGGCGCTGTACGGTCTGGTGGACGAGTGGATCAAGCGGGGCATGGGCGAGTTCCCGGCGGGATTCAGTTTCCGAAGCATCGCAAATGTGATGCCGAAATGAAAGGTGTTATCATGAAAGAAAAAACAATCATCCTCAACAAAGGGCGAGACGTCACCCTGACCCCGTATATCGCCACACAGGACAAAAAGGTCTCTTTCCTGATCTGCCCCGGCGGGGCTTACCGGAACTGCGACGAATCCGAGGGCAAGCCGGTGGCCAAGGCGTTCAACGAACTGGGCTATAACGCGTTCATTCTGCGCTACTCCGTGGGCAAACACTACCGCTGGCCCTATCCGCTGGAGGATTTTGACCAGGCCATGGAACACCTGTTGGCCCATGCCAGCGACTACGCGGTGGATCCGGAGCACATCGTGGCGGCGGGCTTTTCCGCCGGGGGCCATGTGGTATCCACCGCTGGGTCTCTGGCAAAGCACAAGCCCTTCGCCGTCATCTCCTGCTACGGCCTGTCTGACAAGGAGACGTTGGCCTTCTGCGCCCCGGACGCGCCGGATGCCGCCGAGGTGGTCAACGCCGACACCCGGCCCCACTTCCTGGCCTCCTCCCGGAACGACTGGATTGTCCCCATTTTCAATACCACCCGTCTCATCGATGCCTTCCAGCAGCACTACATCGACTATGAGTCCCACATCTATGGCTACGCCCTCCATGGCTTTTCCGTGGGCGAGGCGGCGGGGGCCGCTGGACCGCTGTTCTGCTCCCGGGTGGGGGACTGGGTCAAGGACAGCCTGACCTGGCTGGACGAACTCATCAGCGGGCGCTACCGCTCCATCCGGGAGTGCGCCCAGTACCAGGATACCAACGCCCTGTGCTTTTCCACCATGAATTCCTGTAAGCTGATTTGTGAAACGCCGGAGGCCATCCGAATCATCAAGCGGAAATTTCCCGCCCAGTTCCTGCTGTTCACCGCCGCGAAAAAGCAGATTGGGGACTTCATGGACACGGTGAGCATGAAAAACCTCTTTGAGCTGGTCAAGGTGGACGCCGGGACGCTGGCGAAGATGGACGCGGCGCTGTCGGCTATTCCCATCCGGCGCTAAAAATATTGTATCGCCAACTCTCCACAAAAGCATCGTGGAAAGTTGGCGATATATCATAAAATCGTGTTGATGCAAAGGATCAGAGGACGCAGTCAGCGGAGTCCCGGTACTGGATGGGCGTCATCCCCACCTTTTTCTTGAACAGGTAGTTGAAATTGTTGACATCGTGGATGCCCACCTCATGGGCGATCTTGATGGCGGGGAGTGTGGTATTTTTCAACAGCAGCTTGGCCTGGTCGATACGCAGGCAGATCAGGTAATCGTAGGGGGAGAAGCCCGTATACCGCTTGAACTCCTTGGATAGGTGGTATTTGCTGGTGCGGGTCAGTTCTGCCAGACTGTCCAGGCTCACCGGCCGGGCAAAGCTGGCCTCCATATACTTCATAGCTTGGCACACGCAGTGCGGTGTGTGTCCGTCCGAGGACGCCTGTTCCCGCAGGAGCAGGAGATACATCAGCATGGACTGGATGCAGTGGGACGCTTTCAGCTCCCGGTGCAGGTCGGGGGAGTCGTAGATGGTCAGGAGCTGCTCCAGATAGCGGTGGAACCGCCCCGTCACCGGCTCCTGAAAGCCGGCCTGCCCCTCTGCCTCGTATTCCGCCGCGATTTCCTCCACCATGGATCCCTGGATGTGCAGAACCGCCACCTTCCAGTCCGTTTCGGCCGCATAATAGTGGGGCTTCCGGCAGTCTATCAGGGCACCCCGCTCCGGCGATAGGGTATATGCTTTCCCTTCGTACTCCAGCCGCCCCGTACCCTTATAGGTATACAGCAGCAGGAATGAACGATAATTCTTCCGCCGTGTGAATGAACCTGCCCCATACGAAAAAATGGTGAACGCCTGTAGATAGGACAAGCGGGACTGCGCCCGCTCGGACAGGGGCGGGCGGACAAAGGAATCCGCCGAGCCTGTGATATGGAACTCCGAATTCATCAGGTTCTCCCGGTCGTAGACTGGTTTGATGACCTCCTGCGGCGCAATCGCGCGGGAAACCAGCGGCTTTTCCGCCACGGTGTGGGTCAATACGATCCCATCAAACACCCTGCCGCCCCCTTCCAGTTTTTCCTATATTATAACTGCCTCGAAGCCTTTTTTCAAGACGGGAACGCCATGATTTTATGATATTCGCCCAACTTGCCATGATGAAAGAATACTCGCCACACGGTATAATAGAGCCATCTGATTTATTTTGGGAGGTCTGCACTGTGGAGTTTACAAAGGACACGAAATTAAGAGAGATCGTGGACGCCCCGGTCTTTGCCCCGGCCCGGCGGCGGCTCATTTCCAGCGCGGCGGACTACTTTGCCGGGGAGGTGGGCGAGCTGACCCTGGAGGGGCTGCAGGAGAAAAATCCCACCTGGAACCCAGAGGACATCATCTATGGGCTGTACCGGCTCCAGGAAGTGGCACAGAGCGGCATCCAGTACGTCTATCCCCTCTATGGCCCGGAGGAGGCCGCCGCCCACCCCGAGCTGCAAATGGGGCAGCTATACTATCTGCCCGCCCGGGAGCAGCGGCATAAAGCCTTTGCCCTGCTGATGGCCGGGGGCGCTTACGGCGCGGTATGCACCATGGGCGAGTCCCTGCCTGTGGCGGCAAAGCTCAACGAGCTGGGCGTCACCTGCTTCTGCCTCAACTACCGCACCGCCGCGCCGGAGAGCTTTGCTGCCGGCCTGATGCCCAAGCCGCTGGACGACGTGGCGGCAGCGTGGCGGCTCATCCGGGCTAACTCGGTGCGGTTTGACGTAGACCCCGCCAGCTACGCCGCCGGGGGCTTCTCCGCAGGAGGCCACTTGGCCGCCATGTGGGGGACGGCACACATGGGTGCCCGGAAGTACGGCATCCCCAACCCCAAACTGCTGTTGCTGGCCTACCCCATGGTTTCCCTGGAGGCATTTCAGGACAGCCCCGTGACGGAGTACATCAAAACCGGCCTGCTGGGAAAGGGCTTCACGGAGGAGGACGTCCGCCGTTACAGCGTCCACCGCCACATCGACCGCGCCTATCCCCCTGTATACCTGGTCATGAGCACGGATGACGATACCGTGGCGCTGCGGCATTCACAGGACATGGAGGGTGCCCTCAATGCCGCCGGGGTGCCTAACACTATGGAGCGGGTCAGCTCCGGCGGGCACGGCTTTGGCCTGGGTTCCGCCACACCGGCCAACGGCTGGGTGGAACGGGCGTGGACGTTCGGAAATCGTTAAAGGAGACAGCCGAATGAATACAGATCACATTTCCCAGACACTACAGCGCTATGTTGACAATGGCGAACTGGCGGGCTGTGCCCTGCTGGTGCGCAAGGACGATGAGCTGGTCTATGACGGCAAGTTCGGCTGCGCCGACCTCAAGACCAGTGCTCCCGTAACCGACCGCACCATTTTCCGTATGGCCTCCATGACCAAGTGCGTCACCGCTGCGGCGGTGCTGAAGATGATCGAGGACGGGCGCATGGACCTGGATGATCCTGTGTCCAAGTATCTCCCCGCCTTTGCCGGTTTGCAGGTCATGGACGACCCGCGCTATGCGTTCAGGGGAAAGTCCAGCATGGTGCTGGCCATGCTGCGCCTGCCCTTTTTCCGAATGGACGAGGTGAAGCGCAAGCCCGCGAACCGTCAAATCACCATCCGCGACCTGCTCTCCCACGCCTCCGGGCTGGAAATGGGCATCGCGGGGCTGCTGGGTATGATGAAGCACGATGTCAATGACACCCTGGCCTCCCGGGTGGACGCCTACAGCCGTTTTGTGCTGGACTTCCAGCCGGGGACGGCCACGGGCTACTCCCCCTGTGCCAGCTTTGATATTTTGGGCTACATCCTGGAGCTGGTGTCCGGCAAGCCGGTGGAAGAACACCTGCGGGAGACGCTGTTCGAGCCGCTGGGCATGGCGGATGCCACCTTCCACCCCACGCCGGAGCAGAAGGCGCGCACCGCCAGGGTTTACACCAGGAAGGGGAAACGGCTGGCGGACGTCACCGGGACAAAGAAGGACTTGGAAGGAATTGTGCGGGTGAAGCCGGATTCCCCATATACCGCCTGCTGCGGCGGGCTGCACTGCACCGCAAAGGATTATGAAAAATTCGGGCGGATGCTCTGTAACGAGGGCGTCTATAACGGGCGGCGGTTTCTCAAGGCGGAGACCGTGGCCCTCATGCGCACCGAAGCCCAGCCCATCCATCTGGAGCCGGAACCCGGCTACACCTGGGGGCTGGGGGTGAAGATCCGGCAAGACCCCGCCCGGGGCGGCAGCCCCTGCACCGCAGGCACCTACGGCTGGAGCGGTGCGCTTGGCACCCACTTCCTGGTGTCGCCCCGGGACAGGCTGGAGCTGGTGTTCGCCGCCAGCCGCGCCGATCTGGGCGGCTCCGGCTCTTATATCAGCGCGGAAGTGGAGAAGCTGGTGTTTGGGACATTCGTACAAAGTTAAAAAGGAGGAGCGGGCTGCGGCCCGCTCCTCCTTTTGCGCTATGTGAACGTGTACGTCCCGCTGCCAACGCTGTGTGTCGCACCATTCCACACCACGGAAGCCGTGGTATTGCAGGGGATAGCGACAGTGAGCTTCCCGCCCTCCGCCCGCACGGCGATCTCACCGTACTCGCAGACAAAGCGGCGCTCCAGCCATTTCAGCCGGCCCGGGTGGGGCTCGATGCGGATTTTGCGGAAGCCCGGCTCTTCCGGCGTGATGCCGCACAGGTAACCGCGTATCCAGGAATCCACACAGCCGAAGGCATAGTGGTTGAAGCTGACGATCCCCGGCTTTTCCCCCTTCCGCAGGTTGAACCAGCTCTCCCACATGGCGGTGGCTCCGTGATCCACCTCATAGAGCCAGGAGGGCTGCGCATCCTGCCAAAACACCGCCTGGGCCAGATCCTCCCGGCCGATCTTCACCAGCGCGTCCAGCAGATAGGGCGTGGCCAAAAAGCCGGTGTCCAGCCTGCGTCCGTTGGCTTCCACCATGTCCGCCAAATGTCTGCCGAAGCGCTCCATCTCCCCTTCCGGCACAAGACCAAAGGCGATGGCCAGAACATAGGCCCCCATCAGCTCCGCGGGCATTCTGCCGTCCGCCATCAAACCGCGCTGAATGGCTTTTTTCATATGTTCCGCCGCGCCCTGATAGAGGGCGGTTTCCTTCTCCCTGCCCAGCACCCGGCACAGCTCCGCAAACAGGCTCACCGAACGGTACCCGAACATGGGCGCGGTGTAGTCGGAGGACAGCTTGCACACCTCAAACCCCGGCCCGGCGTCCTTCTGGCTGGGGATGAGCCACTCGCCGAAGTGGAAGCCCGTGTTCCACAGCCACTTGTCGATCTCCGGCGGCTGGCCGCCCCGCTTTTGGGCGGCGACGCGGAGGATATAGTCGCACCACGCCTTCATGGAGGCAAACTGCCGCTCCAGGATGAGCCTGTTCCCGGTCATGCGGTACATCTCATAGGGGACGATCACCGCCGCATCCCCCCAGCCGGCCACGCCGGTCAAAGTGGTGTCGCTGAATTCCTTGGAGGCGTTGAGGGTCAGGTTGAGGTAGTTGTGGTTATGGGGCACCACCATGGGAACCACGCCGTCTTCCGTCTGCTCCGCCGCCAAATTGCGCAGGTAATTGGTGAGGAACGGGGTCATGTCCTCATTGCCCATGGCCGCTTCCGCGTAGATCTGGATGTCGCCGGTGAAGCCCGCCTTCTCCCGGGAGGGGCAGTCGGTGGGGATGGACAGCATATTCCCCGCCTGGGACCAGCGGATGTTCTCATAGAGACGGTTCAGCCTGGGCTCGGAGCATCGGAAAAAGCCGGTATTTTCCTTCTCCGTGGTCAGCAGTACGGCGGTGAAGTCCTCCTTCCGCACATTGTCCAGCCCCTCCACCTTCACATAGCGGAAGCCGAAGAAGGTGAACATGGACTCGTAGAGCCGGGGCGCCCCATCGGACACATAGGTATCCTGCTGGGTGGCGAACATGGTGTTGAGGTAGCTGCCGTCCAGGTCGGGCTGCTCAAAGTAGGACAGGGTGATTTCCCGACCCCGGGGCGCGTCCACCCATACCCTGGCCCTGCCGCATACCAGCTGGCCGAAGTCCACGATGACCTCCCCCTTGGGGGAGGTGTAGACCTCCACGGCGGGCAGCTCCGCCATGGGCCGCACCGGCGGCATGGGCTGTGCCGCCAGCTGGTCATAGCCGTAATCCCGCAGAACAACGGGCTGCGGCTGGGAGAAGGGCAGGGTGGCGTCGTACTTGGAGCCCCAAAAGAGGTCGGAATAGACCACGGGGCCCGTCCGGCACATTTCGGAGCCATCGGAGCAGACGATCTCCCGGCCACCGTCGGCGTACTCCGCCACAAATTGGAACAGCACGGCGGGCATGGGGTGGAAATCCTCCATCACTGGCCTGCACTGGGGGCAGAGATACCAGCCGTCCCCCACGTACATGGTGAACGTGTTTTCGCCCTGCCGCAGCAGCGCCGTCACATCGTAGGTCTGGTAGTAGAGCAGCTCCCGGTAGACGGTATATTCCGGCGCGAACTCCCGGTCATCCAGCCGCTGATCGTTTAGCATGGGCCGGTACACGCCGTAGGCGGTGGCGTACAGCCGGGCGCGGACAGGCTGCGCGGACAGGGTAAACGCCTTCTCAAACCGGACGGCGGGGGGCTGGTTTCCCAGGCGGTACTCCGGGTTTTTCGGGCGGGGGATGCCGCTTTCGATCCACCGCGCCTGCCAGCAGTCTCTACCCGTTAAGGCAGTCTCAAAGCTGTCTGACGACTCCGCCGCATTGCCGTGGTTGTCCCAGACCGTGACCGTCCAGCTGCAAGATGTGCCGGAGGGCAGAGGGCCCCCCTCATAGGGGATGAAGGACTGCGCCCGGCCCTCCACCCGGCCGGTGTCCCAGAGAACGCCGCTGTCCGTCTCTACCACAATCTGATAGGCGGTTTGCAGGGTGTCGGGGGTATCGCTCTCCATGCGCCAGGAAAATTCCGGCGCGCCGTCGATACCCAATGGTGTTTTTCGATGCAGGGTGCGCAGGTGTGTGAGCCGCATTGCCGTTTCCTCCTTGTTTATCCCTTGACCGCGCCCATGACGATGCCCTTGCTGAAATACTTCTGGAAGAAGGGATAGGCGATCATGATGGGGACGATGGCCACCGCCGCGATAGCCAGACGCATGGTGGCCGTGGGGAGGGTGGTCACGTCCACCCCTGCCAGCTGTCCCGCGTTGTTGGCCATGAACAGGATGTTGTTGTTCATCTCGTTGAGCAGCTGCTGGACGCTGAACAGCTTGGAGTCCGTGATATAGTATAGACCATTGTTCCAGTCATTCCAATAGGTGACAGCGGACATAATGCCCACGGTGGCCAAAATCGGTTTGGAAAGGGGCAGAATCAGCTTCCAGAAAATGCGGAACGGCCCCGCGCCGTCCATCTGCATGGCCTCCAGCAGCTCATAGGGGATGCTGGTCTGGAAGTAGTTGCGCACCAGGATGATGGTGAATGCGTTGGTCAGGAGGTTGGGGACAATGAGGCCCAGCAGGGTGTTTTTGAGGTGCAGATAGTTGCTGTAGATCATGTACTGCGGCACGATGCCGCCGTTAAAGAGCATGGTGATGAGCAGCAAAACGGTGATCAGCTTTTTCCCGGGCAGGTTCTTCTGACTCAGTCCATAGGCCATCATGGAGGTGATCAGCAGGCTGGACAGTGTGCCGACTATCGTCACCACGATGGTCACGCCATAGGCCCTGCCAATCTGCGCCCACTGGTTCAGGATGTAGGAATAGGCGTCCAGGCTCAGCGCCTCTGGGAAGAATTTATAACCCTCCGCCACGGCATAGGAGGAGTCGGAAAAGGACGCCGCCAGCAGCAGCCAGAAGGGAATGACGGCGCAGACACACATCAGGCCCAGGACGATGTGTGAAATGATTTGGATGACCCGCTCCTGTTTCGATACGATCATGGGGATACCTCCTCGTTAAAACATGGCGTCTTCCCGGCTGATCCTGCGAATGAGGGCGTTGGCGAGGATCACCAGGATGCAGCCCGCGATGGATTGGATAAAACCGGCGGCAGCGGACATACCGGGGTTGTTCTGGTTCATCAGGGCGTTGTAGACATAGGTGTCGATTGTCTGAGTCACGGGATAGAGGATGCCGGAATTCTTGGGCACCTGGTAGAACAGGCCAAAGTCGGAGAAGAACATCTTGCTGATGCTCAGGATGAACATGGTGATGACCGTGGGCTTCAGGCTGGGCAGGGTAATGTGCCGGATCTGCTGCAATTTTGTGGCGCCCTCCACGCTGGCGGACTCATACAGCTCCTTGCTGATGCCCACCACGGCGGCAAAATAGACGATGCTGGTGAAGCCGATGTTCTTCCAGGTGTGGACAAAAACGAGGATAAACGGCCAGTACGCCTGCTCCTGGTAGAAGCTGATGGGCTGCAGGCCCAGGGGCTTCAGGATGGAGTTGTTGATGTAGCCAGTCTCGCCGCTGAGGAAGGCGAATACCAGGTAGCTGACGATGACCATGGACATGAGGTAGGGCATGAGGATTAGCGTCTGGTAAAGGCGGCTGGCGAATTTCTGACGGATCTCGTTGAGCATGATGGCGACCGCCACCGCCAGCACCGTTCCAATCACAATGAACACCACGTTGTAGAGGATGGTATTGCGGAGCATTGTGCCCAGTGAGCCAGATTTGAACAGGAACTTAAAATTGTCGATCCCGTTCCAGGGGCTGGCAAACAGGCCCAAACGGTAGTTCACCTTTTTGAAAGCCACCACGATACCCGCCATGGGCAGATAGTTGTTAATGAGGATATAGAGCAGCCCCGGAAGCATCATCAGGTAAAAGGGCAGGTACCATTTCCACCTTCCCCGCATCTTTTTTCTGGGCGGATGCCGGAGCGCCTTGGTCTGTTTTACGTTCTGCATGATCGTTCCCCTCTCCGGGCAAGGGGAAGGCTTCCGCCTTCCCCTTGCGTGATTGATGGTCAGCCGTTGTGCTGCTCGTTGAACTGGGCCTGTTTGTCAGCAATCACCGCATCAATGCCGGCGTCCTTCATGGCCTGGATGAACTGGGGGTAGTAGGTATCCAGGTCCACGCTGCCCGATTCCAGCGCGGGGACGTACTGGGCTGCCACGGCGGCCAGGGCGGTGATCTCATTGGTCACGTTGGCGCTGGAATAGCTGATGCCGATGCCCTGGGTCTGCAGCTTGCTGGACTTGGCGGTGTATGCGTCGTTATCGGCCTGGCTCACGGCCGCGCTCCAAATATAACCATACCGGGTGTCGCCCCACAGCCCCAAAGTGTTGTAGTAGGGGCTGCTGGTGGCGTCCACGCCATCGGGGAAGCCGATGAGGCCGATGCTCTCGTCCAGCATGACATAGTGCTCGCCCTCAATGCCCCACTGGATTAGGTTCATCAGCTCCGCGTCCTTCCACACCAGATTCAGGAAGCGCATAGCCGCTTCCGGTTCCTCGGCGGTCATGGGGACCACCCAACCGCCCATGCCGGCGGAAGCAATATAGTTGGGGCCAAGGTTGATGATGTAGTCGTCCTCGCCGGCCTGGACGGGTGCGCCCACCATGAAGTACCCGGCGGAGACACCTGCGTCCTGCAAGCCGTTCACGGAGCTGTCAGTGGTGGAGGCATCGGGGTGGATATACCCGGCCTGATTCCAGGCGCGCAGATGCTCCAGGTAATCCTTGTACTCCGCCGTCTCATACAGGTTGACGATCTCGGTGCTGTCCGCGCCCATCAGCACACCGGTGTAGTTGGGGGAACCGGCAATGGTGTCCACCGGGGTAGTGGTGGCGTAGGAAAATTCAGAGCTGGTGCGGCCCGTGGTCACCACGCCGCAGGGGTACATCTCAGGGTGGGCGGCCTTAATGAGGGCGAACAGCTCGCCCAGCTCGTCATAGGTGTAAATCTTGTCGGGGTCATAGTTCCAATCTACCTCATCCACCAGTGCCTTGGTGGCGATGAACGCGCCGTTGTTGCCGAACATATTGGGAACCGCGAGGACGGCGTAGGTCACACCATCCACCTTGTTGTTGCTGGTGATGGGCTGCCCCTCCTCGATCAGTTGGGAGAGATAGGGTGCGTTCTGGGCAATCAGGTCGTCCAACGGCTCCACCAGGCCCTGATCCACATAGGTGCGCAGGTCCTGGAGCAGCGGCATCATCAGGTCGATGCGCTCGCCAGTGGCGATCCAGGTGGGATATAGGGCGAACGCGTCGTAGGCGGAGGTGGCGCGGAACTCTACCTCCACGCCGATTTCTTTCACTGTACGCTCGTTCACCGCATCCTGGATCTTCTGAAGGTCGGGGGGCGTGGTACCCAAGGTGTTGTAGGTCACGATGATATGGGCCGTCTCGCCGGTCCAGCCCTCATCGGCGGAGGGCTGCGCGGAATTTTCGCCGCCGGGGGCGGAGGCGGGTGTGGTATCGGTGGGGTTTTCGCTTTCACCGGGGCCGCAGGCAGCCAGGGAGAACAGGGTCACCAGGGCAAGAAGCAGACTCAGGACGCGTTTTTTCATGGTCATTCTCCTCCATTTCATTTGATGGGCCGTTCACCGGCCACAACCCTATTATCCAGAAAAACCACGGTTTTGTATGGGTGCCAATCGGACACAACCATACAACAAATCGGACAAAATTGTGCGTCTTATGGTAAAATACACAATTTTGCCCGATTTTTATTGTGCAGCTTTACTGCTCCTGCTTCTTCTGATATTCGCGGGGCGTCATGCCGTGATATTTCCTGAACTGCTTGATGAAGTAGGAGTAATTGCTGTAGCCCACCCGGTCGGACACGATGGTCACGGATATCCCCGGCTCCCGCAGCAGCTCCGCCGCAAGAACCATCCGCTGCTGTGTCACATAGTCGCTGACCGGCTTGCCGTACCTTTTCTGGAACAGGCGGTTTAGGTGCCGGGGGCTGACGTGGGCCTCCTTGGCTACGGCCTCTACAGAAATATCCACAGAGATATGTTCCCGGATATAGCGCTCCACTGCGTCCAGCACGTCCTCTGGGGGCGTTTCCGCTGATTCCCCGCCCTGTTTCTTTACATACTCCTTGCCGTAGCGCTCCAGCAGGGACTGCCCCCGCTCTCGCAGAACCCGCTTCTGCGCCCTGTCCAGCACCTGGGTCAGCGTCTCATAGGGCACCGGTTTTAGCACATAGTCGAAGCACTCCAGCCTCACCGCCCGCTGGGCGAAGTCGAACTCATCGTGGCAGCTCAAAACGATGCACTTGACCTCCGGACGGGTCTCGTTCACCCATTGGATCAGGTCAAGCCCGCTTTTGTCCACCATCTCGATGTCTGTCAGCAGAATGTCCACCGGCTGCTCCGCCAGAATCTCCCGTGCCCGCTCATCGCTCCGGGCCGTCAGGATATGGCGGAAGTCCAGCAGATCCCACTGTACGCCGTTCAGCACTCCTTGGAGTACAAGGGGCTCGTCATCTACAATCAGCAGCGTCATGACTGCCCCTCCTCCTGATACCGCAGAGGCAGAGCAAGCTGGACGGTAGTGCCCTCTCCCGGCGCGCTGGTCATCGACAAAGATGCCGTACCGCCGAAGAATGCCTCCAGCCGCCGCCGGCAGTTCCAGATGCCGATGTGCTTGACGCCGTTGTGGTCTGTGTACGGCCCATCACCGCCCAGACGCTCCAGGATTTCCCCGTCCTTCCCCTTGCCGGTGTCCGCTATGTCGATATACATTGCC
>CATLEJ010000048.1 GCA_949916125.1 uncultured Oscillospiraceae bacterium
TAACATCCTTGCTCGAACTTTTGTAAGGGCGTCCGGGGCAAGGTATATCTGGCGGGAGGCCTGGGCTGTGCCTCCCAAATGTGAAAGAAATCCCCCCGCAGCCTGGCGCCAGGCTGCGGGGGGATTGCCATCTTGCTTACGCCCCATTGAGTGCCGCTCCCATCCTCTTCAATAACTCATCAAAGGCTTTTTGAGCCATGGCACCGGTGTCCAACAGAAAACGGTAGTCGTACAGGTTCGGCAAATGGGGCAGAGCCAGCAGAGTCTGGGCAAAAGCGTGGGCTGCCACCTCGCTGCAGCGGTTGATTTTGGCCCTGCGGTGAAAATTCAAAAAAGACAATGTGACCACATCGGGCAGCTCCTCGGCCACGCTTTTCCCCCGCCGGTATTCCAGAAAGTGAAAGTACTCATGGGCCAAATGGATGTGGAAGGCTTTTTCAAAACTCAACGGTGTTTCTCCCGCTCCGCCGCTGTGTTCGGCCAAGGCCCGGATAGACTCTTGGTAGACCTCTACTTGGCACCCCCTGGCGGAAAGGGTGGCCTGGCCGCGCAGAATCATGCCAAACTGACCCTTGCCGGAGGGCTTCTCCAAGATGGCGATACCATCCTTTCGGTACAGGTCCAAAATATCCTGGCCCGCCAGAGATTGGGCGGCCTTCCTTCCGGCAGCCAGAGAGGCGTCCACATATAGGGCCAGCTGGTTCTGTGGTATCTTATGGAACAGCATATCATTGGACAGCTCACACAGAGCCAGTACCCGGTCATCCATCCGCTTTCCTCCGCTCATCTATTGATAGGCCACTGCCAGGATCGGCTCCTCGTCATTCAGCGTCTCGGTCTCCACCTCCAAAATTGAGTACAGCTGCTCCGCTGTCTGCATACCGCTCAAATCCAGCATTTTTTCCTTGTAGAATACGAAGACTTTTGGAATGGTAGCATTGGCGTCGGAATAGGTGGTGTGGTCGTCCAGAAAGCTGTGAAATTCATTTCCCTGGCGGTTCTTTGGAAAGAGGATGTAACTGGCCTTTTCTTTGCGCAGGCGTACAACGCCCTCACGATCTACCACAGCCACACCGCTGCGGCGGAGTTTAATCAGCCCTCCCAGGGCTTTCTTTTGGATCTCTGCTTCAAAGAGGCTCCAGCGGCCGGTGCCGCAGACATAGCGGGTACGCTCCGTCTTGGCGCCCAGAGACTCGGCTGCAATCGCCCCCAGCTCATTCCGGGTCAGCTCCTTGGCGCCCAGGCTTTTCTGCCGCAGTTCGGTTGCTCCGGTGGCGATGGCCCGGAGTATGTTCTTTTGGGCGTCGATCTCAATGGCCACATCCACTGTGTCCTCCTTGGCCCCCGAGCGGACGATGCGCTCGATCACATCGGCCCGGATGGCCTTGATATCCTTGTCGGTGGGGTTGGCCACAGTTCGCTCCAGTTGTTCCCGGACCATGGCCAGCGCCACGCCGATGGTGGAGATATAGGGGGCGTTTTTTGCCATACGGGCCTTGAGCCCCATTTTTTCAGCCAGTGCGTTGACGATGACGGCTCCGCTGCCGCCGCCGCCCACCAGGGTAATGAAGTTTCTGTCCAGTTCATATTCGTCGATCAGGTCCTCCACCACCACGGCCAGCTTGCCCATGGCAATGTCCATGACCTGCCGGGCCGCCTCGCGGGCAGAAACTCCGGTGTAACTGCCCAAAGTCTGCCACGCGGCCTCGTTGGGGGCGGCCACGCCCCGGGCGTAATCCCCCTCTGGGACATAGCCCAGCAGATTGGCCGCACCGGCCAGGGTCAGGGAGTACTCTTTCCCGTCCTGAGCCAGCACTGTCGCATACTCACAGGGATCGTCCGCCCTGGGGCTCACCATCTGTACCTTTGCGGAGGTGATGGCCCCTTCGGGAGCAAAGCATTCATACTGCTTGTTGGCAATGTGGGCGCTGCGGGGGCCCACGTCCACGATCTTATTGTTTTGGACACGGATCATGCTGCCGCCGGCCACGCCCAGCGTCCGCACGTCCAGGCTCTGAAGATAGGTTTTGTGGCCGCCCACCTGGGCGTATTTGATCATGACTTTGCCGTTTTTGATTACGCTGATATCTACGCTGGTGCCGCCTGCCTCGAAAAAGATGCCGTCGGACACCTTTTCATACATTAGGGCCCCCGCAACACCAGCCGCCAACCCGGAAAGCATGGTGAGAATGGGGCGCTTGCGAACCTCCTCGATGCTCATTACACCGCCGTCACAGCGCATAATCATCAAATCGGAGCCGATCTTAGTGTCCCGCACGGCCTGCTCGGTCATATTGGCGGTCTCCATCATCTTGGGGATCAGGGAGGCGTTGACAACTGCGGTGCGGGTGCGCATTTTCAACCCATAGAGCTGGCTGATCTCATGTCCGCCGGTGCAATAGAGGCCCATATCCCCGGCGGCATCCATGACCCGGCGCTCGTTGGCGGGATTATCCACGCTGAACGCCTCACTGGCCACAATGACCTCCGCCCCCCGCCTCTGAAGATCCTGGATGGCGGCGGCGATGCCCTCGTCGGTGAGGGATTTGCTGTCTTCAAAGGTGTGGCAGCTTTTCAGGAATTTGCCGGGGGCCAGTTCAATGCTCTCCACATTTGTCTCGCCTTTGGCCCCCCGGGCGTCTATGCCGGTGGCCATGCCCAATATGCCCACTGCGGCCACGTCGCCCTCCAGCAGGGCATTGGTGGCCTGGGTGGTGCCGTGGGCGATAAAGGTGACGTCCTCGGGAGAGATGGCCTGCTCATCCATCAGCGCGGTGATGATGCGCACCACGCCGTGAGCTACCCCCTCGTTGTGGGTGGTGGGAATTTTTTTCTTTGCAATGACCTCATAGCTCTCGGCGTCAATGACCACGGCGTCAGTAAAGGTACCGCCTACATCAATGCCGATGCGCACTTTTTTGCCCATAGTTTTACCCTCCAAGCACTAAGGTTTAGATAGCACACCACCCAACTCCAAAATGGGCTGGGCGGTGTGTTTTGGGATGATGTAAGAAATGAGAAACGGCTTTACAGGGAGACGATAAAGCTGGCCACAATCAGCCCCGCAAAGGTGGAAGCCATGATCCAGAGGATGGTCTTTTTCAGGTATTCGTTCACATCCACCTTCGTGAAGTCGCTGACCCAGACGTTATGGGAGTTGGTGGGGTCGCATACGGCCTGCACATTGGAGTCCAAACGGAGGGCCACCATGGCGGCCACAGGGTTCATGCCGGAGGCGGCCAGCAGGGCCACGATGCCGCTGCCCAGGCCCCAGACATTCAGCGGGCCGCGGTAGATCGCCAATACGCTCAGCAGACCAAAGATCAGGATGAACATGATCTTGCCCTGGGGGATCACGGCGGAGATCACGGGCTGGAGCACCTCAGCCACTTGGGGCGCCATAACGGCTTTCAGGGTCATGCCGATGCCAATCATTAGGCCGGCCGCGCCGGCGGTGTCCTGGATGCCCTCTACGCAGGAAGCGGCAACCACCTGGACAGGGTTTTTGGGGGTGGAGAGCACAAGGGTGACCAGGATGCCGATGATGATAGCGGGGACCAGCGGCATCTTCAGGGCAAAGACCAACACCACAGGGACGATGGGGCTGATGAGGGCGACGGCGCGGACGTTTTTCTCGCTGCCATCATCGGTGACGGGCATAGCCCACGCCTTGCGGGTTTTCTTGCCATAGTTGATAGAGAATACGATCCAAGCTACGGCTACCACCATCAGGGGGATGCCGCACAGCCAGGAGTAAGAGGTGACGGTCTCCAGGGGAAGGCCCAGTGTATCGATATATACGCCCAGAGTGCCCACGGAGAAAGTGACGCCGATGCCGTTAGAGAACAGCAGCACAGTGCCCGCAGTCAGGGGATCCACGCCGGCGGAGATCATAATGGGGATGATGATGGTGCCAACAAGGATGACCATACCCAGGCCATTGGAGGCAGCGAAGATGATGGAGCAGACCACGAGGAAGGCCAGGGCAATGGGCAGGGGCTTGTCGCCGGCCAGCTCGGCGGCCTTGCGGATAATGGTGCGGGTAATGCCCACCTTGGTGAGCAGCTTGCCGAAGATACCGCCAAAGAACAGCCCGGCGATCGCGGTACTCATCCGCATAGCGCCGGCCTCCAGCACGTCAGCCGCGATGGAGAATTCTCCGCCCATAAGGGGGATGCCGGCCACCAGGGAAATCCCGATGGCCATGATGGGAAGGGCCAGGATGGTGGGGAGCTTGCGTGTCATCATAAGGGCGACGCAGACTGCGAAAATCAGGAAAATGCCGATTGCTTGAACGGTTTGCATAGTGGGGACCTCCTCTTTTCTTCCTTTTATTTTCATGCGGCCGCCTCGCCGCATAGGGGCCGGTCTTTATACCTCGTCCAGGTAGGCGTTCTGGGCCTTTAGGAGCTGTCTCAGCCGCGATCGATCCACGTCAGCTACCGTTATCCCGGTTTGGGCCGCCAGTGCGGCAGCGATACCGACCGCTTGGCCTAAGGCGCCTACCGTGGGTGTGGTGCGGATGGCTGCCTGGGCTTCAAAAGACGCAGATACGCATCGGCCCGTCACAAGAAGGTTTCGAATTTCAGGGCAGTAAAGCACACCGTAAGGGATGGAATAGTAGGTACCCCATTTGCTCATAAAAGTGCTGGCTGTCCCCTCCCCGCTGGGATTGTGGATGTCGATCGGATAGGCGGAGTGGACGATGGTATCTGGGAACGCCGTCCGTTCCAAAATATCCTGCGCGGTAAGGGTGTATTGTCCCACCAACTGACGGGAGCCGCGCACCCCCACTGTGGGACCGGTGAACTCCAGCAGTGCCTTTTCAAAACCGGGCACATAGGCGCGGAGAAAGGAATCCAGCTCCGCACACTGGCGGCGCCCCTCAAACTCCGCATTGCTGAGGCTCCATGCATCGGTGGCGTCGTGGCCGATAATGCGGGTGGTATTGATGATGTACTCCCCAGGGCGGCCAGTCCCGAACATCAGTACATTTTCCCGGCGGATGGACAGCCGTCCCGCAGCTTTCTCTGCTTTGAATTCCCGATCAAAGCCCTCCAGGTCAAAGGGAATGTCCCGCTGAAAGAGATCCAGGTGGGGGGCCAGCGTCGGGAAAAGCTCCGAGTGCCCCAAAACGTACTGCTTGAGCTGGACGGTGTTTACATTGCAATACTTCATTTTCATGGTCATTGGCTGTGCGGCCCCGTCTTCCGGACGGCCCTTTGTCATGGGGGCGCCTGCCCACGCGGCCAGGTCCCCGTCCCCGGTGGCGTCAATGTAGACCTTGGAGAAGAGCTTCGTCAGGCCGTCCTTATTGCAGATGGTTATGGCCGTTATCTCGTTCCCTGTCGTCTCCACGGCGCCCAAGAACGTATGGAACAGAATTTTGCAGCCTGCCTGGCGGAGCTTTTCATCCAGAAGTAGTTTCAATCCCTCTGCATCAAACGGTGTGACCGTGCTGCAATACTGTTTCGTGTCGGGCACATGGCCTGGGGATTGCCCCCTTCGAACCAGCTCCGCCACCAGTTCCTCCATGATTCCTCGGATGACCTGTTTGTCCCCGGCGTGGAATGTCATCATGGGGCCGACGCCGCAGCCGGTCAGGGCTCCGCCCAAGTAGCCGTCCCGCTCTGCTACCAGCACGGAAGCGCCCTGCCGGGCCGCCGCCAAAGCGGCGCAGCATCCGGATACCCCTCCGCCGACGATGATGATGTCGAATTGTTCCATTTTGCCGCCCCCATGTCTCCGCTGGATGGACAGCAGGGCTTGAAAGTGGCAGCTGTCCATTCGCAATTTGCCCAAATTTTTGGGCGATATGTCCCTTCTGTTGTAAAGAATAGCATAACATTCAAAAACTGTCAATAGCTTTGAAAAATATTTTTATAATTTTTGAAAGTTTTTGATTTTTCTGCGCAAACTTGCTTTTTTTCCCGGGTATGATATAATATCCGCAAAAGAAACATGATACAGGATTAAACTGATCTATCACAACGGCACCTTGCCGAAAGGATGAGAGCCTTTGTATTCCCCTGTCATTGCCAAAATCGTCGCCATGCAGCAAAACCTGACTGTCAGTGAGAACGAGATTGCGCAATATGTAATCCATAACACTGATGCGGTGGTTTCCAGCACGATCACCAACATCGCTCAGAATACGAATACCTCTGAGGCGAGTATTAACCGGTTTTGTAAAAAAATTGGGTTTAAAGGGTTTAACAGCTTTAAGGTTGCCCTTGCCCAGGAAAATTTTTATAACTCTATGCAGGATCCGTCCGGCGGCGCCCAAGGCGGTTTTGTGGCCTCAGTATGCGCAGACTACCGCAATATGCTTATGAACACGACCGCTCTGTTGGATGAAAGCTGCGTGGTCCAAGCGGCCGACGCCATCCGCCGCGCCGAGCATATCTTTATTTTTTCCCTCCCTCAAACCTCGCTGGTATCCCATGAGTTTGAATTGAAACTGAGTATGCTGGGGCTGTTTGCCCAGGCCACCGACAGTTTGGGCCGTGCCCGGATCTTCGCGTCCACCGTAGGGCCGGAGGATCTGATCATCGCAGTTGCCCCATCTCTCCTGATTCCCGACCTCTACCAGGCCGTTTCCGCCTGTAAGGAGCGGGGCGCCAAACTTGTCACCATCACCAGCTATGATTCCCCCAAGCTGGGGAACCTGGTGGATTATAAATTCATCATCAGCGATAAAATCACCACGCAAAATTCTTTGGCCAACTCCAATAACTTGATGTTCCTGTATGTATTAGACGTACTGTACTGCGCTCTTTTAGGAAACGACAAGACACTGAGGAACAGACGGCTCAATAGTGACGCTATCCTTAACAGCCAACAGCAGCAGCGGGCAGATCACTTTTTCTATGAGTTTTAGCATACGCCTATGATGCTTGGGAAACCAGAAGTAGGAGATTGGCCCAACCACCGGGCAGGCGCCCAGTCTTAGGAAATCAGGCTATGAAGCCGTAGGATACCGGCAAAAAGCGCCCATAGCCGGGCCGAACATCGGCGCCTCCACTGAGCAGATACCGTTCTAAGCCGGTTCTTTGGGGTATCCGCCGGCATCCAGAACGGCTTCGTCGCCCAGACAATGTAAAAAATCCAGAGAAAGATTGCGGAAGTACCGGGCAAATCAACCCGGTACTTCCGCAAAAATTTCTGGTATGGGTCTTGTTTGGGCCTGACCTTCTCTGCCTTATGAGAAGCCCCACCACCCGCAGGGCCTCCTCGCTGGTATTGGTAAGGACGCACGCTTTGTCGGCCTGAAGCTTGTCATCCTTCACCAGGGCGCGGTATGGGCGTTCCGGGAGCAGGGGCGGAGAGAGATAGAGGGTATCCACGGCGCTATGGATTTCCCGCCGCGCTCCGCAGCCAGCCCAGCCGGCACAGGGCGGCCAGCGCCAGCGCCAGGAGCAGGTACAGAAGGAAACCGGACTGGAGGATATTGAGCTGTACGCCGAACAGGCGCGTCACCTGAAGGCTGTTCAGCCCCCGCTCGTCCACCAGGTTGGCGGGCATGAACTCCCACCACCCCGTCTGCGTCCGATCCAGCGTCATGGCCGCGATCATCACGCCCACCGAGATGGCCATGGCGGCCGTGCCGCTCCCGCTCCAGACGGACGCCAGGGCCGTGGCCGCCCCGCACACCAGGGCGTAGGCCAGCAGAAGCCCCAGCAGGATCAGGATCCCCTGTCCCATGGTGATGGGCAGGCTGCTGTGCCACAGCCAGGGGGAGATCTGGATCGCCCCGTCGTAGCCATAGGGGCCGTAAAAGAGCAGGTTGGCCAGCCCTCCCGCCGCCACAACAACCAGCGTTACCGCCACCGCCGACACCGCCCCGGCCAGCGTCTTGGCCAGGTACAGGCAGCGCCTCCCCCGGGGGCTGCTGAAGATCAGCGCCCCGGCCCGGGTGCGGCGCTCCTGGGCGTACAGGTCGCACAGGCACAGGCCCACCAGCAGGGGCAGGAACAGCTCCAACCCGGCGCTGCCCAGCATATTCATCAGCATCCTGGGGCCCAGCACGGGCCGGTAGACGAAGGGCTTTTCCACCCGCGCCTCCAGCTCCCGCCAATAGGCGGCGTCCTCCGCCGTCAGCCGCTGCCAGGACTGCTCCCGGCCATTTTGACGGGCGGTATAATAATGCTCCGCCGTATCGTTCAGCCACTCGCCGAACTCGGTGTAGAAATCGCAATAGCTGGGGTCGATCAGGTAGAAATAGCCATCCTTCTCAAAGCGCTCCCGATCCAGGGGGATGGTCTCCCGGGCGGTTCGGAAAAACGCCTCGTCCATGGGCCGGCCGCTGAGGGCCCGGGCCCCCTCCACCCGGAGGCGGTACTGCTCCCCCGCGGTGAGGAATTGGCTGATCTCTTTGCCATCGGCGTCCACTGCCGTGAAGGTTGCGCCGCCGGAGCGGAAAAACGGCTGCACTGTGACGGCGATAAAGGCCGCGCAGAACACCAGTACCGCCGCCCAGGTCATGGGCCGCATCCAGATTTTCTTCAGCTCATAGCCAAACAGCGTTCCAAAATTTTTCATGTCCACCCTCCCATCACGCGCCGCCGACGGCCTGCCGCCGCCAGCCCAGCCAGCACACCGCCGACAGCGCCGCCGCGACGGCAAGGTACACCAGCACCCCGGCCTGGATCAGGTTGAGCGGGAGGCCGAAAAAGTATTTCAGCGGGTGGGGGGTCAGCGCGGCGGCGCTCACCAGTCCCATGGGCAGATAGTACAGCGCAGCGGTCACAAACGGCAGCGTCAAAAACGCGCTCAGGGCCGACTGCATCTGAACCAGCAACATCTGTCCCCCCACCAGCGCCGCCCCCACCGCCAGCGCGGCCACGCCGCTGCCGCTCCACATAGACACCACCGAGATCAGCGCCCCGCACAGCAGGGCGTATACCAGGATCATCCCCGTCAGAATGAGGATGCCCTGCCACGCGGTGATGGGGAAGGAGCAGTTGAGCACATAGCGGCACAGCTGGATGGCCGCGCCCCAGCCCCAGGCACCGTAACGGATCAGGCTGGAGCCGATCACCGCCCCCACGGCGATGGCCGCCGCCAGCATGGAGGTCGCGCCCCCGGCCAAAATCTTCGCCAGGAACAGGCACTTCCGCCCCTGCCTGCTGGTGAAGATCTGGGGATAGGTGCGGGCGCGGCGCTCCTGGGAGAACAGGTCGCACACGCACAGCGCCACCAGCACGGGGATGAAAATGCCCATGGTGCCCAGTACGTCGAACAGGCGGTTGGGGGCGTCGGTGGGTTCGTAGAGGAAGGGCTGTTCGATCTGCGTCTCCCAGTCCAGCCAGTAGGAGATCTCCCTGTCGGTCATGTAATTTTTCCAGTTATTTTCCACATCCCATTCAATTCGATCCGGGCGGTGGAGATACCAGTCCTTGATGCTCGCCAGCTGATAGGCCCCATAGTAGGTGGGATCCACCAGGAAAAAGTAGCCATCTCTGGCCTCCTGATTCTCCGATGCCCGGTCAAGATCCTCGGCCTTCGCAATATCGACATCCTCCAAACGGGCGGGGATATGTTCCTCCGCCTTGGCGAAAAATTCCTCGTCCATCACCTGGCCGCTGAGCAGCCGGGGGGATTCCAGCATGAACCTGTCCTGCTCCTCCGCTGTGAACTCCCGGCTGATGGTGGCGCCGTCGGGCTGTGTGTACGTGTAGGTATGCCCATAGTTATAGAGCGGGATAGGTGCGTAATACACGAAGCCCGCCGAGAACACCAGCACCGCGATCCAGGTCATGGGCCGCTTCCATAGTTTCCTCATCTCATAGCGGAACAGCGTCCAAAAATTTTTCATTCCCCGTCCCCTCCGAATTCCTCCATGTAGAGCTGCTCCAGATCGGTGCGGGACTTGTCCCAGGGCTCGTCCAGGATGATCCTGCCGTCGGACATCATCAGCATATGATCGGCGATCTTCTCCACGTCGGACACGATATGGGTGGACAGCAGCACGATGGTGTCCTGCCCCAGCCCGGCGATGAGGCTGCGGAACTTCACCCGCTCCTTGGGATCCAGCCCCGCCGTGGGCTCGTCCACAATGAGCAGCCGGGGGTCGTTGAGCAGGGCCTGGGCAATGCCCAGCCGCTGCTTCATGCCGCCGGAGTAGGTCTTGATCCTCTTCTTGCCCACGTCCGCCAGCGACACCAGCTCCAGCAGCTCCGCCGCCTTCCGTTTCGCGTGGGGCCGGGACAGCCCCTTCAGCGCCGCCAGGTACAGCAGAAAGTCCAGCCCCGTGAAGTCGGGGTAGTAGCCGAAGTCCTGGGGCAGGTAGCCCAGCACCGCCCGGTAGTCCTCGCTGGACACGTCCACCCCGTCCAGGGATACGCTCCCCGCCGTGGGCTTCAAAATGCCGCACAGCATCCGCATGAGGGTGGTTTTCCCCGCCCCGTTGGCCCCCAGCAGGCCGTTGATGCCCTCGGTGAGCCGCAGGGACACCCCGTCCACCGCCCGCTTGTCCTTGTACTGCTTGGTCAGTTCCCGTACCGTCAATTCCATTGCAGTTCCCTCTCTTTCCAGCTCAGGATGATCTCCGCCCCGGCGGCAAGGGTCGCCAGCGCCAGCGCCGATCCCCACAGGGGCAGGTGTTCGGGCTGGTACAGCTCAGGCCGGAAGTTTATCAAACATACGCCCAGCATACTCACCAGCACCGCCGCGCCGCCGCAGGCCGGCAGGCACTCCCGGCCCCGCACCCGGCGGGTCAGCTCCATCCCCAGCGCCGCCGTGAGCAGATAGGGGGTCAGCAGATACACCCCCGTCCGGGCTATCCCCACCGCACCCCAGGCCGCCAGCGGGGGCGTCAGCCCGGCCAGCAGGATCAGGTGGAACAGCCCCAGCACCACCATCCGGGCCAGCACCACGCTATGCCGGGCCATGCGGCAGGCCAGCTCCAGCTCTTCCATCTGACAGGCCCGGGCCCGCCCGTTTTCCATCACCGCCAGCAGGGCCAGGAAGGGGGTCAAGGCGGCGGCATACCACCCGCCCATCCCCCGCGCCGGGGAGGCCATCCAGAGGATGCCCCCGAACAGCGCCAGCGACACGGCCCACACCCACCAGCGAATATACCGGATCTGGATGGCCACCAGTTCCCAGCGGCACAGCTCCCGGCGGCGGTGCTGTTTCAGGAAGGCGGCCTTGCGCTCCGGGGCCGGGGCGCGGTATGCCTCAGCCAGCGCCTGCTTCAGTTTTTTGTCCATCTGCTTCCCTCCGTTCATTGCAAAGCGTCTCTCAGCGTTTTCAAGATGCCGTTCAGCCGCCGCCGCAGGGCGAACCGGGACTGGCCGTACAGCCTGGACAGCACCGCCATGGGCTCCCCGTTGACGCACCGCAGCAGGAGCAGCTCCCGGTCGCCGGGGGCCAGCTTGTCCAGTTCGGCCCGCAGGGCGATGGACAGCAGGGGGTCGGTTTCTCTGTCCGGCACGTCCTCCGGGAGGGGCAGGGAGATTGGGCGGCGGAACTCGTCCGTACACAGGTGACCGGCCACGGTATACAGGTACTGGAGAAGCTGGTTCCTGTCCCGGTAGGTGTCGCTGGCGAACCAGCGCAGGAAGGTCTCCTGGGTCACGTCCTCCGCCCGCTCCCGATCCCGGAGGCGGTAGTAGCAGTAGCGGTAGATTTTGTCGTACTGATCCTCAAGGTCGATGGCCACGGAGATCCCCCCTTTCGCGGTGCTTATTGTGTATAACGGCTGGAACGGGAAAATGTGCGGGTGAGGCAGAAAATTTCTTGATTTTATTTTATCCGGAATCAGAGGGCGGTTCAAGGGCAGAGGTTTTTTTGAATTTGCGCTTGACTTGGAGTTGACTCCAACTATTATAATAGGACTATCACTACATCGGAAGGGAGCGTGGCGGTCATCACCATCAAGGAAGTAAGCGAAAAATACTGTGTCACCCAAGATGCCCTTCGCTATTATGAGCGAGCGGGCATGATCCCACCCGTCACCCGCACCGCCGGGGGCATCCGGGACTACCGGGAGGAGGATCTGGCCTGGGTGGAACTGGCGCTGTGCATGAGGAGCGCCGGACTGTCCGTGGAGGCGATTTCGGAATATGTGCGTCTCTCCCGCCTGGGAGACGGAACCATCAAAGACCGCCTCGCCCTGCTGCAAGGACAGCGGGAGGTTTTGCTGGAGCGGCAGCGGCAGATCGCCGGGACGCTGGATCGCCTGAATTACAAAATCAGCAGATATGAGGACGCGCTGAAAACCGGAATATTGAAATGGAAAAAGGAGGACGATTGACGATGGAGCGGATCAAAAAGAATTTTGGCTTTGGCGCTATGCGCCTGCCTATGAAGGACGGCGAGGTGGACATACCCCAGACCTGCCGGATGGTGGACGCTTTTTTGGAGGCGGGCTTCAACTACTTCGACACCGCCCACGGCTACCTGAACGGAAAAAGTGAACCCGCCCTGCGTGAGTGCCTCACCAGCCGCTATCCCCGGGATCGCTACGTTCTCACCACTAAGCTGTCCGGCTATCTGTTCAAGACCGAAGCCGACATACGTCCCCTGTTCCAGAGCCAACTGGAGGCCTGCGGCGTGGATTATTTCGACTTCTACCTGATGCACGCCCAGGGCGCTGAGAATTTCGCCTTTTTCAAAAAGTGCCGGGCCTATGAGACGGCGCTGGAACTGAAAGCGGAGGGAAAGATCCGGCACTTCGGCATCTCCTTCCACGACCGGGCGGAGGTGCTGGAGCAGATCCTCAGCGAGTACCCCCAGGTGGAGGTGGTGCAGATCCAGTTCAACTATGTGGACTACGATGATCCCGCCGTGGAAAGCCGGAAGTGTTATGAGGTCTGCCGGAGGTTCAACAAACCTGTGATCGTCATGGAGCCGGTGAAGGGCGGCAATCTGGTGAATCTCCCGGAGAAAGCTATGGAGGTTTTCAAGGCGCTGGGTAATGCCAGCCCCGCCAGCTATGCCATCCGCTTTGCCGCCGGGTTTGAGGGGATGCTGATGGTACTCTCCGGCATGAGCAGCTTGGAGCAGATGAAGGACAACCTCAGCTATATGAAGGACTTCCAGCCTTTGAACGAGAAGGAGCTGGAGGCCGTGGGCAAAGTCCAGGAGATTTTCCGCTCCATGAATCTGATCCCCTGCACCGCCTGCCGGTACTGCGTGGAGGGCTGCCCGCAGAAAATCTCCATCCCGGATCTGTTCGCGGTGATGAACACGAAGATGATCTATCACGACTGGAACGCCGACTATTATTACAACGAGGTCCACACCAAGCAGGGCGGCAAGGCCGGCGACTGCATCAAGTGCGGCAAGTGCGAAAAAGCCTGCCCCCAGCACCTCCACATCCGGGATCTGCTGGTGGATGTGGCGAAGGAGTTTGAGAAGCAATAAGGAGGGAACAGCAATGGAATACCGCAGGCTTCCGAAAGGGGCAGAAGAAATCAGCGTGATCGGGTTTGGAGGGTCAGGGCTCCATCAGGCCGGGGAAGAGGCAGGGGCGGAGACAGTCCTTGCCGCGATAGAGCATGGCGTCAACTACTTTGATATGGCGGTCTCCGAGGCCGCGGCCTTCAAAAGCTATCGGGCCGCTTTTGCCGGACGCCGGGAGCAGGTGTATCTGCAAATGCACTTTGGCGCGGACTACTCCGACCGCCAATACGGCTGGACCACGGATGCGCGGCGGATTCGGCGGGGCATGGACTGGCTGCTGCGTGAGCTGGATACGGATTATATCGACTTCGGGTTTATCCACTGCATCGACCAGACTGCCGACCTGGAGAAATACATCAGCTCCGGCGCCCTCGCCTATATCCAAACGCTGAAGGAGGAGGGGGTGGTCCGCCACATCGGGCTGTCCTCCCACACGCCGGCCATCGTGAACAAGCTGCTGGATATGGGGATTCTGGACGTGGTCATGTTCAGCATCAACCCCGCCTACGACTACCGTCGGGGGGACTACGCCTACGGCGGGATGGATGAGCGGGAGGCCCTGTACCGCCGCTGTCAGGCGGAGCGGGTGGGGATCACCGTCATGAAGCCCTTCGGGGGCGGGCAGCTGCTGGACGAGCGGCTGTCGCCCTTCGGTCAGGCCCTGACAGAGAGCCAGTGCATCCAGTACGCCCTGGATAAGCCAGGGGTTTTGAACGTCCTGCCCGGTATTCGGAACAGGACAGACCTGAACCGGGTACTGGCCTATCTGAGCGCCTCAACCGAGGAGCGGGACTACTCCGCCATCAGCACCTTCGCACCGGCGGAGGCGGAAGGCCGGTGCGTATACTGTGCCCACTGCCATCCCTGTCCCAAGGGGCTGGACATCGCCCTCATCAACAAATACTACGACCTGGCCAGGGCCGGGGACGCCTTGGCGGCGGATCACTACCGTAAGCTGGAGCTTCACGCGGGGGACTGTATCTCCTGCGGCCACTGCGACAGCCGGTGCCCCTTCCATGTCAACCAGAGCGGCCGGATGGCGGAGATCGCCGGGCATTTTGGAATGTAACAAGGTGGGAAAGGAAGGTAGGGGGAATGGCAAAATTAATTATATTTTATTCCCGCGCGGGCTTGCCATTTGGGGCGGCAGCGTGGACGGCGCAAAAGTGATGATCGAAAGCTGGGTGTGATATGAAAAGGGTAAGGCGTGGAATACTTATTGGGCCGACTGATTTGGCGCTTACATATGACCGCGCCGTCGAATGACTGGATCAGCCTTTAAAAATGAAGCTGAAAATGGGGAGGGAACAGGGGGCAGAATCCCGATCGGGATGGTGTAATGCCGGTTCGGCATAGCCGCCATCCCACAACGAATAGCTGTGACGCCAAATCCACTTGCCTGATGCAGGACCTTATTGATATACTATGTTTATACTGAAATATAGCACAATTACAGCGTTTCAATTACAATAAGGAGGAATTATCATGAGGCTTGAGGACATGAAGTGCGTAGCGTCCATCGGCGGCGGCGTGATCGGATCCAGCTGGACGCTGCTGTTCGCCATGCGGGGGCTGAAGGTCTGGCAGTATGATATCAACCAGGAGCAGATCGACAACTGCGTCAAAAACATTGGGCGCAACATCGACTCCCTGCTGGAGTTTGGGGCCATCCAGGCGGATCAGGTGGAGTCTATCAAAAGCCGCATCTCCTACACCACCAGCATCGCGGAGGCGGTGAAGGACGCCCAGTTCATCCAGGAAAACGGCCCGGAGCGCCTGCCCATCAAGCAGAGCATTTTGGCGGAGATTGAGGCCGCGGCCCCGGTGGACGCCATCTATGCCAGCAGCTCCTCCGGCCTGCTGATCTCCGATGTGACGGCCCACGCCGTCCACCCCGAGCGCTGCGTGGGCGGGCACCCCTACAACCCGCCCCACCTGATCCCGCTGGTGGAGATCACCTACAGCGGCAAGACCGACCAGAGCAACGTGCAGCTTGCCAAGGCGTTCTACCAGTCCATCGGGAAGGAGGCCGTGGTGCTGAACCGGGAGTGCCCGGGGTACATCGCCAACCGGCTGCAGCTGGCCGTCTACCGCGAGATGATCGACCTGGTGATGCGGGGCGTGTGCACCGCCGAGGACGCGGACAAGGCCCTGACCTTCGGCCCCGGCATCCGCTGGGCGATTTTCGGCCACAATATGATCATGCAGCTGGGCAATCCCGGCGGCCTGAAGGGGATGATGGCCATGCTGGGCACCGGCGGCGACGTGTGGCTGGCCGACATGGCGGACTGGAAGCATATGCCCAACGAGAAGTACGGCGAGATCGCCCAGGCCTCCGTGGACGAGATGATGAAAAACTTCCCGGACGAGGTGGGCCATACCAACCCGGAGATCGCAAAGTACCGCGATAAGATGCTGATCGAGATCCTGAAGCTCCACCACAAATTCTGACCGCTTCTGAGGGGAGGTTCTACATCATGCGATATGTGAACACTGTCTCAGGGCCAATCAACCCGGAGTGTCTTGGGCGCACCCTGATGCACGAGCATTTCCTGTTTGGCTACTGCGGCTTCCAGGGCGACGCCACGCTGGGGGGATTCCGGGGACCGGAGTACCTGGACGCCTGCGTGAAAGCCGTAGAGGACGCCCGGGCCTACGGGATTGAAACCATTGTGGACGCCACCACCAACGAGTGCGGGCGGAACGTCCGCTTCCTCCAGAAGGTGGCCGACATGACCGGGATGCGGATCATCTGCTCCACTGGCTATTACTTTGAGGCGGAGAGCTCCTTTGCCTACTGGAATTTCCGGAAGGGCTTTGCGGACATCGGGCAGGAGATCTACGAGATGATGCTGGCCGAGGTGACCCGGGGCATTGAGGGCACCGGCATCAAGGCCGGGGTCATCAAGCTGGCCAGCAGCTATCAGCAGATCACGCCGATGGAGGAGATCTTCTTCAAGGCGGCGGCCCGTGTGCAAAAGGAGACCGGGGTGGTGATCATTACCCACACCCAGCGGGGAACCATGGGCCCCCAGCAGGCGGATCTGCTCATCGCCAACGGCGCCGATCCGGGTAAGATCGCCATCGGCCATATGTGCGGGAATACGGACGTCTCCTACCACGAGGAGGTGCTGAAGCGGGGGGTGTACGTCAATCTGGACCGCTTCGGCCTCCAGGGCGAGCTGTTCCACACCCCCACCGACGAGGAGCGGATGGACCTCATCAAAGCGCTGGTGGACAAGGGGTATGGCGGCAGGATCCTGCTGGGCCACGACTCCGTCAATGTCAACCTGGGGCGGCCGATCATTATGACGGAGCTGATGCAGGAGTCCCTCAAGGACGCCAATATCCGCACCATCGGCGCGAAGGTGCTGCCCGGGCTGAAGCGGCGCGGCATGAATGACGAGCAAATTGACGCGCTTTTGCGGGCAAACCCCAGGAACCTTTTCGCGTAACAGCGGGCTGGTTGTTTTCAAAGCGCCCGCGGACAAACCGGCTGATTTGTCCGCGGGCGTTTTTTCTGCCCGGCAGGATAAGAAAGCCCGGAGGGACGGCGCCGGCCGTTTCCTCCAGGCTTTTTCTATTATTGATGAGGAGTATTTGCTTATGGATTGCCGTCCACATCCACGGCGGGCACCACGTTGACAAAGATGACCATGAGGCCGCCCACCAGGGCGATGATGGCGAACACCACATAGGGCAGGGTGTAGCCCTCGGAGATGGAGCGCAGGATGGCAAGGACACCAAAGGACAGGGAGCGGACAACGCCCACGATGGTGTTCATCACGCTGTAGCAGATGGGAAAGTCCCTGCGGCCGTAGATCAGGGCGGCCATGGAGGGCGGGAAGTTGCCGTTGCCGCCGATGCCGGCGCCCAGCATGACGATGCCGAGCCACATGACGATGGTGTTGCTGCTCAGCAGCAGGAGGATGCCGATGCAGTACCAGACGCCGAAGATGAGGGAGGTTTTCTTGGTGCCGATCTTCTGGTCCACGATACCCCACAGGACGGAGCCCACAATGCCGATGACGGCGGCAATGGTGACCACATTCAGGGCGGCCTGGAAGTCATAGCCCTTGGTGGCCTGGAAGAAGCCCACCAGCTGGGACATGATGCCCACGGTGGCCAGGCCGAAGAAGCCGTAGGCCACGCCGAACACCCAGGTCTTGGGGTTCTTCAGCGCGTCCGCGTAGGTGACGGTGCTCACTTCGCCCTGCTCCGAGTCCTGCCGCTTCAGCAGCTCCGCCACATAGGGGTCGTTGTCCGGATAGCAGCCCGCTTCCTCCGGGGTTTCCTTGATGAAGATCTGGGTCAGGACAGCCACCAGGATGATCACGCCGCCCATAATGGAGATGGCGATGGCGATATTGAAGTGCTCGCTGAGCTGGTTCAGGATCTGGCTGATGAGCGCGCTGGCCAGGTTCATGCCGATGGTGGTAAAGCCCATGACCACGCCCTTTTTAGTGGGGAACCAGTTGGTGCAGATGGACAGGCCCAGCA
>CATLEJ010000049.1 GCA_949916125.1 uncultured Oscillospiraceae bacterium
TCCAGCCCGTCGTTCCAGTCCGCCCCCCGCAGGCGCATATGGCCGTGCTCCCCCACGTCGAAGAAGGCGGCGGTAAGCTGCACCAGCAGATGCTCCAGCACTGTGCCCGTGCGGGGGCCCTCCGGGGGCGCGCTGCGCGCCCACTCCCCCCGCCAGGGCAGCTCGTCGGCAAAATAGGGGCGCTCCTCCAGGAGGAATCCGTCGTCCCCCGTCTCGTCCAGATAGAGGGCCACGGTGAGCAGGGGCCAGAAGCCGTGATCCATCCACACCCGGGGGATGCCGTTCCGATCCGCCTTGAACTCCCCCGGCGCGGCGCCGATGATGGTGGCGTTGGTGCCGTCGGTGCGCACCCCGGCGAAGTAGCTGAGCAGATCCTCCCGCACCCCGCCGGGATCGGTGAGCAGCAGGGCCAGGCTGTCCTGCCACAGATCCCGCCAGCCCCGGCCTCCCCGGCCGTAGTCGTGGTGGGGCAGGAAGCTGCACCCACAGATCCGCCGCAGCACGGGCTGTACGGCCACCCAGCGCATCCAGGCATCGAACCGGGCGTCCCCGGTGCGGAAGGTCTGGCCTACCTGCCCCTGCCACCACGCCTTCGTCCGCTCCAGGGCGGCGTCCACCCCGTCGGGGGTGAGGTAGGGGGCGGGGCTGTCGTCGATGGCCAGCACGATCTGATACCGGCGGCGCTCGCCGGGGCCCAGGGTCACCGTGGGGAAGAACAGCGCCGCCGCCATCTCGCCCCCCTGGGCGCTGTCCCCGGCGCGGAGCCAGCTCTCAGGCCGGGGGCGCGCCACCGCCTCGGGCCAGTCCCAGCTGCCCTCCCCCACGAAGTCCTTCGCCAGAGCCAGGAAGCCCTGGGGGGGCGCGCCGGTCTCGTCCCCGCCCCACACCCGATAGGTCACCCGCCCCGGCTGGTGGCCCCGCTCGTCAAAGGTGAGGGTGGGGGCCAGGTCGGGGCCGTGGCGGCGCAGCTCCACCCGGTGGAGCAGGCTGGTGACGTGCCGGTGATCCCGAAGGTTGTCGGCGGAGCGCCCGTAGAGGGGGATGGCCGCCGTGGGGGACAGCTCCAGCGGCCCGTCCCCGGTGTTGGTCAGGGTGACCTGCATGATCTCAATACGCTCCTGCCCCGCGGGGACAAAGCTGAGGGTGGAGGCCCGCAGCCCCAGCGCCCGGTTCTCCCGGGTGATCCGCTGCCACAGCAGCCCGCCGGTGAGGACGGCCTCCTCGCAGTCCGGGTCAAAGCGCCGGGCCTGCTGGGGGGCGCTCTGGCCCGTCACCGACCAGGGCTCCCCTCCGTTTGCCCGCACCCAGAAGTTCCGGCTGTCCCGGCCGGAGCGCAGGCTGTCCTCGCTGGCCGGGGCCAAGAGGAAGGTGTTCTGCCCGGTCTTGCAGTCCCCCGCCAGCAGGGGGGTGACGCTGGACATCATCCCGCCCCCGTTCACCAGGGGGAAGTAGATCTCCCCGTACCGCTGGGCATCCCGCAGGGTAAACTCGCCCTGTTCGTTCAAATAGGTCAACTGCCGCATATCCGCCGCCGCCTTTCCTTGGGTATTGCCTGTATTGTACAGGAATACCGGCGGGCGGAAAAGCGGGCGGATTTTAGCATGGTGTCATTTTTTACAGGGAAGCAAAAAGCCGCCCTCCGTCCTGTCACCGGACGAAGGGCGGCGCTTGGTTGTCATTCCCCGTCCCTCCGGGCGGGGGCCTTGGCACGGCGGTACTCCGTGGGGGAGAAGCCCACCGCCGCCTTGAACACCTTGAGGAAATGCTTGTCGTCGGAAAAGCCCGCCCTGCGGCAGATCTCGTTCACCCGCCAGTCGGTCTCCTCCAGCAGGCGCTTGGCCTCGTTGACGCGCAGCTCCTGGAGGTAGCCGGAAAAATTGACGCCGGTATACTGCTTGAACAGCAGGCTGAACAGGGAATAGTTCATGGACACGTGGTTGGACACCACCGTCATGCTCAGCGGCTCGGTAAAGTGCTGCTGGATGTACTGGGCCGCCTGCCGGATCTTCTGCTTGTTCTCATAGTCGGCGAACTCCTGGGCCGTCCTGCCGCAGAATCCGTCCAGCCACTGGCCCAGGGCGTCCAAATATTGCGCCCAGTCCGGGAAATCCCACAGGGCGGCAAAGCGGCGGGGCTCTTCCCCCTCGCCCATGAACTGGCTGTAATCCTTCCCCAGCCGCTGGGCAAAACTGGCGCACAGCCCCGCGACCTCTTCCGGGTCAACCTCTCCCCGGGCGGCCCGGGCGCCCTCCCCGCTCAGGAGCTGTACGATCTCCTGACCCCGGGACAGCCCCGCCAGCCCGGCGAGCTGCTCCACCGTGACGGACAGGGGCCGGAACGCCGGGGGCGGCAGCTCGCCGCAGGGCTCCCCAGTGAAGAAGGAACGCTGCCAAGCGGCGCGGGCCTGCCGGTAGCACAGGTGGAGGGATTCCGGCCCGGCATATACACCGCTGCGCCCCACCGGGGCGGGCAGAAGGGGCGCCAGTTCCTCCGCCGCCCCCTGCGGCACGGCGTAGAGGAAGACCATCCCCACGGCGTGGAGCCGGAGGACACCCTCCGGCAGGGGCCGGGGGCAGTCCCCGGCACAAAAGCCCACATAGGGGCCGGGAAAAAAGCTGTCCCGGCAGCGTTGGGCCTGCTCCCGCCACTCCGGGCTGCCGGTGTCCTGCTCCAGCATCAGGTGGCGCAGGGTGCGCAGGAGCCGCTGTCCCTGCTCCTTCCGCTGATCCTGTTTTTGGCGGTACTGGCCCTCCAGCTTTTCCAGGGCCTCGAACAGCCGCTCCCGCTCCACCGGCTTGAGCAGGTAGTCGAACGCCCCGCTGCGCAGCATCTCCACGGCGTAGGAAAAGTCGTCGTAGCCGCTGATCACCAGCACCATGGTGCTGGTGATCCAGATCTCCCAGCTGGGAGACCAGCGCGATCCCGTCCATTTTCGGCATACGGATGTCTGTGATCAGCAGATCCACCTGGTTTTGGCGCAGCAGCTCCAGCACCTCCTCGCCGTCCCGTGCCTCTAAAATCGTCTCCACGGGGATGCCGGAGCGCTGAACCATGGTGACCAGGCCCTTGCGGATGAATTTTTCGTCCTCAGCGATCAAGATTGTTTTCATGTGCTGCCCTCCGTCGCTTCCTGAAATGGAAAGGTCACGGTGACGGCGGTGCCGCCCCCCGGCTGGGACTCCACGTCCAAGCCGTACTCCGACCCGCAGGCCATCTGGATGCGATCCTGCACGTTTTTCAGGCCGATGCCGTTGCCGGAGGAGGAGCGGGTGGGTTCCTCCCCGGCGATCTGCCGGCGCAGGCGCTCCAACTCCTCCGGGCCCATCCCCCGGCCCTGGTCGGCGATGCGGATGGTGAACCGGCCCGCCGCCCGATCCAGCGCCCCGGTGAGGGTGATGGTGCTGTCGGCGGCCAGCGCCGCCGCGCCGTGGATGACGGCGTTCTCCACAATGGGCTGGAGGCTCACCTTGGGGATGGGCTGGCCCATCAGTTCCAGAGGTATATCGATCTCCAGGCCGATCACATAGTCGAAGCGCAGGTTCATCAGCGCCACGTAGTTTCTGATATAGTCCAGCTCCCGCTCCAGGCGCACCCCGCCGCCCTCCAGCTTCATGCTGTAGCGCAGCAGCTTACCCAGGGTGGTCACCGCGTCGGCGATCTCGTACTCCTCGTCGATCTCCGCCATCATCTTGATGGCCTCCAGCACGTTGTAGATGAAGTGGGCGTTGATCTGGTTCTGGAGGGCCCGCAGCTCGGTGCGCTGGATCTGGCCCTCCCGCTCTAAATTGTCCCGCATGAGCCGGCGCAGCTGATCCAGCAGCCGCCCGGTCTCCCGGGCGAAGTCGGCCACCTCGCCCCGGCCCTCCGCCTCCACCCGGACGTCAATGTCCCCGTTGGCAAAGGCGCGCAGGCCGTCGAAGGCCCCGTAAAAGCCCCGCAGGATGCGCCGGGTGAGCAGGGACACCGCCCAGGTCATCACCGCGAAAGCCGCCAGCAGCACCGCCAGCAGGGAGAGAAATTGGAGCGCCAGGGGACGGTACAGGTCGGACAGGCCGGTGACCTGGAGATAGACGCAGTCCAGCTCCTTGAGGGGGGCCCGGGTCACCAACACCCGCTGTCCGGCCAGGGTGTACTCCGACCCGTCGGGCGCCTGGGCCAACCGGGACAGCTCCTCCGAGCCCACCGGGGGCTCCCCCGCCAGCAGGGCGCCCTCCCCGTCCACCAGCACCATCCAGCCGCTGGGCCGGGGATCAAACAGCTCGGGCAGCACCTCGTCCATGCGCACCGCCACCTCCAGCACGCCCACCCGCTCCCGGGCGGAGGTGGTGCTGGAGGTAATGGCAGTGACCAGGCTCATGATGTGGGGCGTCACAGGGTAGTTGTCAAAAAGCTGGTCGTTAAAATCCAGGTGCCAGGAGCCGGAGACCAGCTCCTCCCCGGCCCAGGGCATCCGCTCCATCCGGCCCCGGCTGTAGAGGATGGGGATCATCTCGTTGATCCCGTCCGCCTCGGCGTACACCCGGATCTGATAGAGCTCCGGGTTGCTCAGCGTGATCTTCTCCAGGCTGGATACGTCGGTTCGGTAGAACTCCAGCAGCTCCGCCGCCTCCGGCGGCGCGCCCAGCTTCAGCCGGTGCAGATGCTCCACCAGGGTGGGGGTGTTCAGGAACACCTGGGTGGACATATTGCACAGCTCCGCCGTCCGCTGGACTTGGGCCTGGGCCTGGGCGCAGCGATCCTGGGCCTCCCGGAGTCGGGACTGGATGGCGGTGTTGTGCTGCCCCCGCAGCACCGTGTAGCACAGCAGCAGCATGGGTACCAGCAGGAACAGGCAGCTCACCAGCGCCAGCTGACGGCTGAGCTTCAGGCGGGAAAACCAGTTTCTCATAGCGCGTCCCCCCCGCTCAGGACAGGCCCAGCTTGGCCTTGGCCTCGTTCATCTGCCGGGTGCTCTCCTCCAGCACCAGCTCCAGGCCGTTGGATTCCCGGAGGGAAACGTACAGCTCCCACTGCCACTCGAACTCCTCCTGGGTGGGGGCCAGCAGCAGCTGGGGCAGCATCTCCCCGTGGATGGCGGCAATGCGCTTGTCCGCCGCGTCCGCCTCGCTGCCGGAGACAAAGGAGGTGTCGTACTGCCCGGTATAGCAGGTGTAGGGATAGGTCCACTCCTCCATCTGCCGCAGGGCGGGGTCGTCCAGGGGCTTCCACCGGGCCTGCATCCGGTTGTCCTGGAGCATCCAATAGGTGTCGTCCGCCCCCACCTGGGCCACGTAGGCGGGGTAGTCCTCCCGCATGAGCCGCTTGACCTCCTCGGTGAGCTCCGCCCGGCCGTCCACCATCTGGTAGTGCTCCCCCTCGATGCCCAGGGCGATGAGCTTCTGCCCCTCCTCTCCCATGAGGAAGCTCATCAGCTGGATGGCCTTGTCCGGGTGGGCGCAGTTTTTGGAGATGAGGGTCACCGTCCAGCCGTTGATGCTGGTGCCGGGGAGGGTGTGGGGATCGCCGCCTGCGTTGCGGGGGCCGTCGATGGCGATGTACGCGCCCCCCGGATCCTTTTCATAGAGGGCGCGCTGCTGCTCCGCCAGGTCGGTGCGCTGGTAGATCATGCAGAAGTAGCGCCCTTCCGCCAGCTTTTCCTCCATCTGGGCCCGCTTGTCGATGAAGATGTCGTTGGCCAGCAGGCCCTCCTCCCCCAGCTGGCGGAACATGGCCAGCCAGCGCTTGTACTCCGGATCGGTGTAGCGGTCATAGAACCGGCCGTCCTTCTCGTAGGGGATGGCCAGGAAGTTCATGAGGAACAGGTCGAAGGAGTCGCACCCCCGGTTGGTGAACTCGTGGGCGCCGATGGGGATCAGGGGCTTGCCGTCCACGGTGGGGAACCGCTCCGCCGCCGCCCGCACCGCGCCGGCGAAGCCCTCCGGGGTGGTCATGTCCGGGGAGCCGATGGCCTCGTAGATGTCCTGGCGCACCAGGAAGGTCTGGTTGGAGCCGATGCGGTTCTCCCCCCGGTAGTCCTCCGGGGCGTAGGACGAGTTGGGGTAGCAGTAGGTATTGCCGTCCGGCCGGGCGTACCAGGCCAGCCGCCGCTGGTCGGCCACCGTCCAGAAGGAGGGGTCGTACTGATCGGCCAGCTCATTCAGGGGGTAGGCCATACCCCCGTCCATAATCTCGGTCAGCTGGGTCTCCCACCAGCCCAGGGTCACCAGGTCGGGCAGGCTGCCCCCGGCGATGAGGGCGTCCAGCGTCTCCGACTCGCTGCCGTCCGGGGAGATGAAGCGGATGTCCACCCCGGTTTTCTCCGTGATGGCTTCACTCACCGCGTTGCCGCCCCAGGGGGTGTTGTACCAGCTGTAATTGACGTACCAGTCCAGGGTCACCGGTTCCGTTTCAGCGGAACGGGACTCGGCCGGGGGCGCGGACACCGCGCACCCGGCTGAGCCGAGAAGCATTGCGAAACACAAAAGTGAGGATATCAGCCGTTTCATCCCAAAGGCCTCCTGTCATCTGCTTTGTGTCCAGCATATCATATCGGTCAGGGGGATGACAACCTTATTCTTTCACGCTGCCCGCAGAAATGCCGCATTCGTGTGCGTCTGTCCCCGCCCCTCCGGGGCGGGGGCTTCTTACTCCTTGACGCTGCCCGCGGAAATGCCGCTGATGATGTACTTGGAGAAGAAGCAGAAGGCGATCATAATGGGCACCGCGGAGATGGCAACCACCAGATAGGTGGCGCCCATGTTGGTGGTGATGTCCCGCACGGCGGACAGCTCCGCCACCATCACGGGCAGGGGGCGCTTTGCCGGCGTATTGATGATCAGCATGGGGATCAGGTAATTGTTCCAGCTGCCGATGAACGCGCCGATGGCCATGGTGGCGATGCCGGGGGCCATGATGGGCAGGACGATCTTGTGGAAGATCTTGAACTCGCTGGCCCCGTCGATGCGGGGGGCCTCCAGGATGGCCTTGGGCATGACGGAGAGGATGTACTGCCGCAGGAAGAACACCGTGGCGGGGCTGGCGATGGAGGGCAGGATCAGCGGCCAATAGGTGTCGATGAGGCCCATCTGGTTCACCAGGTCGTAGAAGCCCAGCATACTCAGCTGGGAGGGCACCATCATGAAGATGAGCAGGGCGGTGAAAATGACCTTGGCGCCCTTGAATTTATAGTAGGCCAGCCCGTAGGCGGTGAGGGCGGAGAAGTAGCTCACCAGTGCCGTATTGCACACCGCCAGGAACAGGCTGTTCAGAAAGCCCCGGCCCAGATTCAGGTTTTCGCTGACGATTTTCCAGTTCTCCGCCAGACTGCCGCCGGGCAGCAGGGAAAAGCCGGTCATAATCTCATTGCCCGTGCGGGTGGCGTTGACGATCATCAGCCAAAAGGGGGTGAAGCACAGCGTGGAGAGCAGGATCAGAAACAGGTAGAGCAGCGCTTTGACGCTTTTGGATTTCGCGTCCATGTCTCAACAACCTTTCATATAAATACTCCGTTCCATTCACGGGCAGAACGCGCCTCCAATCGCCGCGTGTCGGCGGAATTAAAGTTCTTTTTGCTTCTTTTTCTTTCAAGAAAAAGAAGTCAGTCCTCCTTTTGGTTCATCAGCTTGAAGGCAATGCCGCAGAACACCGCGATGATCAGGAACAGCACGAAGGCCAGCGCGGCGGCGTACCCCATCTGGTGGTTGGTAAAGGCGGTGGTGTAGATGTAGAACACCGACGTGTACAGCGCCCGGCCCGGTTCGCCCTTGGTGCCGGACAGCAGGTAGGGCAGGTCGAACAGCTGCAATCCGCCGATGAGGCTGGTGACCGCCACGTACAGCATGATGGGCCGAAGCAGGGGCATGGTGATCTTGGAAAAGATCTGCCAGCGGCCCGCGCCGTCGATGGTGGCCGCCTCAAAGTAGGACTTGTCGATGCCCTGTACGCCCGCCATGAGCATGATGAAGCTGTTGCCAAACCACATCCAGGCCCCCACCACGCCCACCACCAGCTGGGCGGTCATGCCCTCGCCGGTGAGCCAGTTGATGGGCTGGGAGATCACACCCATGGTCATCAGGATCTGGTTGATGGAGCCGAACCGCCAGTCCAGCAGGGTCTTGAACAGGAAGGCCACCGAGGTGCAGGCGATGAGGTTGGGCAGATAAAACAGCGCCCGGAAGATGCCCAGCCCCTTCATGCGGTACTTGATGTCGTTGAAGATGACGGTCAGCAGCAGGGCCAGGCCCAGCTGGAGGACAATGTTCACGCCCCACATCTTCAGCGTGTTGCCAAAGGCGTCCCGGAACAGGGGATCCTTGAACGCCCGGACATAGTTGTCAAACCAGACGAAGGTCTCCTTGCCGAACCCCTTGTAGTTCATAAAGCTCATCTGGAAGGTGCGGAACACGGGGTAGATATTGAACACCAAAAACGCGAGGACAAAGGGCAGGCAAAACAGGATGCCGTAGCGGTTGCGCCGCTCCAGACCGCCCTTCGGGGACTTGACCGCCCGCCGCTCACTCGCCGTCGCCGGAACTGCCATGGACGCTCCACCTTTCTTTACCCAATTTTGAACGCGCCCGGGGTGGAGCGATCCGCTCCGCCCCGGGCGCATTGAGGAATCCGTTTGAGTTGATCGCGGCTCAGCCGTTGTAGTAGGGAGAGTCCGCGGGGACGGACAGCTCGGGGAACTGGGTGATGACGTTCTGGTAGAACTCCTGCACGGCCTGCTCCTTGGTCTGCTCGCCCTTCTTCACGGCGGTGATGGCCTTGCCCCAGGCGTCCTTGCAGGCGTCGTCATAGCCGGTGAGGTTGAAGTCGATCTTCTCCATCTCGGCGAGATAGAAGGCGTAGGTGTTCTGGTTGCCGAAGGACTCGTTCAGATAGTCCTTGTTGTTCTCCAGCACGGCCTTGTTGTTCACCACGTCGCCGTTGGAGGCCTCCAGCCACCACTGGCTGGTCTCGTCGTTCAGGGTGCAGAACTCGATGAACTTCTGGGCGGCCTGCTTGTGCTGGCTGAACTCGTTGACGGTGAGGAAGGTGCCGCCGCCGAAGAAGGAGCACGGGCCGGAGCAGACGCCGAAGTTACCCTTGTTGCCCTCGGCGTTGTCGCGGACGATGAGCGCGCCCCAGGAGGGCATGACGTAGGAGAACACCTGGGTGATGCCCTCGCCGCCGGCGGCGCCCTCGTTGATCAGCTGATCCTTGTCCATGCCCCAGACGTCGCCGCTCTGCGCCTCGCTGATCTTGGGCAGGGGGCCGGCCATGGAGGCGTACCAGGGGGCGGACCACTCCAGGGCATAGGCGACCTGGTCGTTCTGATAGAGGTGGGTGGCGCAGTCCATGTAGTCCAGGCGGTCCTGGTTGATGATGATCTGGCCGTCCTTGACCCAGGGATCCCGGTTGGAGAACCAGCGCAGGGCGCCCTCGTCGCCGAAGACGCAGTAGCCCTTGGCCTGGAGGGTATCGGCGGTCTTCTCGATCTCTTCAAAGGAGGAGAAGTGCTTGGCGATCTCGTCAGGGTCGTCGGTGCCAAAGACCTCCTTGGCCAGATCCCGGCGGTAGATCACGGAGCCGGGGCAGGCCTGATAGCTGATGGCCCGCAGCACGCCGTCCTCGTCACAGCCGGCCTCGTAGGTGTAGTCCACCAGGCGGGTTTTGACCTCGCTGTCCAGGGCGCTCAGGTCGGCGCAGAAGCCGGCCTCATAGAAGTTGGGCAGCATCTGGGGCTCGCCTACGAACACGTCCAGGTCTTTGCTCTTGGCCCCCAGGGTCTGCATGATCTTGGTCTCGAAGTCGGCGGAGTCGAACACCACCACTTCCACGTGGTTGCCGGTTTCGGTCTCATACCGCTCGGCGAACTGCTTCAGGTCGTTGGACAGGGTCCACAGGACGATATCGTCCTGCTTTTCGTCGCCGCCCTGCTGGCTGCCGCCGCCCTGGGTGGGGGTGCCGGGGTTGTCATTGCCGGGGTTGCCCGCGCTGCTGCACGACGCCAGGGAGAGGGTCATCAGCAGGGCCAGAATCATTGCTGTCAGCTTTTTCATGTCTACTGCTCCTTCCGAAATGTGTCCGAGTGGGTCTCGGCTTGATGGATTCATCATAGCAGACCGCCGGACACGGGGAAATGGGGCAGATTTTAAAGGAGTGTCGTTTTTTTAACGGCGGCAAAATAATGAGGCGGCGCGGGGGGTTCCCTGTGATCACAGCAGGATAAGCGTTCCCCCGCCCCGGCCGCCTGTCCGCCAGGTCCAGATCAAGAGACGCCATACCTTGAACGTTCACAATGCCGGAAGGTGTTCCCCGGCATCCGCTGCCCGCGGCAGCGCGGAGAGAAAACCGGTCACAAGCACAAAAGGAGCGCGGCAAGCCGCACTCCTGAATGGCGCTCAGATTTTGATCTCCGTGGAAGCCGCTTACCGCCCCGGCTATGACGATGGGCACATCCCCATTTCCATCCCCTGTTCCTTTTCAGCCGGCGGGTTAAGAACGGCCTCTTTTTTGCCTTTGTACCGCGAAAATGTTTTGTGTAATCTGCTCCTGATCGGCATCGGTCAGTTCCAAAAAACGGCACCCGTATTCAAACCCTGCGTCCCCCTTTTCAATGACACGCACAATCTGAGTAAACATCGCCGATTCCGGCCTGTCCTCCAGTAACCTGACCTTCAATAAAAACTTATCGCCGTCATGGTATCTGGATTCCGAGCCGATGCAGGCCCCGCCTATGCTGATATTCAGCAGCTTGCATGGTTTTTCCCCCATAGATAAACCGCTGAACATGGTGGCGGTGGCGTCAAGGTTGGTGTCAAGACGGAAAAAAGCGCGGTCATTTCCAACCCGGCATACTTTCAGTTCCGTGACCGACCACTTGTTCTGCGGCAAGGGCGCAATCACGCCCTCCATGTAGACGGCCTTTCGATCCCGGTCGACGTATCCGCGGATTCTAACGGGAAACGGCTCCTCCCCCTGGGAAATGGTAGCTTCCGAATATTGATGGAGCTCCGCCTGATCCCCGTGCAGCCCCATCAGCTTTGCCACAAAGAGCATACGGCCATCAAAGGCCGTCACCTCTACCCGCATCCCCGAATAGATTTCCAGCTCGTCCTCGTCATGTTCCGCCTTTTGAGGCGGCGCGTCCGTTTTCCGTCCAAATAGGTTGAATAACCTCATATCGTTCCTCCCAAGTTTATTTTTCAAATATCTGCTTTAATGGTAACATCATATTCGTCCTCTATCATTGCCTTTCGCTGCGTTGCTTGCAAGAGACTGTCATCTACAATCAGTATTTTTTCCATGACTGCACGCCTCACAATGTAGATATGTATGTTAGCTTCTTTTGCCGAGACAGCGGCATGGCAAAAATTAAAAGGAGGCTGTGACAAAGTGAATGAATGTTTACCCCCGTTGACGCCCTAAAAATATGCCCCAGGGAGGTTCTTTTAATTGGGGTACAAATGAATATTCATTTCCCGGTGGTCGTCTTACGGGGCACAGGAATGTCTTTTTGCAGTCCTTTGCTCGGCGCATCCTTTTCATCCACGCAGGCCAGAGGAACCCTTAGAACCACAGTCGCTCCAAGGGTTCCTTCCTGCCAGATATTTTTTAGTTTGTCAGCAGCGTGCAGGCGGCCATACTACGGCCGCTTCAAAGCGGCGTCCTGCAATTCGTCAAACGCCGACATACACTCGTCCACCGACGCGCCGCCCAGCAGCTCCCGCACGATCAGGCAGGTATTCCCCCACTGCTCCACGTCCATCCCCGCGTTGGAGCCCAGGACATACACGCCCTCCTCAATCCTGTCGTTCAGGGGTTTCAAGGCGGGGACGCATTCCACCTTCACATTTTTGGAGGGGGAAATGACCCGGTTGGTCTCCGAATACACCTTCAGCGCCTCGTCGGAGGTGATGATGTCAAGCATTTTCATCGCGTCCTCCGCGTGCTCCGCCTCGGCGCCCACCGCCCATCCGGTCATGGGCATCACCGGCATCTGCCCCCGGCTGCTTGGGAAGCCGATGACCTCCATTTTAAAGTCGGTCTTCCCGTAGGCGGTCTCCGTGTTCGCCGCGCCCCAGTAGGCCATGACAATGGGGGTTTTCCCCGCCAGGAAATCAGGCCCCTCCGCCTCGATGGCCTCGCTGACAAGGGCCTCCGAGGCGTCGATATAGCCCCGGTCGATCAGCGTCTGCAAAAACTCAAAGCCGGGGCGCATATAGTCGCTGTACCTGGCCTCCCCGCTGTTGAGGGCCTCGATCTCCGCCTGCGTGTTCCCGCCGTTGTACAGGTCGGCATAGGCCTGGGCAAAGACAAAGGTCTCCAGCCACCAGCGGTTGGCGCCGATGGGCGTCTCAATCCCGTTTTCCTGGAACACCCGGCAGCACTCCAGGAAATCCTCCGGCGTCTCCGGAAGGTCGAGGCCGTACTGGTCAAACATATCCCGGTTGATAAACAGGCCGTAGGCCACCACCTCCTGGGGGATGGCCACCAGCTTCCCGTCCACCGTGTTGGCGGTAAGGATAATTTCCCGCAGGTTTTTCGCGCTGTCCAGCCCCGACAGGTCTTTCAGCTCCCCCTCCGCGCCCAGCGTCAGAACGGCATCCGGGTTGAGCAGATACAGGTCGTCCATATTGTTCCGGGCCCGGTCCAGGCACACCTCATCATAGGTCCTGTCCTGATAGTTTTCCGCCGTATATGTCCTGTACACCATGGTCACGCCCAGCGCTTCCTCCGCCATCGCAACCGTCAGGTCCGCCGCAGTCCGCGCCACGTTTTCCGCGTCAGGGTCAATCTTTTCCATTGGGCTGAACAGGTTGACCACCCGCTTTTCCCCGTCGTCGGGGGAGATCAGGTTTTTGGGATCTTCCTGGCGGCAGGATGCCAGCGTCAGCACTGCCAGTACCGCCAGACAGGCGGCGCTCCATCTGCGTTTCCCGTTATGCTTCATCACGTTTCCCCCCGTTTGCTGCACTGTTTGATTACTTTTTTCAAAAGCTCCATGCTCAAGGGTTTTGGCACGTGGGCGTCCATACCGGCGCCCAGCGCCGCCTTTTCGTCCTCGGCAAAGGCATTGGCTGTCATGGCAATGATGGGGATGCGCCCCGCGTCCTCCCGTTCCATGGCGCGGATGGCCTTTGCGGCCTCGTGTCCGTTCATCACCGGCATCTGCACATCCATCAGGATCGCGTCGAACTCCCCCGGCTCCGAGCACCGGAACCGCTCCACCGCCAGCTGGCCGTTGGCCGCGATCTCGCAGGAGGCCCCCTCAATTTCCAGGAGCTCCGTCAAAATTTCCGCGTTGATCTCATTGTCCTCCGCGGCAAGGAAGCGCATCCCCTCCAGGCTGCCGGTCTCCTCCGGCTCCGGCCCGCGGCCCCCGTCCGGCTCGTCCCCCAGCCCCTCGATTTTTGCGCGGAGGGCCGAGACGAAAAACGGCTTGGTGAGCACGTCCGTGCAGCCGAGTTGGAGAACCTCCTCCAGCCCTTCTGCGTCGAATTCCGCCAAAATCACAAGAGGCGCCGAGCCCGGAAGGGCCTCCCGCAGCGCTTTGGCCGCCTGCGGTCCGCAGTCCTCCCAGTCCAGCAAAACCAGCTGGCAGTCCCCGCCGCGCAGCCGTTCCAGCGCCTCGTCCGCCGAACCTGCGGCGTCCACCTCCACGCCTGTGTCCTCCATAAGGGCCAGAACGTCCTCCCGGCCCTCCCGGCTCCCCACCACCAGGGCGTGGGAAATCCCCCGGCGCGCCCAGAACTGCCGGTCCGCATCTTCCTCATGCACACGCAGCTCCAGGTCAACCCGAAAGAGCGACCCCCGGTCTACCTCGCTGAACACCTCGATGGTTCCGCCCATGAGCTCCACAATGCTTTTGGTAATGGCCATGCCCAGGCCGGTGCCCTGCACCTTGTTGGTGGTGCTGTTCTCCGCCCGGGTAAAGGCGTCGAAGATGGTCTCCAGATACTCCGGGGTCATGCCGTAGCCGTTGTCCTCCACCTCAACGCGGATGTGCTCATACTGGCTGGACCGCTGCTTCAGGCCGATGATGCGCAGCCAGATCCGGCCTCCCTCCGGCGTATACTTCACGGCGTTGGACAGCAGGTTGATCAGGACCTGGTTAATCCTGGTCTCGTCCCCCACCAGGTACTCATGCCGGATGCCCGTCACCTCCAGGTGGAACTCCTGTCCCCTGGCCTTGGCCATGGGCTGGATGATGGCGTCCACGGAGGAAATCACGTCGTTGAGGGAGAACTTCTCAAAATTGAGCACGACCTTCCCGCTCTCAATTTTGGAGATATCCAGGATATCGTTGATCAGACTGAGCAGATGCTGCCCGGAGGCCGTGATCTTCCTGGTGTATTCCCGCACCTTGGCCGGGTTCTCCGCGTCCTTGGCCAGCAGCGCCGTAAAGCCCAGCACGGCGTTCATGGGTGTGCGGATGTCGTGGGACATATTGGACAGGAACGTTGTTTTGGATTCGCTGGCAATCTGGGCGGCCCGCAGCGCCTCCGCCAGCTGCTGGTTGTGGAGCTTCCGCTCCGCCTCCTGCTCCCTGCGCAGCTTATCCTGCTGCCTCCAGTTCATGTAATACAGGGCAATGCACAGGAAAAACGCGGTGAGCAGGGAGGCGACCACAATCAAAATATTGTGGTTGACGATCTTCCCCTCCTGCTGGATAGCCTCTACCGGCACATAGCCCACCAGGAAAACCGTACCGTCATTGACCGCCCACATATAATTCAGGGCCTGTTTGTCCCGGATGTCGTGGTAAAATAAAATATCCCGCCCGGCTGCCAGGCACTCATCCACATCCGCCCGAATCCCCGGGTCCTGAATGTTGTTCGCCCGGTAGAAATCGGTCAGGTTTAAATGGCCCGCGCTGCGCTGCCCCATCCCCTTGGGCTTCAGGACAAACCGCTGGCTCTCCGCGTCCATGATATACAGCGACGCCTGCTTGTTATAAAACCCGTCCGGCAGGGACCGGTCGATGGCGTCGTAAACATACTCGGCATAAAGGGTGCCGATCTCCCGCCCATCCCGCTCCACCGGGCATTTGATGGTATAGGACCATGTCCCCATATAGTTCAGGTAGGATTGGGAGATCGGCAGTCCCATCACCTCCCCGCCCGCAGAAAAGTCCAGGCCATCCTCGGTAAACCGCTCCCCGGTATTGGAGACCCCTTCCGTCTTCCCCGACAGGATCAGCGACAGCTTCGACATGGTCTGGTTTTTCTCACAGGTGCGGATGTATTCCTCCGGGTTCTCCACCCGCGCGACCTCCCGGGCGGTGAGCTTCTGGAATTCCGCCTCGCTGCCCAGGATTGCCTCAATGGTGCTCTCGATCAGGTCCAGGCTCTCGCTCAGGTTTTGGATTGCGGCCTCAGACATCTCTTTAGAAATCCTTTGGGACACCGTGAATACAATCATCCCAAAAATACTGAAGATGATAATAATAGAAAAAAGCAGGAAAAAATCTCTCCGTTTTTTCTGTTTGTTTGGCGTTTTTTTCATCGACAGTCTCCATTTCGACATTTTGGTAGGATATGCGGCCTCAAGGGAAAAGCGCCGGTCAGTTTGGAGCCGTAAATGGGGGCTTCGTTATATTATACTATTTCCTGCCTTTTAGTGTCAATAGCAGCCGGGCGCCTAAAACCGGCGGAACAGGGGAGCCCGGGGGGAAAACCGGCCCCGCGGCATTGCCGTGGGGCCGGTTTTCCCATTTACTGGCTGTTCTCCCTCAGGATCCGTCGGGTACCGTGGAAAAACAGGCGCTGGGCCCGCTCCAGCAGGCTGGCCAGATCCCCCTTCATCCCCCGGCGCACCCAGCCCAGGAGAATCCCCAGCAGCATAAACTGGTAGGAGCGGCACATAAATTCCAGGTCCTCCTCCGACGGGGACAACCCCTCCGCCGCATCCCGGAGATAGGCCATGAACAGCTCGTGGGTGGCCTCCATGAGGTACTCTTCCAGGGCGGCGTGGCCCATGCCGCTGTAGATGTGCTGCACCATCCGCTGCCGGGCGGACACGTATTCAAACAGGCGGCGCAGCCCCTCGCTGGCGTGCTCCCCCGGCCTGCGCCGGGCCAGCAGCATATCCATATCCCGCTGGAGCACCGCCTTCAGCAGGGCGTATATGTCGCCGTAGTGGTAGTAAAAGGTGTTGCGGCTGATGCCGCACTCCGCCGTAACGGCCTGCACCGTGATCTGCTCCATGGGCATTTGGGCCAGCAGGCGGGTCAGGGCGTCCATCATTGCGGTCTTGGTGAGCTGGGCCATATGCGCTCCTCCTTTGGTTGTCACGACGGCTCCGCGCTTCTCTTTGGGGCCCCCGCAAAGCCGCCCTTTGGCTTTGTGGGGAAAGGATGAGCAGCGCAGTGAGTGAGTTTTCGGCAAAGCCGGAAACGAGCGATACGCAGCTTGCTCCGACGTTGTCACGCTGCGCAGCCGCCTGACCGCTCGGTCGCTTTCGCTCCGTCTCGGCTTGGTCTGCGGGGCACAGTGCGCCCCTCCGCTCAGCCTCGCTCCGCTCCAAGCGTCCTCGCAGCCGTCTGCTCCGCGCTTCTCATTGTCACGCTGCGCCTGTTCGCGACGCACGGCTTCGCTGCGCCTCAGGCAAAACCCAGCCCCACTTTGTGGGCCTTTGGCTTTTGCCTTCGCTCCGCTCCATCCGTGCTGCTCACGACGGCTCCGCGCTTCTCATAAAAACAGCGCCCCGCACAGGCGGGACGCTGTTTTCTTCTCACCGTCTTAGTAGAACTTCTTACGGTTCTTGCGGGCGGCCTCGCTCTTTTTGCGGCGCTTGACGCTGGGGCTGTCGTAGTACTCGCGCTTACGCACCTCGGCCAGCACGCCGGACTTGGCGCAGCTACGCTTAAAACGCTTCAGCGCGTTCTCCAGAGACTCGCCCTCGCGGACATGAACTTCGGACATCTATGATTTCCCTCCCTCCGAGGCATCCGGCTTTTTCCAGGACGCTTTAAGGGCCATTGGCTATGGCTTTAACAGGACTATTATATGGGAAAACCTCCGCTTTGTCAACCGCAAAATATAGGGGATTTCGCGGTTGACGCTGGCAAATGCTGTTACCGCCCCTCACTGGGGCTTCACGATGAGGTTCACCAGCCGCTTAGGCACCACAATCGTCTTGACCAGGGCCATGCCGTCAGTGAACTTCCGCACCTTGGGATCGGCCTGGGCGGCGGCCACGATGGCGTCGTTGTCCGCGTCCGCCGGGACCACGATGTTGGCGCGCACCTTGCCGTTGACCTGCACCGCCATCTGGACGGTGTCCGCCACCGTCTTGCTCTCGTCATAGGCGGGCCAGGGCTGCTGGCACACGAAGCCCGTGCCGCCCAGCAGCTCCCACAGCTCCTCGGCGATGTGGGGGGCGAAGGGGGACAGCAGGGTGACCAGGGTCTTCATGTCCCCCTTGGAGCAGCCGTTCTTCTGGAAGTCGCCCACCAGCGTCATCATGGCGGCGATGGCGGTGTTGAACTTCATGGACTCAATG
>CATLEJ010000050.1 GCA_949916125.1 uncultured Oscillospiraceae bacterium
CACGTAGGGGTTCCCGTAGCATCCCAGGGTGTCGAACCGCTGCTGGTCGGTGACGACCAGCAAGACGTTGGGGCGGGTGTTTTGAAATCGATTCATGGTCAAGGTGTCCTCCTCTGGTCATATGTTTTGGACGAACGGGATGGGGGCCGGCGCGGCTGTCAATAATTGAACCGGCAGCCCATAGACCTGTCGATATTGCACAGGATGGCGTTGTCAAAGCACGCCCGCGTCAGCCTGGTTTGCAGCTCGGCGTACTGCGGATTATTCCACAGGTTGTGGAATTCGCTGGGGTCGGTCTCCAGGTCGTACAGCTCGCAGATTTCCTCGCCGTGGTGGATGGCGATCTTATAGCGGCCGTCAAACATCATGGTGGCGTAGATCTTGTGCATCAGCATGGTGGAGAAGTAAAACTCGGTGTAGACCCTGTCCTTGTGGTGGTCCGGGGGCGCCTCGCCGGTGAGTATGCCCAGAAAGCTCCTGCCCTGCACGTAGTCCGGGACGGGCAGCCCCGCCAGCTCCAGGAGGGTGGGGGCCACGTCCACCAGCTCCACCAGGGCGGTGCTGACCAGGCCCTCCTTGATCCTGCCGGGACAGGAGAGGATCAGCGGCACATGGATCAGCCCCTCGTAAAAGTAGCCGCCCTTCCAGTAGATGCCGTGGTCGCCCAGCATCTCGCCGTGGTCGCTCATGAACACGATCACCGTGTCCTCCCGCAGGCCCTGCTCGTCCAGGAAGCCCAGCAGGCGGCCCACCTGGTGGTCAATCAGCTCGATCTCGGCGTAATAGTCCCGCGTACACTCCCGCTTTTCCGCGTCGGTCATGGTCACGGTATCCCGGACCATCCCCTTTTGGGAGCCGTGCAGGTAGCAGTCCTTGTGGGCGAAGGGCTTGTTGTCCAGCTCCCCTTCCTCCCAGAGGGGCAGGGGCATCCCGTCGATGTCCAGGCGGTCCTTGTAGACCTGGGGCGGGTCGAAGGGCGGGTGGGGGTCGAAGGGGTTGACGCTGAGGCACCAGGGCTTGTCCTCCCGGTAGTTTTGGATGAACTCGATGGTCTGGTCCACGCACCAGGTGGTCTGGTGGTACTCCTCCGGCAGGCCCTTGATGCGCTCCGGCAGCCGGTAGCCGTTGCGGGGCGGCCACTCGCAGGGCATGACGTATTCCTTGTGCCAGTCCACGCCCTTTTCCTTCAGCCACTCCATGTAGCGGTTCAGCCCCGGGGCCCAGTCATCGCAGGGCTGGGGGCTCCACTGCATATAGGTGTAGCCGTCGTCCGTGCGCTCCTCCATCCGGCGGTAGTGGGAGGTCAGGTGCAGCTTGCCGATCAGGCCGCAGGTGTAGCCGCCGTCGGCCAGCATTTTGGTGACCAGGGTCTCGTCCTTGGAGAAGTGCTCATTCCCGTTGATGGAGGCCCGGACCGTGCGGGGGTACCGGCCCGTCATGAAGCTGGAGCGGCTGGGGGTGCAGATGGGGTTCTGGCAGTAGGCCCGGGTGAAGGCGGTGCCCTCGCGGACCAGGCGGTCCAGGTTGGGTGTGTGGATGTACTGATTGCCCAGGGCGGAGATGGTGTCGTAACGCTGCTGGTCGGTGCAGAACCAAAGGATGTTCGGCTGTCTCATGTCTGGTGCGCCTCCTTTTTCGGATGCAGAAATTAAATAAAACTTTTTTATGTTTCCGTCTGTCTATACTATAGCGAAGCCTGGCAAAAAAATCAAGACTTTTTTTCACGTTTATTTTCCGGGTATTTTTGAGATATAATGAAAAATAAGATATCTTTTTCGTAAAATTTAGAAAAGTCACGCAAAAAGAAAAAATAAAGATATTGACATATCAAAGTTTTTACAGTAAAATTTATTTGAGCTTTAGAAAAAATACTTTCTAAAGATACGGACACACTTTGAGATTCGGCTGCGCCGCAGGATCCGCCGCCCATTCAGAAAGGAGAAAACAAATGAAAAAGAAATTACGTCTCTCTGCGCTGCTTCTCGCCCTGGCGTTCACACTGTGCGCCTGCACATCGGGCCCCGCCCCCGCCAGCGACCCCCCGGCCCAGGACACGGCCGGCGCCGCCGACACCCAGTCCCCCGCCTCCGACGCCCCCATCTCCGACGCCGCCAGCAAGTATCCCTCCGAGCAGGTGATCACCTGGTACGCCCAGGACGCCGGCAACGTCACCGACACCATTGCGCGCATCCTCATCCCCTATCTGAGCGAGGAGCTGGGGCAGACCATCGTGGTGGAAAACCTGGGCGGCGCGGGCGGCATGAACCAGATGAACCCGGTGATGGCCAACCCGGCGGACGGCTACTCCATCGCCAGCCTGGCGGTGGCCTTCCTGTGCATGACGCCGTTCTCCCAGGACTGCACCTATGACTACACCGATTTTGAAATGCTGTACAGCATATTCAGCCAGCCCCAGACCATGGTGGTCCGGTCGGACGCCCCCTACAGCACCTTCGAGGAGTGGAAAGAGTACGTCACCGCCAACCCCGGCAAGTTCCGCTTCGGCGTGTCCGGCGCCTCCACCGTCCACAACCTCTGCCTCCAGGGCCTGAAGCTGGAGAGCGGCCTGGACTACGACGTGATCTACTACAGCTCCACCGCCGAGACGGTATCCGGCCTGCTGGGCGGGCACATTGAGGGCATGGTGAGCGGCTACAGCGAGAACCTGGCCAACGTGGAGAGCGGCGATTTCAAGATCATCGCCTTCACCACCGAGGACAAGGCGGACGGCTGCAAGGATATCCCCAGCCTGAAGGAGCTGGGCTATGACTCCAGGGGTGTGGCCTTCCAGGGCATCTGCATCAAGGCCGGCACGGACCCCGACGTGGTGGCCAAGCTGAAGGCCGCCTTTGACGCCGTATTCGCAAACCCCGAGGTCATCGACCAGCTGAAGGCCGTCAACGCCTGGTACGAGGGCACGTTCATGGAGTCGGAGGAATTTACCCAGACCGTCAAATCCGCCTACGAATTTTATGAGGAGGTTCTGACCGAGACCGGCCTTATGGAGCAGCTGTACGGCTGATCGGCGCCGCGGGGCCGGGGAGAAGCACGGCTTTTTCCCGGCCCCTGCTGTCTTTTGAAAGGAGGGTTTCTCCCTTGACCGAGAAAAAGTTGAATATCCTGATCCTGGCGGGTCTCCTGGGGATAGACGGCTATTATCTGTTCAAGTCGTTCACCGCCCGCAAATACACGATGGTTTTCATCGGCCCCTATGAATTCCCCAAGATCATCGGGGTGGGCCTGGCGGTCCTGTGCCTGATCGCCCTGGCGGACACCCTGCGGCGGAAGGACGACCGGACCCCGTTCCAGATCGGGAACCTGGGCTATGTGGTCATCACCGTTGCGGCCACCTGCGGGTTTTTGCTGTTGTGGCAGACCTTTGGGCTGTTCTACCTCTGGGCGCCGCTGTTCCTGCTGCTCCTGTTTTTCACCTACAGGGACGAGGGCGGCCGCTTTTCCAAGAAAAACATCCTGGTCAACGCGGCCCTGACCGCCGGCTGCATCGGCGCGATTTACCTGTTCTTCCGGCTGCTCATGAACATCCGGCTGTAAAGGAGGGCGGACCATGTTTGATTACGATTTTTCCCAGCTCTTTACCCTGACCAACATCGCGTTTGTGTTCGTGGGCTCCTTTATCGGCCTGCTGATCGGCGCGATGCCCGGCATGGGGACTACGCTGGCCATCGTGCTGCTGCTCCCCTTTTCCTACACCATGCCCCCGCTGACCGCCATCCTGATGCTTCTGGCGGCCTACCAGGGGGCGGAGTACGGCGGGTCCATTTCCTCCATCACCCTGGGCATCCCCGGCACCCCGTCGGCGGCGGCCACCGTGATTGACGGGTACGCCATGGCGAAAAACGGCGAGCCGGGCAAGGCCATCGGCTTTTCCCTGTTCGCCTCCACCATCGGGGGGCTGCTGGGGGCCTGCGCCCTGCTGTTCCTCACGGAGCCCCTGGCGAAATTCTCCCTGCGCTTCAACGCCCCCGACTTCTGTATGCTGGGCCTGATTGCCATCTTCGCCATCATCACCATCAGCTCCAAGCAGATCCTGAAGGGGCTGATCTCCGTATTCCTCGGCCTGATGCTCAGCACGGTGGGGACCGACACCTTTACGGGGGCCGCCCGGTTTACGCTGGGCGTCAACGGCCTGCTGGACGGGGTCTATAACGTCTCCATCGCCATTGGCGTCTTTGCCATCCCCGAGATCATCTCCATCGTCACCTCCAGCCTCCACACGCAGTATGTCCCCGGCAAAAAGAGGATGGTCAGCCGGCTGTCGGCCCGGGAGATGGCGGGCGTGGCGCCCCAGGTGGTCTCCGGCTCGGTCATCGGCACGGTCATCGGCATCTTCCCCGGCCTGGGGGGCGCCATTTCCGCCTGGATGGCCCTGCTGTTTGCCCAGAAGACCGCAAAGGACCCGGAGAAATTCGGGACCGGCGACCCCCGGGGCATCGCCGCGCCGGAGTCGGCCAACAACGCCTGCGTGGCCGGCTCGCTGATCCCGGAGCTGGCCCTGGGCATCCCGGGCGCGGCCGCGGTGGCGGTGATTGCCGCCGCGTTCATGGTCCACGGCGTCAAGGTGGGGCCCAGCCTGTTTACCACCGACACCAACCTGCTGTACGGCATCTACTTCGGCTTTTTCCTCAGCGTGGTGGCCATGTATATCCTGGGGCGGCTGATGACGCCCTTCTTCTCCAAGATCCTCTCCATCGAGGGGGCGGCCCTGGTTCCGGTCATCCTCATCTTCCTGATCGTCGGGGCCTATACCGGGAAAAAGCTGTTCGTCCATCTATGGGTGGCCATGATTGTGGGCCTGGTGTGCTATTTCCTGAAGCGGGCCAAATACCCCCTGGCCCCTATCATGATCGCCTATGTGATCGGGCCGCTTATCGAGGAAAACTACCGGCGCGCGCTGGACCTGTCCAAGGGCAGCTTCTCCATCTTCGTGCAGTCCACCTGCTCCAAGGTCATCTTTGCCGTGCTGGTGTTCGTATGCATCTTCCCCCTCCTGAAGCTGGCGAAACGGAAGCTCCTGAGCCCCAAGGGCAGGACGCTGGAGGACATCGGCGACGACGACTGACCCACGCAAGCCCATACCATAAAAAAGGGAACTGCTTTAAGCAGTTCCCTTTTTTATATGGGGTGACGGCAGGCGGTCAGTGCTTCGGCAGAAACTCCCGGATGTAGGGCAGGGCCGCGCCGCAGGCGAACACATCGGCCTCGATATGGCCGATGCGGATAAAATCCGACGCCGGCGCGAAAATGGATTGCCCCCGGATCAGCTTTTGCAGGATGCGGATGTCCTCAATGGTCAAAAACCCGACGATGGACCCGCCCAGGATGATGTCGCAGTCCAGGAGCATATGCATACTGCCCAGGGCGACGGCCAGGTGGGAGAGGTATTGCGTCCAAATCTCGGCGGCCTTGCCGTCGCCGTCGCGCAGGCGCTGAAAATAGTACTCGAAGGTGGGGAACTCCTCGGACAGGAGCACCCTGGCCGAGCAGTAGGTGGACACGCACCCGCTGTTGCCGCAGTAGCACTTCCGACCGTTGGGGTACAGGCACATATGCTCCAGCAGGCCGCCCCGGTATTCCTTGCCCCGGTGGACCTGCCCCTGGAGGATCAGCGCGCCGCCCAGGTCATAGCTCAGCGACACATAGACCGCGTCCACGATCTGGGGAGAGAACCAGATCTCCGCCTCGGCGGCGGCCTCCACGTCGTGGACAAGGTGGCAGGGGTAGTCGAGGTGGGACGCGAAATCAGACAGGGTCACCCCCGCGCTGCCCAGGCGCACCCCCTGCATGACGGTCATGCTGTCGTGGGAGAGCAGGCCCTTGATGGCGATGCCCACCCCCAGGATCCTCTGGCTGGAAATGTTGAGGGTCTGGCAGAACCCGTTGACGAACCGGCCGAACTGCTGGTAGTACTCCGGGCTCTTGACGTAGGGGTATTCGTGGGACGTGCGTTTGATGACGCGGCCGAACAGGTCGATGGCGGCGATCCGGATGTGGTGCTCGCTGATCTGGGTGCCGATGGCCACGCGGGCGTTGCTGACGCAGGTATAGGCGATGGATTTCCTGCCGCCGGTGGATTGGAACACGCCGTTGCGCTCGATCAGATGGGTCTGCTCCAGCTGCTTCAGGTTTTCCGACACTGTGGGGAGGCTCAGGTTCAGCTGCCGGGCGATTTCGGTCCTGGAGATCCGGCCGGATTTGTAGGTGAGGTTGTAAACCCGTCCGAGATTATTGTCCTGGATGTCTGACACGCTCTTTTTTTTGGTGGCCATTGCCTGATTCTCCTGTCCGTTTCTTCGCGGCAAATCACAATGCGAAACAACTTTTAAAATTTTGTTTCTCTATAGTGTTAAGTATACCGAACTAAAATGAGAATTGCAAGACAGATTTCAACAACCGCCCGGTTTTGTTAAAGATATTGCATATCATTATATGATCACAGAATATTATAGGCAGTTTTTATGGGCCAGCCCCGCACAGCAGGGCCGTTGGAGGGCGGAGCGGGGCCGGATGTTCCGCCAAAAAACCGTCCTATGCGCCGGCGGAATAAAAAAGTGGTTTTACTGAAGTTGCGGTTGAAATACGGCGCCTGCCGGTCGTGGGGCCCTGGGGGGCGTCCCAAGGGATGCGCCGCCCGGATGTCCGCGCTGTGCCGGAAGGAGGCCGGCCCGGTCCGGCAAGGCAGGTTTTTCCGCATACGGTGGGACCCGGCACGGGGCGCCGGATAGGCGCTGCCCGGCGGTATGCGGTGCGGTTCCCCGCCGGTGGGCTCAAACAAAAATGCAAGTTGTAAATATATATCTTGCATAAAACAGCAATTATTCTCGGACAGAACCTTGTAAAATGAAATAATAATTTGGCACGATGCAAAAATGCCTTGACTTTTCCGCGTTCATCGGCTATACTGGCCATAGTTCAGGCGTGAACAACGGCGTTCCGACCCGGAAGGGGGAGGAGCGCCGTTTTCCATTTAATCGCCGGAAGCAGAAAGGGGATTCCATCATGGGCTACAGCAGAGAGGATATCATCCGCATGGTGAAGGATGGGGACATCAAATTCATCCGGATGCAGTTTACCGACATCTTCGGCCAGCTGAAAAACGTGGCCATCACCGCCTCCCAGATCGAAAAGGCGGTGGACAACCAGATCATGATCGACGGCTCATCCATCGAGGGCTTTGTCCGCATCAACGAGTCCGACCAGTACCTCTGGCCCGACCTGGACAGCTTTGTGGTCTTCCCCTGGCGGCCCCAGCAGGGCAAGGTGGCCCGCCTCATCTGTGATGTCCACAACCCCGACGGCACCCCCTTCGTGGGCGACCCCCGGGGCGTGCTCCAGCGGGTGCTGGAGAGGGCCCGGGCCATGGGCTACGACACCTTCAACGTGGGCCCCGAGGCGGAGTTCTTCCTGTTCCAGACCGACGAGGAGGGCAAGCCCACCACCAGGACCAACGACGAGGCGGGCTACTTCGACCTGGGCCCCCTGGACCACGGCGAGTCCACCCGGCGGGAGATCTGCCTGGCCCTGGAGGACATGGGCTACGAGATCGAGGCCAGCCACCACGAGGTGGCCCAGGGCCAGCACGAGATCGACTTCAAATACGCCCCCGCCCTCCAGTGCGCCGACAAGATCATGACCTTCAAGCTGGCGGTGAAGACCCTGGCCCAGAAGAACGGCCTCCACGCCACCTTCATGCCCAAGCCCATCTTCGGCATCAACGGCTCGGGGATGCACACCAATATGTCCCTGTTCCGGGACGGGAAGAACGTGTTCTTTGACGAGAACGGCGAGAAGGGCCTGTCCAAGGAGGCCTACTCCTTCATCGCGGGCATACTGGCCCACATGAAGGGCATGGCCGCCATCACCAACCCGCTGGTGAATTCCTATAAGCGGCTGGTGCCCGGCTACGAGGCCCCCTGCTACCTGGCCTGGTCCGCCTCCAACCGCTCCGCCCTCATCCGCATCCCCGCCGCCCGGGGGCAGGCCACCCGGGTGGAGCTGCGCTGCCCCGACCCGGCCTGCAACCCCTACCTGTCCCTGGCGGTCTGCCTGGCCGCCGGCCTGGACGGCATTGAGCGGGGCCTGACCCCGCCGGAGGAGATCACGGAGAACATCTTCGCCATGACCCCGTCCGTCCGAAAGCGCCACGGGATCGAGGCCCTGCCCGGCTCCCTGGAGGAAGCCCTCAACGCCATGAAGAAGGATAAGCTGGTGATGGACACCCTGGGCGGGCACGTCAGCTCCCAGTACATCGCCGGCAAGGAGGCGGAGTGGGATGAATACCGCACCCGCGTGTCCTCCTGGGAGCGGGACAAGTACATGATCAACTACTGAGGGCGCGGCCATGCGGCAGATTGTGGTGGCTTTTGAGCGGCAGTCCAACTGTGACCGCTTCCGGGAGGTGCTGGAGAGCACCGGGGAATTTTCCTGCCTGACCTGCCGCAGCGCCGCCCAGGTAAAGCGGACGGTGGGCAAGCTGCGGCTGGACCTGGTGGTGTGCGGCTTCAAGCTGGCCGACGAGAGCTGTGAGTCGCTGTACTATGACCTGCCCCAGCGGTGCGCCATGCTGATGGCGGCCCCCCAGGCCCAGCTGGACCTGTGCGCGGCGGCGGGGGTGTTCAAGCTGTCCGTGCCGGTGGGCCGGGAGGCGCTGCTGGCCTCGGTGCGGATGCTGTGCCAGATGGCCCAGGCCCGGGAGGCCCCCGCCCAGCGCTCGGGGGAGGAACAGGAGCTGGTGGCCCGGGCCAAGGAGGCCCTGATGGAATACGGCGGCATGACGGAGGGCGAGGCCCACCGCTTCCTCCAGAAGCGGAGCATGGACCGCGGCGCCCGGCTGGCGGATACCGCCCGCCGGGTACTGGAGGAGATGACACCGGGCAAGGACGCCTGACGGACAGGGACGGCGGCGACTGCACCGCTGTCCCTGCCGCTTTGTCCGCCCAACCAACGGAAAGGATAGAGGGTTTGACCATGAAACAAGCTGAGACCAGGCCCGACCCGCCGCTGTACGACCCCAGGTTCGAGCACGACGCCTGCGGCATCGGGGCCGTGGTGGACATCAAGGGCCGCAAGAGCCACCAAACGGTGGACGACGCGCTGAAAATCGTGGAGAAGCTGGAGCACCGGGCGGGCAAGGACGCCGAGGGCGAAACCGGCGACGGCGTGGGCATCCTGCTGCAAATCTCCCACCGGTTTTTTGCGGGGGAAGCGGAAAAGTGCGGCATCTCCCTGGGCGGGGAGCGGGATTATGGGGTGGGGATGTTCTTCTTCCCCCAGGACGCCCTGCGCCGGGGCCAGGCTATGAAGATGTTCGAGCTGATCGTGGAGCGGGAGGGCATGGAATTCCTGGGCTGGCGGGAGGTGCCCGTCCGCCGGTCGATCCTGGGCCGGAAGGCGCTGGACAAAATGCCCCGGATCATGCAGGGGTTTGTCCGCCGCCGGCCGGACACGGCCCGGGGGCTGGAGTTCGACCGCCGCCTGTACATCGCCCGCCGGGAGGTTGAGCAGTCCAGCGGCGACACCTATGTGGTCTCCCTGTCCAGCCGCACCATCGTGTACAAGGGGATGTTCCTGGTGGGCCAGCTGCGGCAGTTCTACCCGGATTTGCAGGATGCGCGCTATGACTCCGCCATCGCCCTGGTCCACTCCCGGTTCTCCACCAACACCGACCCCTCCTGGGAGCGGGCCCACCCCAACCGGTTCATCGCCCACAACGGGGAGATCAACACCATCCGGGGCAATGTGGACCGGATGCTGGCCCGGGAGGAGACCATGCACGCCGCCGTCTGGGACAACGACATCGACAAGGTGTTCCCGGTGGTGGACGTGAACGGCTCGGACTCGGCCATGCTGGACAACACCCTGGAGTTCCTGGTGATGAGCGGCATGGAGCTGCCCCTGGCGGTGATGGTGTGCATCCCGGAGGCGTGGCGGAACAACCCCGGGCTGTCCCGGGCCAGGCGGGACCTGTATCAGTACTACGCCGTGATGATGGAGCCCTGGGACGGCCCGGCGGCCATCCTGTTCTCCGACGGCGACCAGGTGGGGGCGGTGCTGGACCGCAACGGCCTGCGCCCCGCCCGGTACTATATCACCGACGACGGGCGGCTGATCCTGTCCTCTGAGGTGGGGGTGCTGGACATCGACCCCGCCCGCATTGTGGAAAAGTCCCGGCTGGAGCCGGGGAAGCTGCTGCTGGTGGACACGGTCCGGGGCCGGATCGTGGGGGACGACGAGATCAAGGAGGGGTATGCCGCCCGCAGCCCCTATGGCGAGTGGTTGGATCGGAACCTGCTCCAGCTCAAGGACCTGCCCATCCCCAACCACCGGGTGGAGGTCTACGCCCCGGACCGCCGCTCCCAGGTGCAGAAGGCCTTCGGCTACACCTGGGAGGACGTGAAGGACGTCATCCTGCCCATGGCCCGCACGGGGGCGGAGCCCACCGCCGCCATGGGGGCGGACATCCCCCTGGCGGTGCTGGACGGCCGGGACCGGCCCCTGTTCGACTACTTCCGCCAGCTGTTCGCCCAGGTGACCAACCCGCCCATCGACGCCATCCGGGAGGAAATCGTCACCGACACCACCGTCTACGTGGGGGACGACGGCAACCTGCTGGAGGAGTGGGGGTCAAACTGCCGGGTGCTGCACATACACAACCCCATCCTGACCTCGGTGGACCTGATGAAGATCCGGGCCATGGACCGCCCCGGCTTCCATGTGGAGACGGTGTCCCTGCTGTACTTCAAAAATATGCCCCTGAAGCGGGCGCTGGACCGGATGAAGGTCGCCGCCGACCGGGCCTACCGTCAGGGCGCCAACATCCTCATCCTGTCCGACCGGGGGGTGGACGAGAACCACGCGGCCATCCCCTCCCTGCTGGCGGTGTCCGCCCTGGAGCAGCACCTGGTGCGCACCCGGAAGCGCACGGCGGTGTCCGTCATCCTGGAGTCCGGGGAGCCCCGGGACGTCCACCACTTCGCCGCCCTGCTGGGCTACGGCGCCCGGGCGGTGAACCCCTACCTGGCCCAGGAGACCATCGGCCAGCTCATCGACGAGGGGATGCTGGACAAGGAGTTCGGCGCGGCGGTGGACGACTACAACAACGCGGTGCTAAAGGGCATCGTAAAAATTGCCGCCAAAATGGGCATCTCCACCCTCCAGTCTTACCAGTCCGCCCAGATCTTCGAGGCGGTGGGCATTGCCGGGGACGTGGTGGACGAATATTTCACCAACACCGTCTCCCGGGTGGGGGGCATCGGCCTGAAGGAGATCGAGGCCATGGTGGACCGGAACCACAGCCGGGCCTTTGACCCCCTGGGGCTGGCGGTGGAGCCCGCGCTGGATTCCGCGGGGACGCACAAGGCCCGCGCGGGGAAAGAGGACCATATGTACAGCCCCCAGGCCATCCACCTGCTCCAGGAGGCCGCCCGCACCGGGGACTACGGCCTGTTCAAGCGGTACAGCGCCCTGGTGGACGACGAGAACCGCCCCCACACCCTCCGGGGACTGATGGAGATGAGGTATTTGGACGAGCCCATCCCCCTGGAGGAGGTGGAGGGGGTGGACGCCATCGTCAAGCGCTTCAAGACGGGGGCCATGAGCTACGGCTCCATCTCCCAGGAGGCCCACGAGTGCCTGGCCCAGGCCATGAACCTGCTGGGGGGCAAATCCAACTCCGGCGAGGGGGGCGAGCGGCCCGAGCGCCTGCACAGTGACCGCTGCTCCGCCATCAAGCAGGTGGCCTCCGGCCGGTTCGGCGTCACCAGCGAGTACCTGGTGAGCGCCCAAGAGATCCAGATCAAGATGGCCCAGGGGGCCAAGCCGGGCGAAGGGGGCCACCTGCCGGGGAAGAAGGTCTACCCCTGGATCGCCAAAACCCGGTACTCCACCCCCGGCGTGGCGCTGATCTCCCCGCCGCCCCACCACGACATCTACTCCATCGAGGACCTGGCCCAGCTTATTTTCGACCTGAAAAACGCCAACCGCCGGGCCCGCATCTCCGTCAAGCTGGTGAGCGAGACGGGGGTGGGCACCGTGGCGGCGGGGGTGGCCAAGGCCGGGGCGCAGGTTATCCTGATCTCCGGCTGGGACGGGGGCACCGGGGCCGCCCCCCGCACCTCCATCCACCACGCGGGCCTGCCCTGGGAGCTGGGGCTGGCGGAGGCCCACCAGACCCTGATCCGCAGCGGCCTGCGCTCCCGGGTGGCGCTGGAGACCGACGGCAAGCTGATGACCGGCCGGGACGTGGCCATCGCCTGTATGCTGGGGGCGGAGGAGTTCGGCTTTGCCACCGCGCCCCTGGTGACCATGGGCTGCGTGATGATGCGGGTGTGCAACCTGGACACCTGCCCCGTGGGGGTGGCGACGCAGAACCCCGAGCTGCGCCGCCGCTTCCGGGGCAAGCCGGAATATGTGGTGAACTTCATGCGCTTCATCGCCCAGGAGCTGCGGGAGCACATGGCGCGGCTGGGGGTGCGCACTGTGGACGAGCTGGTGGGCCGCACCGACCTGCTGAGGAAGCGGGAACATTTGGTGAACGGCCGGGCCGCCACGGTGGACCTGTCTGCCATCCTGGGCAACCCCTATACCGGGGAGGGGGACCAGACCCACTTTGACCCCGCGGACGCCTATGACTTTGCGCTGGAAAAGACGGTGGATCAGTCTGTCCTGCTGGCGCAGCTGGGGAGCGCACTGAAAAAGGGCCGGAAAAGCCGGATTTCCCTGCCCGTCACCTCCACTGACCGGGCGGTGGGCACCATGTTCGGCTCGGAGATCACCCGCCTCCACGGCGGCGGGCTGGAGGAGGACACCTTCACCGTCCGCTGTACCGGCGGCGGGGGCCAGTCCTTCGGGGCGTTCCTCCCCAAGGGCCTGACGCTGGAGCTGGAGGGGGACGCCAACGACTACTTCGGCAAGGGGCTGTCCGGCGGCAAGCTGGTGGTGTACCCGCCGAAGGGCGCCAGGTTCCAGGCGGACCGGAATATCATCGTGGGCAACGTGGCCCTGTACGGGGCCACCTCCGGCAAGGCGTTTATCGCGGGCCGGGCCGGGGAGCGCTTCGCCGTGCGCAACTCCGGGGCGGTGGCCGTGGTGGAGGGCGTGGGCGACCACGGCTGCGAGTACATGACCGGCGGCCGGGTTGTGGTGCTGGGGGAGACGGGCCGGAACTTCGCCGCCGGGATGAGCGGCGGGGTGGCCTACGTCTGGGACCCCCGGCGGGATTTGTACCTGCGGGTGAACAAGGAGCTGGTGACCCTGGAGCCGGTGAGCGAGACGTGCGACCTGGAGGAGCTGCGCGGCCTGCTGGAGCAGTATGTAACCGCCACCGGGTCGGCCAGGGGCAGGGCTATTCTGGCGGATTTTGAACACGCCAGGGCGGACTTTAAAAAGGTGCTGCCTGTGGACTATGAGCGGATGCGGAAGGCCATCGCCCGGTGCGAGGCGCGGGGCATGGGCCGGGACGAGGCGGAGCTGGAGGCGTTCTGCGCCGTGACGGGAGGCGGGAAGTGATGGGAAAGCCCACGGGATTTTTGGAATTTGACCGCCGGGGGAACCCCGGCCAGCCGCCCCTGGAGCGGATCCGGCACTGGGAGGAGTTCCACCCCATGCTCCCGGAGGAGGAGCGGCGCAGGCAGGCGGCCCGGTGCATGGAGTGCGGCGTGCCCTTCTGCCAGTCCGGCGTGGAGCTGGGCGGTATGTTCACCGGATGCCCCCTCCACAACCTGGTGCCGGAGTGGAACGATTTGACGTACACCGGGAATCTGAACCAGGCCCTGGCCCGCCTCATTAGGACCAACAGCTTCCCGGAGTTCACCGGGAGGGTGTGCCCCGCCCTGTGCGAGGCGGCCTGCACCTGCTCGCTCCACGGAAGCCCGGTCACCGTCCGGGACAACGAGCTGGCCATCATCGAGGCGGGGTTTGCCTCGGGGGCGGCAGGCCCCCGGCCGCCGAAGGTGCGCACCGGGAAAAAGGTGGCGGTGGTGGGGTCCGGCCCGGCGGGGCTGGCCGCCGCCCAGCAGCTCAACCGCCGGGGGCACTTCGTCACCGTCTTCGAGCGGGACGACCGCCCCGGAGGGCTTTTGATGTACGGCATCCCCAACATGAAGCTGGAAAAGCGGATCGTCCGGCGGCGGACGGCGCTGATGGAGGCGGAGGGGGTGGAATTTCGTACGGGCTGCGACGTGGGCCGGGACGTGCCCGCCCAGGCGCTTTTGAAGGAGTACGACGCGGTCATCCTGTGCTGCGGGGCGAAGAAGCCCCGCCCCCTGCCCCCGGCGGAGGGGATCCGGGGCGCGTACTTTGCCGTGGACTACCTCACCGCCGCCACAAAAGCCCTGCTGGACGGCGCGCCCCCCATCGACGCCGCCGGCAGGGACGTGGTCATCGTGGGGGGCGGCGACACCGGCAACGACTGCGTGGGGGCCGCCATCCGCCAGGGGTGCCGGTCCGTGGCCCAGCTGGAGATGATGCCCCAACTCCCGGCGGAGCGGGCGGACAACAACCCCTGGCCCCAGTGGCCCCGGGTGTGCAAGACCGACTACGGCCAGGAGGAGGCCGCCGCCCTGTTTGGGGCGGACCCCCGCCGCTACCAGACCACGGTGAAGGAGTGCCGGACGGACGGGGACGGGGCGCTGTGCTCCGTGGTCACGGTGCGCCTGGAGGCCGGGGAGGAAAACGGCCGCCGCGTCATGGCGGAGGTCCCCGGCTCGGAGGAAGAGCTGCCCTGTGGGCTGCTGCTGGTTGCGGCGGGTTTTCTGGGGCCGGAGGACTACGCCGCCGACGCCTTTGGCGTGGGGCGGGACGGGCGCTCCAACGCGGCCACCGTGCCGGGGGGCTACGCCACCGGGGCGGCCCGGGTGTTCGCCGCCGGGGATATGCGCCGGGGGCAGTCCCTGGTGGTGTGGGCCATCGCGGAGGGCCGCGCCGCCGCCCGGGAGGTGGACGAATACCTGATGGGATACAGCGGCCTGGAATGAGCCCCGCGGAAAAACTGCCCACATTGGGGCCAAACCGGCAAACACATTTGTGATACTCTCCAAAATGAAGGTTCGGGCTTGACATCTCGGAAAAATAGAGCGATATTGAGGGAAACGGGATCGTGACCGTCAAGCGGAAGTCGTGGAGGAGAAGGAGGAACACAGGATGGAAAAACAGGAACTGCTCTATGAGGGCAAGGCAAAAAAGGTTTATACCACTCCGGACCCGGAGCTGCTGATCGTCTCCTACAAGGATGACGCCACCGCGTTTAACGGGCTGAAAAAGGGGACGATCCAGGGGAAAGGGGCCATCAACAACCAGATGAGCAACCTGCTGATGGCGGCGCTGGAAAAGCGGGGGATGCCCACCCACCTGGTCCGGGAGCTGAACCCGCGGGAGACGCTGGTGAAGCGGGTGGCCATCGTGCCGTTGGAGGTCATTGTGCGCAACCTGGCCGCCGGTTCGTTCTCCAAACGGTACGGCGTGGAGGAGGGGACGCCCTTTGACGAGCCCGTGCTGGAATTTTCCTATAAAAACGATGAGCTGGGCGACCCGCTGCTCAACGACGACCACGCGGCGGCGCTGAAGCTGGCCACCCGGGAGGAACTGGCCGTCATCCGGGAGTATGCCTTCCAAATCAACCGGCTGCTCCGGGAGCTCTGGACGGACAGGGGCATTATCCTGGTGGACTTCAAGGTGGAATTCGGCCGCCTGCCCGATGGGACGGTGGTGCTGGCGGACGAGATCAGCCCCGACACCTGCCGCCTTTGGGACGCCCAGACCAGGGAAAAGCTGGACAAGGACCGCTTCCGCCGGGACCTGGGCGGGGTGGAGGAGGCCTACCGCCAGGTGATGGAGCGGCTCACCAGCGGTCTGCGGTGACAAAGCCCGTCGGGCCGGGGCCCGCTCCACCCCCCTGCCCGCAAAAACAATGTGGAAACGAAACGCTCCGGGCCGGTCCAAAGGGACCGGCCCGGAGCCGTATGGGGGGAAGCGGACGCAGGCCGCCTATTCCCGGGCGGAGCCCGCCTGGTACTCCGTGGGCGTCATGCCCATATACCGCTTGAATACCTTGGTGAAATAATAGGCGTTGTCGTAGCCCAGCATATGGGACACCTCGTACACCATATGCTTCCCGTCCTGGAGCAGGGAGCAGGCGTATTTCACCTTGGTGGCGTTGACGTAGTCCATAAAGTTCTGCCCCAGCTGCCGCTTGAACAGGCTGGACAGGTAGTTGGGGGTGATGCCGATGGCGGCGGCCACGTCCTGCACCAGCACCCGCTCCAGGATGTGGGAATCCACATAGCGCTTGGCGGCGGCCACATAGTCGGTCTTGCCCATGGAATGGGACCAGCACAGGAAGGGCCGGGGGGAGAGGGCGTACTCCCGCCGGAGCAGCTCGGTCTGGAGGCGCAGCTCGGCCAGGCCCCGCCCGGACAGCACCCCGGTGGCCAGCACGCTCAGCTTCATCTGGGAGATGTCCCGGAAGGCGGCGGTCAGCCGGGCCTGGAACTGGGCGAGGGGCTTGGCGTCCTCCAGCCCCCAGAGGAAAAACGTGGCCGTACCGCTCCCCTGCTCCGGGGGCAGGAGGGCGAAGCCGACGCCCTGGAACACCTTCTGGGCCACGTCCAGGGCCAGGTTCAGGTGGAAGTGGAACAGGCGCTGGCGTTCCTCCCGGCTGAAGGAGGCGATGTCCGGGATGGCGGAGGGGTCCATCATGAGCAGGGCGGCGGCGCAGCGGCTGCCCGCCCCCAACCCCTCCAGGGCGGCGATAGCCCGTTCCGCCCCATACCCGCCCTCAAGGGAGAGCAGGGCGGCGGCGTGGCGGGCGGCGGCCTCCGCCAGGGTGCCCGCCTGCCGGGGGCGGGAGGGGGCGCACAGCCTGCGGCGTTTTTCGCATTCGTCAATGGCCAGCCGGAGGGAGTGGGCCAGCTTTGCCTCGTCCAGGTCGATCTTCAGCAGGTAGTCCACCGCCCGGCCCCGCAGGGACTGCTGGGCCATGTAGAAATCCTGGTGGTTGGTGAGCATGATGAACACAAGCTCCGGATACCGCTGGGCGCAGGCCTCCAGCAGCTCCAGGCCGGTGAGCCGGGGCATTTTGATGTCGCAGACCACGATGTCCGGGCGGCGGCTCCCCACCAGCTCCAGGGCCTGCTGCCCGTCCCGGGCGGCGCCGCACACGGCGCAGTCCAGCCGCTCCCAGTCCAGCATGGATTGCAG
>CATLEJ010000051.1 GCA_949916125.1 uncultured Oscillospiraceae bacterium
CCGGTGGGGCCCACGGGGGGCGGCGGGGCTGTGCTGGTAGACTGCGGGGCCACCGCCGAGGGCACGCCGGAGTTTCTGCTGCAATTCGCCTTCATGGGCAGCTACTACGCCGAGCGGGTGCTGGGCCGCCCGGAGCCCCGGGTGGGCCTGCTGAACATCGGCACGGAGCCCTCCAAGGGCACCGCCCTCCAGCAGGAGGCGTACCAGCTGCTGAAGAAGGCGGGGGACGAGGGCCGGATCAACTTCGTGGGCAACGTGGAGGCCCGGGAGGCGGTGGAGGGGGCCGTGGACGTCATCGTGGCGGACGGCTACTCCGGGAACATCTTCCTCAAGACCCTGGAGGGGGCGGGGCTGTTCCTGGCCAGGGAGATCAAGAAGATGTTCCTGCGGAACCTCCGCAGCAAGATCGCCGCCCTGCTGGTGAAGGACGGCATCCGGGATTTCAAGAAGGTGCTGGACTCCAACGAGGTGGGGGGGACGGCGCTGGTGGGCATCGCCAAGCCGGTGATCAAGGCCCACGGCTCGTCCAACGGCACCGCCATGAAAAACGCCATCCGGCAGGCGGTGGAGTTCACCCGCTCCGGCATGATCGAGGATATCACGGAGAATATCGAACATATGCGCCTGCCGGTGAAGCCGGCGGCAAAGGACGGGGAATAGGGCCGGTTTTCCGACGTTTCCAAAAAAATGTCAAAAGCCTATTGACAGCGGCGGCTAAAGCCCCTATTATGTATGTGTTCAAAGCCACATAAAGGAGCTGCTGAAATTATGTTTGAAAAACTTTGCAAGTTGATCGCCGACCAGTTCGGCGTGGAGCCGGACGCCGTCAGCGCCGACACCGCCTTTGTGGACGACCTGGGGGCCGATTCTGTGGATCTGGTGGATCTGTCCATGGCGCTGGAGGAAGAGTTCGGCATGGAAGAGATGGAGGCCGAGGAGATCGAATCCATCGTCACCGTGGGCGACTTGTATAAGTATATGCAGGATCATCTGGATCTCTGAGCACTGGAAAGACCGTGAAAAAGTCCCGCTGAGGCGGGGCTTTTTCTGTGATCCGCGGATGGAGGGACGAGCATGGACAGGCTGGAAAAAAAACTGGGCTACCGGTTCCATGACCGGGGACTGCTGGAGCACGCCATGACCCACAGCTCCTACGCCAACGAGCACCGGGGCCAGGGGCTGACCAGCAACGAGCGGCTGGAGTTTTTGGGCGACTCGGTGCTGGGCGTGGTGGTGGCGGACTGCCTGTTCCACGAGCATCCGGATATGCCCGAGGGGGAGCTGACCCGCACCCGGGCGGCCCTGGTGTGCGAGGGGAGCCTCCACGAGGTGGCCAAGGCGCTGGAGCTGGGGCGTTATCTCCGGCTGGGCAAGGGGGAGGACGCCGGGGGCGGCCGGGAGCGGCCCTCCATCCTGGCGGACGCCACTGAGGCCATGCTGGCCGCCGTCTACCTGGACGGGGGGATGGAGGCGGTGCGGCCCATCATCCGGAAGCTGATCCTGGACAAGGAGCAGGAGAAGGCCGCAGACCGGGACTACAAGACCGCCCTCCAGGAGCTGGTGCAGCGCACGCCGGGGGCGGCGGTGAGCTACCGGCTGGTGCGGGAGAGCGGCCCGGATCACTGCCGCAGCTTTGAGATGGAGGCGTCGGTAGACGGGAAGGTCATCGGCGCGGGCGCGGGCCGGACAAAGAAGGAGGCCGAGCAGATGGCGGCCAAGGCTGCGCTGGAAAAGCTGAACGGGTGAGGTGGAATTCATGTTTGACTATCAAAAGTTTGAGGATGATGTGGTTCGGCAGATAGAGGCCATATTCCACAAATGGACGAGGGAACATGACGACCTTTATATTTTTGCGCTGGACTGCGCCATGGGGATGGAGTCCATTGGCGTTATCGCAAATACGGCGCATTATTTGGCGGAACAGGCGGAACCCAATGCTTCAGACTATTTTTACTACAAATATTGTGAAGAAGAGTGGGAACTGCCCCACTGGTTCCAGGATATTTCAGAAGAAATGAACCGGTATCTGCTGGAAAACGAGGACGTCTTTTCCGGTCCGGTGACGTTTGAGTACACAGAAGCGTTTGATGAACATTCTGAAAAGATGGTGGAGTGTTGTGAGAATGCCCTGGTCCGGTTTAAACGCTCACTGGGCCGGGAATGCCCTGATATCCTGCTGACCTTGTATATTCGGGACTATTTTGACGGAGACGGCAGGGTAGAAATCTTTGAAAAGCTGAACGGCAGGCGCGCCGCTGAGGAATACGCCGAGCACATTGAAGAATTTGTATAATTCCAAACCGCTGTTTCAAGGCAGCCTGCCCTTGTTTTTTGCAAGAAAATTTGCTATAATATCCCTATTATAGAAGGGAGGGGCGCCATGGAAGCCCCCATCTACCACCTGGACAAGGTGGTGAAGGCCAAGCAGGAGGACATGGAGGACTTCGACGGCCCCCTGGATCTGATCCTCCACCTGCTGAGCAAGAACAAAATCGAGATCCGGGACATCGTGATCTCCGACCTGCTGGATCAATACCTGGAATGGATGGCCCGGCGGGAGAAGCTGAACCTGGAGGTGGCCAGCGAGTTCGTCACCATGGCTGCCCATCTGGTCTACATTAAAACAAGGATGCTGCTGTCCATCGACGACGAGGTGGCCATGAGCGAGATGGAGGAGCTGATGGCCGCCCTGGAGGAGCACAAGTCCCAGGAGACCTACGTGAAGATCAAGGACGTCACCGGGCCACTGTCCGGGCGGTACGAGTTCGGCCGGGACTATCTGGCCAAGCCCCCCGAGCCGGTGAAGGCGGACAACACCTACCGCTACGTCCACGACCGGGGGGATCTGCTGTCCGCCCTCCGCTCGGTGCTGGCCCGGACGGACAGCAGGCTGCCGCCCCCCGCCGCCGCCTTCGAGGGCATCGTGGGCCGGGAGCCCTACCCGGTGGCGGACAAGGCCCGCTCCATTTTGGACAGGCTGGTGCAGTTCGGCGTGGCCCGGTTCCGGGCGCTGTTCAAAACCAGCCGCAGCCGCTCCGAGGTGGTGGCCACGTTTCTGGCCATTCTGGAGCTGTGCAAAGCCAACCGGATCCACCTGGCGGGGACGGCGGAGGACTGCACCGTCACCAGCACCGTGGACGACGGGCCGGGGGAAATTGACGTAACGGTGGAGAGCTATTAAAAGAACCGCGTTGCCAACAGACGCGGCGTGACAACAAGGAAAGGAGGATGCCCGCACATGGATTTAAAAGAGCTGGAGAGCGCCATCGAGGGCATCCTCTTTGCCGCCGGGGATCCGGTGCCCGTGGAGCGGATCTGCCTCACCTTGGGGCAGGATCGGGACACGGTGGACAGCGTGTGCCAGCGGCTGGCGGACTACTACAGCTATGAGCGCCGGGGCATCCGGCTGGTGCACCTGGAGGCCAGCTGGCAGATGTGCTCCGCGCCGGAGCAGGCGGCGTACATCCGCAAGACCCTGGAAAACCGCAGGCCGGCCAAGCTGTCCCAGCCCGCCCTGGAGGTGCTGGCCATCATCGCCTACTTCCAGCCGGTGACCCGGGCCTACATTGAGCAGGTCCGGGGGGTGGACAGCTCCTACACCGTGGGCCTGCTGCTGGAGCGGGAGCTGATCTGCGAGGCGGGGCGCTTAGCCGTGCCGGGGCGTCCCATGCAGTTCAAGACCACAAAAACCTTCCTGCGCTCCTTCGGGCTGGCGTCGCTGGACGACCTGCCCGAGCTGCCCTCCGCCACCCAGGAGGAGGCCCAGCTCACCATGCAGCTGGAATCCGCCCTCCAGCGCCTCCAGCAGGCGGAGACAGAGGAGCCGGAGGAGGCCCCGCCGCCGGGGGAGGAGGCGGGGACATGACATTCCTCAAGGTGCTGCTGATCGTGCTGGCCGTGCTGTGGCTCATCTCCCTGATCCGGGTGGGGGCGCGGGTGCGCTACGGGGCGGAGGGGCTGTTCGTCTGGGTGCTGGCGGGGCCGTTGAAGGTCAAGGTGCTGCCCGCCAAGCCGAAAGAGAAGAAGCCCAAAAAGGAAAAGAAGAAAAAAGAGCCGCCTGCCGTGGCGGAAAAGCACAAGAAGGAGCCCAAGGAGGGCCAGCCCGGCACCCTGTCCCGGCTGCTGAAGCTGCTGCCTGTCGTGGGACAGGCCTGCGGGGCGCTGAAGCGGAAGATCCGCATCGACGACCTGGATCTCCAGCTCATCTGGGGTGGGAGCGATCCCGCCGCCATCGCCCTGGGCTATGGGCAGGCCAACGCCGCGCTGGGAATGATCTGGCCCATTTTGGACAATAATTTCAAGGTAAAACGCCATTCCTTCCAGGTCGGTATGGACTATGGCCGCGCCCAGCCCGGGGTGGAGCTGACGGCGGCGCTCACCTTCACGATTGGGCAGCTTGTGACGCTGGGCATACACTATGGCGTGAAGGCGCTGGTTACTTGGATCAGGAGCGGAAAACCCACCAGAAAAAAACAGGAGGCTATGAGTCATGAGTGAAAACAACCATCCCATCAACGAAGTGCTCCAGACCACCATGAATAAGATCCGGGAGATGGTGGACGCCAACACCGTGGTGGGCCAGCCCATCACCACCCAGGACGGGGTGACCCTGATCCCGGTGTCCCGGCTGTCCTTCGGCTTTGCCACCGGTGGCTCCGACTTCGGCAAGACCCAAAACGTGGCCAAGAACTTCGGCGGCGGCGCGGGGGCCGGGGTGAACGTGATCCCCGTGGCCTTCCTGATCGTGAAGGACGGCTCCGTGCGGCTGCTGCCCGTGGCGCCCCCACCGGGGGACACCGTCAGCCGGGTGGTGGATCTGGTGCCCGAGATGTTTGAGAAGGTCACCGGCTATATCGACAAAAAGAGCGCCGAGGGGGGCGGGGAGCAGCCCGTATAACCCCGGATAATGCCGCGCCATAAGGGCCATACTACTCCCATCTGAGCATTCGGATGGGAGTGACCTTTTGTGAGAAAATGGACTGCGGCCCTGGCCGCGGCGGCGATGGCGGTCCTGCTGTGCCCGCCCGCCCGGGCGGTGGGCACCCACGCGGCCAGCGCCGTACTGATGGACGCGGCCAGCGGCCGGGTGCTGTACGAGCATGACGCCCACCGCCCCCGGCTCATCGCCAGCACCACCAAGCTGCTCACCGCCCTGGTCGCGGTGGAGCAGGGGGGGAGCTTGGACCAGGTGGTAACCATCAAGGGGGAGTGGCTGGGCAGCGAGGGCTCGTCCATTTACCTGAAGGCGGGGGAGGAAATCACGCTGAAGGGGCTACTGTACGGCCTGCTGCTCCAGTCGGGCAATGACGCGGCGGCGTCCATTGCCTGCCATGTGGCGGGGAGCGAGGAGCGGTTCGCGGTCCTGATGAATCGGAGGGCAAAGGAGCTGGGGATGAAGGACAGCTCCTTTGCCAACGCAAGCGGGCTGGACGACGACTACCACTATTCCAGCGCCTACGATATGGCGCTTCTGGCCCGGGCGTGCCTGGCCAACGAGACGGTGGCGGAGATCTGCGCCACCCGGTCTGTCACCATCGGGACGCGCACCTTCGTCAACCACAACAAGCTGCTCCACCGCTATGAGGGCTGCGTGGGCATGAAGACCGGGTTTACGGAGAAGGCGGGGCGCACCCTGGTGTCCGCCGCCGAGCGGGACGGGCAGACGCTGATCTGCGTCACTCTCAACGACGGTGACGACTGGAACGACCACTGCAAGCTGCTGGACTATGGTTTTGCCGCCTATCCCCGGCAGGTGCTGTGCCGGCAGGGCGAGGTACTGGGCTCGGTGGCGGTGGAGGGCAGCCTGATCCCCACCATGCCGGTGGTGACCCAAGGGGAGCTGGGCTATCCCCTGAAGGAGGGGGAAAAGCCGGTGATGGAGGTGGAGCTGGTCAGGGGCGCGTCGGCGCCGCTGGTCCCCGGCGTGCAGCTGGGGGAGGCCCGGTGGCGGCTGGGCGGCGAGGTCATCGCTGAGATGCCCCTGGTGAGCCAGAGCGGCGCGGGGCTGGACGTGCGGGAGCCCCTGACCTTCTGGGAGAAGGTGCGGGCGCTGCTGGGCGGTAACGTTGAGTAGAGGAGGCGGCGGCAGTGGAGGAACGGCTGCAAAAGCTGCTGTCGGCGGCGGGGATCTGCTCCCGCCGCCGGGCGGAGGAATACATCCTGGCCGGCCGGGTGACGGTGAACGGTCGGCCGGCGGCACTGGGGGACAGGGCCGACCCCGGCCGGGATCGGATCGAGGTGGATGGCGCGCCGCTGTCCGCCCCCGCGTCCCACACGTACATCATGCTGAACAAGCCCCGGGGCTATGTCACCACCCTGTCCGACGAAAAGGGGCGCAGGACGGCGGCCCAGCTGGTGGCGGACTGCCCCGCCCGGGTATGGCCGGTGGGCCGGCTGGACATGGACTCGGAGGGCCTGCTGCTGCTCACCGACGACGGGGCGCTGACCCAGCGGCTCACCCACCCCTCCCACGGGGTGGAAAAGGAGTACCATGTCCGGGTGACGGGGGACGTGGCCCGGGCCCTGCCGGTGCTGTCCGCCCCGGTGGAGGACGGCGGGGAGGTACTCCTCGCCGACCGGGTGGAGCGGACGGGGGCGCGTACCCTCACGGTGGTGATCCACCAGGGGAAAAACCGGCAGGTGCGCCGTATGTGCGCCGCGGCGGGGCTGCGGGTGGATCGGCTGATCCGGGTGCGGGAAGGGAGCCTGACGCTGGGGGATTTGCGGCCGGGCAGATGGCGGCTCCTGACGGCGGAGGAGCGGGAGAGTTTGCAAGTTTGAGGGGGAAAACGTGCAAAACCACTTGCTTTTTTCGGCGTAAACCGTTATGATATGTCCGTTGGGCGAAACGCGGCGCTGTCTGCCTTCATTTCGTTCAGGATAGAAAGAGATCAGGAGCAGGGTAGGGTACACGCTATGAGCCGTGATATTTTGAGCACCATTCAGAGCAGGATGGGCAGCTTCTCCAAGGGGCAGAAGCTGATCGGGCGCTACATCCTGGAAAACTACGATAAGGCCGCCTTCATGACGGCGGCCAAGCTGGGCCAGACGGTGAAGATCAGCGAGTCCACCGTGGTGCGCTTCGCCGCCGAGCTGGGCTATGACGGCTATCCCGCCATGCAGAAGGCCATGCAGGAGATGATCCGCTCCAAGCTCACCACGGTGCAGCGCATCGAGGTGTCTTATGACCGGCTGGGCACCCAGGACGTGCTGGAGAAGGTGGTGCAGGCGGACATTGAGAAGCTGCGGATGTCGCTGGCGGAGCTGAGCCGGGAGGACTTCACCGCCGCGGTGGAGGCCATTGTGAAGGCCCGGAGGATTTACATTTTGGGGGCGCGCTCGTCCACGGCGCTGGCCGACTTCCTCACTTTTTACTTCAAGCTGATCTTTGACAACGTGTGCCAGGTGCAGGCCAGCCTGGCCAGCGATATGTTCGAGCAGCTGCTCCGAGTGGGGGAGGGGGATGTGGTCATCGGCATCAGCTTCCCCCGGTACTCCACCCGCTCCGTGCGGGCGTTGGAGTTTGCCCGGGATCAGGGGGCCACGGTGGTGGCCATCACCGACAGCGAGCTGTCCCCCCTGTACGACACGGCCAACTACCGGCTGCTGGCCAAGAGCGATATGGTCTCCTTTGCCGACTCGCTGGTGGCCCCCCTGTCGGTGATCAACGCGCTCATCGTGGCGGTGGGGCGGAAGAAGTCCGACGAGGTCACCGCCACCTTCCAGCGGCTGGAGCAGATCTGGGACGAGTACCAGGTCTACGAAAAGGTGGAATATGGGGCGCAGCAGTAGGGTCATTGTAGCCGGAGGCGGCGCGGCGGGGATGATGGCCGCCGTCACCGCCGCCCGGGCCGGGGCGGACGTGCTGCTGCTGGAGCCCAACGAGAAGGTGGGCCGGAAGCTGTATATCACTGGCAAGGGCCGCTGCAATGTCACCAACAACTGTACCCGGGAGGAGCTGCTCTCATCCATCCCCCAGAACGGGCGGTTTTTATACAGCGCTTTCAGCCGCTTCTCCCCCCAGGACGCCATGGCCTTTTTCGAGGAATTAGGGGTGCCGCTGAAAACGGAGCGGGGGAACCGGGTGTTCCCCGTGTCCGACCGGGCGGCGGACATTGTGGACGCGCTGTTTTTCGAGCTGCGCCGGCGTGGCGTGGAACTGCGCCGGGACAGGCTGACGGGCCTGACGGCGGAGGACGGGCGGCTGACCGGCGTTACCACCGAGGGGGGCGGGCCGCTGTCCGGCTTCGGTGCGGTGGTGCTGGCCACCGGCGGGGCGTCCTACCCCCGCACCGGCTCCACCGGGGAGGGCTACGAGCTGGCGCGCTCCGTGGGGCACACCATCACCCCCCTTCGGGGCTCCCTGGTGCCGCTGGAGTCGGAGGATCCCTGCTGCGCCAGGCTCCAGGGGTTGTCCCTGCGGAATGTGGGGCTGCGGGTGAAGGATCAGAAGGGCAAAACCGTGTTCCGGGAGCAGGGGGAGCTGCTGTTCACCCACTTCGGGCTGTCCGGGCCGCTGGTGCTGTCCGCCTCCGCCCATCTGGACTTTGCCAAAAGCCGGTATACGGCCCACATCGACCTCAAGCCCGCCCTGGACGAGAGCACGCTGGACGCCCGCCTGCTGCGGGACTTTGGGGCGCGGGCCAACCAGGACTATTCCAACGTGCTGGGGGGGCTGGTGCCCCGCAGCCTGATCCCCGTGCTGGTGGAGCGCACCGGCGTGCCGGGGGATACCAAGGCCCACGACCTGCGGAAGGAGCAGCGCAGGGCGCTGCTGGAGACGCTGAAGGATTTCACCATCCCCCTGTCCGGCCCCCGGCCGGTGGAGGAGGCGGTGGTCACCTCCGGCGGCGTGGCCGTGGGGGAGGTGGACCCCAAAACCATGGGGTCCAAAAAAGCGGCGGGGCTCTACCTCGCCGGGGAGCTGCTGGACGTGGACGGCTATACCGGCGGCTTCAACCTGCAAATCGCCTGGGCCACCGGCTATGCCGCCGGGCTGGCCGCGGCGAGGCGGGTAAATCATCAATTATGAAAGGGCGTTGTGCCATGAGTTACCGCAGCATTGCCATTGACGGGCCCTCCGGGGCGGGGAAATCCACCTTGGCCAAACGGCTGTCCCAGGAGCTGGGCTTCCTCTATGTGGACACCGGGGCGATTTACCGCACCGTGGGGCTGGCGGCGCGGGCGCGGGGGATCGATCCCGCCGACCCCTCCGCCGTGGCGGAGCTGCTGCCCGCGCTGACCATCACCATGGGCTATGGGGAGGACGGCCTCCAGCATATGTTTCTGGATGGGGCGGACGTGACGGAGGCCATCCGGCGCAATGAGGTGTCCGCCGCCGCGTCCAAGGCGGCGGCCGTTCCGGCGGTGCGGGACTTCCTGCTGGAGATGCAGCGCAGGGCCGCCCGGGAGCACGACGTCATCATGGACGGCCGGGACATTGGCACGGTGGTGCTGCCCCAGGCGGATCTGAAAATTTTCCTCACCGCCGCGCCGGAGGCCAGGGCGGAGCGCCGCTTCCGGGAGCTGCTGGAGCGGGGCCAGCAGGCGGACTATGACCAGGTGCTGGCGGAGGTGGTGGAGCGGGACCGCCGGGACACCCAGCGGGAGACCGCGCCGCTGCGCCGGGCGGAGGACGCGGTGACGGCGGACACCACCTCGCTGGATCTGGAGGGCAGCTTCCAGCTGCTGCTGGGGCTGATCCGGGAGCGGCTTGGCCCGCTGGAGGGGGGAGGCCGATGAATAAGGTATACGCGGTGCTCTATCCCATCATCTGGATCTATATGAAGCTGCTCCACCCGTGGAAGGCGGTGGGTACGGAAAACGTCCCCGAGGGCGCGGCCCTGATCTGTGGCAACCACAGCACCCTGGGCGACCCGCTGTACGTGGTGTGCTGCCTGGGCTGGCGGCGGCAGGTCCACGTGATGGCAAAAGAGGAGATCATGAAATGGCCCATCCTGGGCTTTCTGTTGAAAAAAGCGGGCATCTTCGGCGTCAAGCGGGGCAAGGCCGACGTGTCGGCGCTGAAGGAGGCCATGCGCATCCTCCGGGGCGGGGAAAAGCTGCTGATGTTTCCCCAGGGCACCCGTGTGAAGGAGGGGGAGGACTCTGAGGCCCGCACTGGCGCGGCCATGTTCGCCACCCGCACCGGCGCGCCGGTGGTGCCGGTATACATACCGGTGAAAAAGCGGCGGTTCCGCAGGACCACCGTGGTGTTCGGAGAGGCGTACCATCCGGAATTCGAGGGCCGCAAGCCCACCCCGGAGGATTACCAGCGCATTGCGGACGACTTGATGGCGCGCATCCGGGCGCTGGAGGGGCAGGCGGTATGATCGTCCGGCTGGCGAAAACGGCGGGGTTTTGCTACGGTGTGCGCCGGGCGGTGGAGCTGGCGGAGCGGGCGGCGGCCCGGGGGCCGGTATACCTGCTGGGCCACCTGACCCATAACGACCACGTGATCCGGCGGCTGGAGGACATGGGGGCGGTGACCATTGGCCGCCCGGAGGACGCCCCAGAGGGGAGCACGGTGCTGATCCGCGCCCACGGGGAGCCGGACCGGGCGTATCAAACGCTGGCCGGCCGGGGCTGTACGGTGATTGACGCCACCTGCCCCAACGTCACCCGGATTCACGGCATTGTCCGGGAGGCGGAGCGGCGCGGACGCGTCCCCGTGGTGATCGGGGAGGCCGCCCACCCGGAGATCGTGGGTATTTTAGGGTGTACAAAGCGTGGCATTGCGGCGTCGGGCTGGGAGGAACTGGAAACCATTCTGACACAAAAACCGGCACTGTACGCTCAGCCGCTGACATTTGTCTCCCAGACTACGGCCATTGAGGCGGGTTGGAAAAAAACCGTGGAAAACGCAAAAAAAGTGTGTACAGACGCAGAATTTTTTGATACAATATGTGGTGCTACGTCCAGGCGCCAGTCTGAAGCCCTGGAGCTGGCCGCTCAATGCGATGGGATGATTGTGATCGGCGATCCCAAAAGCTCGAACACGAGGAGATTGACCCAGCTCTGCCGCAGCCGCTGTCCGTTGGTGGTGCAGGCGGAGCGCGGGGCTGGCATTGACCGGGAGCAGTTCCGCCGGATTGGCACGCTTGGAATCACTGCCGGCGCATCCACGCCGGAGTGGATAATAAAGGAGGTCAGCAACAAAATGAGCGATGAAATTATGGAGATTGAACAGTCCTTCGCGGAGATGCTGGAGGAGTCGTTCAAAATTTTGAATACGGGGGATCGGGTCACTGGTACGGTTGCGGCCATCACGCCGACCGAGATTCAGGTGGAGCTGGGCGTCAAGTATCCCGGCAGCATCCCCCTGTCCGAGCTGAGCGACGACCCCGATGTGAAGGTAGAGGACGTGGCCAAGGTGGGCGATGAGATCGAGGCTGTCGTCCGGCTGGTCAGCGACCGGGACTGCGTGGTGGTGCTGTCCAAAAAGCGCCTGGACGCGGACAAGAACTGGGAAATCGTGGAGAACGCCGTGGAGAACAAGGACGTTCTGGAGGGTGTCATCACCGAGGAGAACAAGGGCGGCCTGGTGGCCAGCGTCAAGGGCATCCGGGTGTTCATCCCCGCCTCCCAGTCCGGCAAGCCCCGTGGGGCCGACCTGTCTGAGATGGTCAAGACCCGGGTGCAGCTGCGCATCACCGAGGTGAACCGCGCCCGCCGCCGCGTGGTAGGCTCTATCCGCGCCGTGGCCGCCGAGGCCCGGGCCGCCGCCGCCGCCGAGATCTGGAACAACATCGAGGTGGGCAAGCGCTACAGCGGCACCGTCAAGAGCCTGACCTCTTACGGCGCCTTCGTGGACATCGGCGGCGTGGACGGCATGGTCCACATCTCCGAGCTGTCCTGGTCCCGGATCAAGACCCCCGCCGAGGTGGTGTCCGTGGGCGATCCCGTGGAGGTGTATGTCATCTCCTTTGACCCGGAGAAGAAAAAGATCTCCCTGGGCATGAAGGACCACAGCCAGGAGCCCTGGACGGTGTTCACCAGCAAGTACGCCGTGGGCGACACCGCCTCCGTGCGCATTGTGAAGCTGATGACCTTCGGCGCCTTTGCCGAGATCGTCCCCGGCGTGGACGGCCTGATCCACATCTCCCAGATCGCGGACCATCGGGTGGAGAAGCCCGGCGACGTGCTCAGCGAGGGCGATGTGGTGGATGCCAAGATTATCGCCATCGACGAGGAAAACAAGAAGGTGTCCCTGTCTATCCGTGCCCTGCTGGAGGCCGCTCCCGTGGCCGACGACGAGGCGGAGGACGAGGAATAATCAAACGCGAAGGAAAAGGCTGCCGCAGCTGCGGCAGCCTATTTTGTGGAAGGAAGGTTGGAGCGGGATGAGGCCGGACGCAGTGGTTGTGCCCTGTGGAGACTATGAACACGGGACGGTGCGGGCTGCTCTGGAGCGGGCGCTGGCCCCTCTGGGCGGGCTGGACTGGGTGGGGCCGGGGATGAAGATCGCGGTGAAGGTGAACCTGCTCACCGCCGCCAAGCCGGAGCAGGCGGCCACCACCCATCCCGCGGTGCTGTGCGCCCTGACGGAGCTGCTGACAGAGCGGGGGGCGGAGGTGACGGCGGGGGACAGTCCCGGCGGTCTGTATAACGCCGCCTTTGTGAACCGGGTGTACGCCGCGTGCGGCGTGGAGGCGGTGGAGCGGTACGGCGGCAGGCTCAACCAGGATTTTTCGGAGCGGGAGGCCGTCTACCCGGAGGGGAAGGTGTGCCGGAGCTTCCGGTATACCACGTGGCTGGACGGGGCGGACGCCATCATCGACCTGTGCAAGCTGAAGACCCACGGCATGATGGCCATGACCTGCGGGGCCAAAAATCTGTTCGGAGCCGTCCCTGGGACGGTGAAGCCGGAGTACCACTTCCGCTTTCCCGACCCCATGGATTTCGCCCGGATGATCGTGGATCTGGACGAGTATTTCAAGCCCCGGCTCACCATCGTGGACGCGGTGGACTGCATGGAGGGCAACGGCCCCGGCAGCGGCACCCCCAGGCACATGGGAGCGCTGGTGGCGTCGGCCAGCCCCCACAAGGCGGATCTGCTGTGCGCGGGGCTCATCGGCCTGGGGTTGGAGGACGTCCCCACCCTGCGGGCGGCGCTGGAGCGGGGCCTGATCCCGCCCACCGCGGAGGAGCTGACAGTGGAGGGCGACCCCGCCGCCTTTGCCATCCCGGATTTCCAGCTGGTGGCCGCCGGCAGCGTCAGCCACCTGTTCCGCGGGGACGGGAAAAGCCCGATCAGGAGGGTGAAGGGGGCGGTGATCGAGAAGCTGCTGGCCCAGCGGCCCCGGCTCAGGCCGGAGAAGTGCGTGGGGTGCGGGGTGTGCCGGGGGGTGTGCCCGGCGGACGCCATCGCCATGGCGGGCAACAAGCCCCGGATCAACAGGAAAAAATGCATCCGCTGCTTCTGCTGCCAGGAGTTCTGCCCGGAGAGCGCCATGATCGTACACCGTACCGCTGTGGCGAAACTGCTGAATCATTAAAGGGGGAAACGATATGGAAAACGTGGTACTGTACCGGCCCGAGATGAAGGAGCTGGACTTCCGGCAGGCGCTGCTGGCGGATCCGGAGACCATGGCCTATAACCACGCCTATGGGGGCGCCATCGACTTTCCCCGGGAACGCTGGGCGGACTGGTACGTCCGGTGGCTGGAGGACGGGGCGGGGAAGCGGTTTTACCGCTACCTGCGCCGGGAAAGCGACGGGAAGCCGGTGGGCGAGGCGGCCTACTACCGTGATGAGACGTTTGGGGAGTACGTCTGCGACGTGCTGGTGGCGGCCCGATACCGGGGCCGGGGCTATGGGCGGCAGGGGCTGGAGCTGCTGTGCGCCGCCGCGAAGGAAAACGGCGTGAAGCGGCTGGTGGACAATATCGCCATCGACAACCCCTCGGTGGGGCTGTTCCTCAGCGCCGGATTCCGGGAGCGGCTGCGGAACGATGAGTATATCCTGGTGGAAAAAGAGCTGTAAAAAGACCGGGCGGCCGTCCAGCCGCCCGGTCTTTTCTCACGCCGCCAGGGTGTATAAGGAGTAAAAATATCCCTTTTCCGCCATGAGGGTTTCGTAATCCCCCCGCTCCTGGACGCGCCCGTCCCGGAGAACCAGAATCTCGTCATACTGCGCCATCAGCGCCTCGTCCAGCCGGTGGGTCACCACCAGCCGGGTGAGCCCGTCCAGGTGGAGGATGGCGTCGGTGACGGCGAAGGCGGTCTGGTTGTCCAGGGCGGCGGTGGCCTCGTCCAGCAGCAGCACCGGCGTGCCCCGGAGCAGACACCGGGCGATGGACACCCGCTGGCGCTCCCCGCCGGACAGGCCCGCGCCGTTCTCCCCGCAGCGGTAGTCCGCCCCCCGCTGCTCCAGCAGCTCCCGCAGGCCGGAGCGCCGGACGGCCTCCGCCACCTGATCGTCGGGGAAGTCCCGGAACATGGTGATGTTGCTGCGGATGGTGTCGTCAAAGAGGAACACGTTCTGCCCGATAAGGCTCATGAGATCGTACAGGCTGTCCGGATCCACCGCCCGCAGCTCCTTCCCGTCGATGGCGATGGAGCCGCTGTAGCTGTCGTAGGCCCCCATGAGCAGGTTGAGCAGGGTGGACTTGCCCGAGCCGGAGCCGCCCACCACGGCGTACTTCTTCCCCGGCTTTAGGGTGAGGGAGAGATCCTTCAGCACGGGCTTGTCCGGCTCGTAGCCGAAGGTGACGTGCTCAAGGGCGATGCCCTGGTTCAGCTCAGGCGGGATGGCCTCGCCGGAGCGGGCGGCGTGTTCGCCGGTGATGTCCGCCAGCTTTTCCACCAGCCCCGCGGCGGCCTTGCGGCTGGCCCATAGCTGGGGCACCTGGGAGATGGACTGGATCAGATAGCCGGACAGATTGACGAACACCACCACCGTGCCGCCGGTGATGTCGCCCCGGATAGCCAGATACGCGCCGATGAGGAAGATACCGAACTGGAACAGGAAGCCGAAAGTGCCGGACAGGCCGCGTACAAGGCCCTCAAAATACCGGCGGCGGCGCTTGGTTTCTTCCACCTTGCGGCTGGAGGCCTCAAACAGTTTTTCCGCCTCCCGTTCCGCCTTGAAGCTCTTGATGACGGAGAAGCCGTTGAGCAGGTCCTTGACCTGGGCCATAAAGCCCTCGTTCTTTCCGCTGACGGCCTGGGCCAGTGTTGCCATGGGTTTTCCCGTGAAGATGGACAGAAGGATGGGCGGGACGCTCAACAGGATGGAGAACAGCGTCATCAGGGGGCTGTACCAGCACATCATGGCCAGCGCGCCCAGGAACAGCAGGGCGTACATGAGCAGGTCAAAGGAGTTTTGCAGGTAGTCCGTCTCAATGGTGGTGACGTCGTTGGTCAGCGTGGACAGGTAGCGGCCTGTACTCTCCTGGGAGAAGGCGCTGATGCTCTTTTCCGACAGCCGGCGGAAAGCCAGGGCCTTGTACTGCCCCAGGGCCTGGTGGATGAACACCGCGCGGCTCCCGTAATAGCCGAAATCCAGCGCGGGGTTGAGCACCAGCAGGGCCAGCACCGGCCAGAAAATACGCGCCAGCCGCCCCAGATCCCCGGCTGTGATGGTATCCATCACCTCGCCCAGCACCCAGGAGATGGCGATGCCGACCGCGGTGGACAGCACCGTGAAGGCCAGCCCCACCGCGTAATGCAGGCGGTTGCCCTCATAGAAGGCCCGAAAGAAGGGCCGGGCCGCGGAATTTTTCTTTGCCTGTTTCATTCCTTTTTCTCCCCTTCTTTTTTCCACACGCCGCCCCGGAGCAGACGCTTTCCCTCCCCGCCGATGTTGAACAGGTATCCGCCCGCCTGCATCATGCAGCGGGCCAGATAGAGGAAGGGCACCAGCGTGATATCCTCCTCCCGGCGGGAGTAGGAATTGGTCAGCCCGTCTACCAGCTCCAGCTCCGTCTTTTGCAGGATCTTTAGCTCCAACAGCCCGTCCAGCAGGGCCTGCACCTCGTCCACGGGAAGGGACAGGGCGTGGGCCACCGTCTCGGGAACATAGTGGCGGTAGGGCCTGCTGTGCAGATATTCCAGCACCTCCAGGCACCCGGGCCGGGCCAGGACGGCGAACAGGGCGCGGTAGTCCTCCATGGGGGCGAAGTGGGCGTCGTAGCCGTCCGCCGGCTCGGGCCAGACGGAGGCGAAGGAGAGATCCTCCGCGTGGAGGCCCAGCATGAAGCCACCGTCCAGGCACACCCGGCTCATGGCCCACGTCTGGGCCATGTCGGGATCCTGCTCCATCATGACGGCGCGGCCCAGGTAGCCGATGTCGGGGATATCAATGTCATCCAGCAAATTTTTGGCCAATGTCCAGCACAGGCGGCAGATCTGGTCAAACCGCTGTGCCGCGGGGACGGTGTGAAGCCAGCGGGCGGCGGTCTGGTGGATATCCACCGCCTCGCCGCCCTCCCGGCCGAACAGGCCGTCGATGGTGACGCCCAGCCGGTCGGCCAGGGCGGGGAGCAGCTCCACATCCGGCGCGCCGCCCTTCTCCCACTTGCTCACCGCCTGGGCGGACACCCCCACCAGCTGGCCCAGATGCTCCTGGGTGAGGCCCCGTTCCTTCCGCAGCTCCGCGATGCGCGTACTCAACACGTTCGACATATCAGCACCCCGTTTCGCTTGATGGTTGTATCATAGCAAAAAGAATGGTTGAAATCAACAGCGGTAATTTTGTAAAAAATCAACCTATGGTTTAGTCAAGAACAAAAAAGCCCCGGCAGGCCGTGCGTCCGGCCTGCCGGGGAGGGTCAGCGCATCTCCGCCCACGCGAAGAATTTCAGAATCCGGGTCACAAAGAAGGGCGCGTCCGGGCAGGCCTCAGTGATGGCGGCGTGGGCCTCCATCAGCGCCTTGTCCGACAGCCCCTCCAGGGGGACGAGGATGGTTTTCGCGCCGTCGGCGATGCGCCCGATGGCCAGGGGGGCGGACGCCACGCCGCCCACCGCCACCCGGGAGGCCGCCGCCACGCCCCCGGCGGCGTACACTCCCAC
>CATLEJ010000052.1 GCA_949916125.1 uncultured Oscillospiraceae bacterium
CACCGCCCAGCCCAGCAGCAGCCCCAGCGCCCCCAGGGCCAGGGTCAGGGACAGGCGGACCGCGGCAAGCTCCTGCGCCGGGGTGAGGCCGAGATCCTCCAGCAGGGGCCGGCCCCAGTCCACCCGCCAGGAGAACAGCAGGGAGATCTCCCGGACGGTGACGCCCAGCCCCCGGCCCATGGCCTCCCGGTTGGCGAGGGACACCGCGGCCCACAGGGCGGACAGCCCCCCCGCCGTCCACTGGAACCGGGGGGTTGACCAGGCCGCCAGCCCCAGCAGGGCGCACAGCGCCGCCCACAGCGGCAGCTCCTCCCCATACAGGAGGGCGCAGCGGTTCAGGGCGGAGAGCTGGCCGCCCCACACCTCCCGCCCGCCGTACAGGGACAGGAAGGAGCCCGTCAGCCCCAGCAGGGCGCACAGCAGCAGCGCCCCGTCCGTCAGCAGCACGGCGGGGGAAAACCGCTGTTTGTTATCCGCCATGGCCGTCCCCTCCCTCCGGGGTGATGTGGATACGGAACACCGGGCCGCCGGGCGATTGGAGCAGCTCCGGGCAGTCGTCCAGCGCGGGCCCCAAGGCGGGGGCGGGCCCGGTGAGCAGGGCGGTGAGCATGAGGCCGTACTCCCGCTCGTCGGCCACGGTGTGGAGCTGCGGCCGGCCCTCCCGGTCCAGCCACAGCACGGCGTGGGGGCGCTGGGCCCCCAGCAGGGCGCGGCTTGTGCCGGTGAGCTGGTCCAGCAGCCGGTCCAGCGCGTCCGGCGCCCCGAAGCGGTCCAGGGTGAGCAGGGGCAGGGGGATCAGCGTCTCCGCCCGCTCCCGGACGATGAGCTCGTCCCACTTGGAGGACAGCTTCCAGTGCACCGACCGCATGGGGTCGCCGGGGCGGTACTCCCGCAGGTCGTAGTCCTCCCCGGGGCCACGGCGGGCGGCGCTGTGGCCGGCGGGGCGCAGGCCCTGGCCCTCCGGCGTGTCCGGCGGGGCGCACTGGGCGGGGATGGGGCGGCACAGCAGCCGCGCCGGGGGCGGCGGGGGCAGGCGCAGGGCGAACAGCCCCAGGTAGTCGCACACCCGGAGCCGGTCGACGCGCAGCTCCAGCAGGCCGCAGTTCCCGGTGCGGGCCTCCACCTGCGCGGGGCGGCGGCGGGCCACGCCGGTGAGTTTCAGCTTTCCCCGGTGCAGGCGGCCGGTGAGCAGGTTTTCCTCCGTCAGCCGCAGGGTGACCCGGGCGATGGGCAGGCCGCCGGGGGCGTCCATGGCCACCTCCCACACGGCCTTTTCCCCCCGGTCCAGGGCGGCGGGGCGGGCGGACAGGCCGGGGCGGCAGCGCACCATCCCCGGCAGGGACAGGGCCAGCGACACCAGGGGCAGGGCAACGCACAGCGCCAGCAGGAAGCAGGCCAGGTAATTGTCGTTGGTGATCTGGAACAGGAGGGCCGCCGCCAGCACCCCGCTGTATAAAACGCGCCGGTATGCCATGGCCTCAGCGCAGGCGGGGCGGGCGCACCGAGTCCAGCACCTCCGCCGCGATCCGGACGGCCCGCTGGGCGCTGCCCGCCGCCCCGGCGGGGAGGACCAGCCGGTGGGCGATGGCGTCCACCCACAGGAATTTCACGTCGTCGGGCACCACATAGTCCCGCCCCCGGATGAAGGCGGCGGCCCGGCACAGCCCCGCCAGTGAGATGGCCGCCCGGGGGCTGGCCCCCTGCAGGAGCTGGGGGTGGCTCCGGGTGGCCCGCACCAGCCGGAGGATGTAATCCAGGATCTCGTCGTCCAAAAACACCCGGTCCACCTCGCCGCGCAGCGCGGCCAGCTGCTCCCGGTCCGCCGCCTGGGCCACCTCCCCCATGGCGTCCCCCCGCAGCTTGCGCTGTAAAAGCTCCAGCTCGTCCGCCGGGGCGGGGTAGCCCATGGTGAGGCGCAGGGCGAAGCGGTCCAGCTGGGAGTCGGGCAGCAGCTGGGTGCCCGAGGCCCCGGCGGGGTTCTGGGTGGCGATGACCAGGAAGGGGTCGGGCACCGGGCGGGACACACCGTCCACCGTCACCCGGCCCTCCTCCATGGCCTCCAGCAGGGCGGACTGGGTGCGGCTGGTGGCCCGGTTCAGCTCGTCGGCCAGGAACAGGTTGCACAGCAGGGCGCCGGGCTGGTACTCCATCTGCCCGGTGGCCTTGTTGTAGAGGGAGAAGCCCGTCAGATCGGAGGGCATCACGTCCGGGGTGAACTGCACCCGGCTGTACTTCAGGCCCAGGGCCCGGGAGAAGGCGATGGCCAGGGTGGTCTTGCCCACGCCGGGGATGTCCTCCATCAGGACGTGGCCGCGGGAGAGTACGGCCAGCAGCACCTTGACCACCGCGTCGTCCTTGCCCACCACGGCCTTTTTCACCTCGCCCACCACCCGGGCGGCAAGCTGTTTGTCTATCATAGAAGGGTCACTTCCTTGTCTCTGGTGTGGGCCGCGCCGGGGGATGCCGGGCGGCATGATCTTTTATTATAACAGAACGCGGGCCGTTTGAACAGCCCCCCCGCCGGGCGGGGCCCTGAAGGGGGGATGGGCTTGAAACGGCCCAAAGCCTATGCTATAGTTGACACAGCTGAGATGGAGAAAAACCGCGAAAAGGAGGGGCCGCCATGCTGACGCTGCTGTACGCCCGGGCGGGGCAGGACATCCGGGGGGAGCTGCTGGAGCGGATGGGCCGCCCGGGGGCCCGCCGCCGGGTGCTTTTGTGCCCGGAGCAGTACTCCCACGAGAGCGAACGGGCCATGTGCGCCGCCCTGGGGGGCGGGGCGTCCATGACGTGCGAGGTGCTGTCCTTCACCCGGCTGGCCGGGCGGCTCACCGACGCCGCCGGGGGCGGGGCGGCCCCCATGCTGGACGCGGGGGGGCGGATGCTGCTGATGTACGCCGCCCTGGGTCAGGTATCCGACGCGCTGGGCGCCTACCGCGCCCCCTCCCGGAAGCCGGCGTTCCTCACGGGGCTGCTGGCCACGGTGGACGAGTGCCGCTCCTACCGGGTGGAGCCGGCGGCGCTGATGGCCGCCGGGGAGGAGCTGGGGGGCCGGCAGGGGGACAAGCTGCGGGACCTGGGGCTGATCTACGCCGCCTACCAGGCGCTGGAGGCGGCGGGGGCCGCCGACCCCCGGGGGCGGCTGGACCGGCTGGCCGCCCAGCTGGAGGAAACCCGCTGGGCGGCGGGGATGGGGTTCTATGTCTACGGCTTCACCGACTTCACCCCCCAGGAGGAGCGGGTGCTGGCGGCCCTCATGGCCCAGGGGGATCTGACGGCCGCCTTCGTATGCGACCCCGGGGACGACCCGTCGGGGGTCTTCCAGCCCGCCCTCCGGGCCGCGAAGCGGCTGGAGCGGCTGGCAAAGGGGAGCGCCGTCCCCGTCCGGGATGAGACGCTGGAGCGCCCCCTGCCCCGCCGCCCGTCCCTGGAATTCCTGGAGCGGAACCTGTTCGGCCCCCTGCCGCCGGCGCCCTGGGCGGGGGAGTGCGACGTGGTCCGCGTCCAATGCGACACCCCCCGGCAGGAGGTGGAGTGGTGCGCCGCCGAGATCCTGCGCCTGCTGCGGGAGGAGGGCTTCCGCTGCCGGGAGATCGCCGTGTGCGCCCGGAGGCTGGACGGGTACGGGGCGCTCATCGACAGCGTGTTCTCCCGGTACGGCGTGCCCGTGTTCCTGTCGGCCATGGAGGACATCCTGGAAAAGCCGGTCTTAGCCCTGGTCACCTCGGCCCTGGCCGCGGCGGGGTCGGACTACCCCTATGAGGAGCTGTTCCGCTACCTGAAAACCGGGCTGACGGGCATCTCGGAGGAGGAGCGGGACGAGCTGGAAAACTACGTCCTCACCTGGGACCTGAAGGGCTCGGCCTGGACCCGGCAGAAGCCCTGGGAGATGCACCCGGAGGGCTACGGGCAGGAATTTTCCGAGGAGGACAGGGCTTTTGTGGCGCGGCTGGACGAGCTGCGCCGGCGGGTGATCGCGCCGCTGGAGACGCTGCGGAAGAACCCGGACAAGACGGGGAAGGGCCGCGCCCTGGCCCTGTACCGGCTGCTGGAGGACATCGACCTGCCCACCCGGCTGGCCCAGCGGGCGGACAGCCTGGACCGGCGGGGGGAGCACACCGCCGCCGCCCAGTACCGCCAGCTCTGGGACATCCTGGCGGGGGGGCTGGAGCAGTGCGCCCTGCTGCTGGGGGACAGGGCGCTGGAGCTGGACGAGTTCTCCCGGCTGTTCTCCCTGGTGCTCAGCCAGTACGACGTGGGGGCCATCCCCGTGTCGCTGGACGCGGTGACGGTGGGGGACGCCCCCCGGATGGCCCACAAGGAGGTCAAGGCGCTGTTCCTCTTAGGCGCGGACAGCAATTCCATCCCGGACTGCGGCCCCTCGCCGGGGCTGTTCACCGACCAGGACCGGGACGCGCTGTCCGCCATGGAGGTGGAGCTGGCCCCCCGGCAGGAGGACAAGCTGCGCCGGGAGCTGACCATCGCCTACGAGACCTGCTGCCGCCCGTCCCAGCGGCTGTACCTCAGCTTTTCCGCCGCCGGGGCGGAGGGGGAGCGCCGCGCCCCCTGCTTTTTGTGGGAGCGGCTGGCGCTGCTGTTCCCCCGGGCCCCGGCGGTGGACGGGACGGGCCCCCTGGCCCGGCTGTCCGCCCCGGACGCGGCGCTGGAGCTGGCGGGCCGGGACCCGAACCTGGCGGCGGCGCTGAAGGCCGTCCCCGGCCTGGCGGGCCGGGTGGAGCGGATCGAGCGCGCGGCCCTGTGGCGGCGGGGGCGGCTGTCCCGAACCGCGGTGGACGCGCTGTTCGGGGCGGTGGTGCCCATGTCGGCCACCCGGCTGGACCTGCACAACTCCTGCCATTTCAGCCATTTCCTCCGCTTCGGGCTGGACGCCAGGCCCAGGCAGCGGGCCCGGTTCCGCCCCTCGGACTACGGCACTTTCGTCCACGCCGTGCTGGAGGAGACCCTGCGGGAGGCCGGGCGGACGGGGGTGGCCCCGGACGACGCGGACGGGGTGCGCCGCCTGTCCCAGGCCGCCGCCGACCGCTACGAGCGGGAGGTGCTGGCCGGGCTGGACGGCGAGTCCGCCCGGTTCCGCCACCTGTTCGGGCGGATGAAGCAGGCGGCGCTGGCGGTGGCCCGGAGCGTGTGCGCCGAGCTGGCCGCGTCCGACTTCACCCCCGCCGCCTTCGAGCTGGGCTTCGGCCGGGGCAGGGAGCTGCCCCCGGTGGAGGTGGAGAACGGCGTGCGCCTGCGGCTGTCCGGCTTCGTGGACCGGGTGGACCAGTGGGAGCACGGCGGGAAGCGGTACCTGCGGGTGGTGGACTACAAGACGGGCAAAAAGAGCTTTGACTTCTCCGACGTGGAGGACGGCCGGGGGCTGCAAATGCTGCTGTACCTGTTCGCCCTCACCCGGGAGGGGGGGCGGCTGCCGGGCTCCGGGGAGGCCGTCCCCGCCGGGGTGCTGTACGTCCCCGCCCGCACCCCCCTGGTGGACGGCGAGCGGGGCATGACGGATGAGGACGTGGAACGGGCCAGGGACAGGCTGCTGCGGCGGCAGGGGCTGGTGCTGGACGACCCGGACGTGCTGGCCGCCATGGAGCGGACCGGGGGGGAGGGCTTCCGGTTCCTGCCCGTGGGCGGCAGGGGGGGCGGCGAGAGCCTGGTCACGCCCGAGCAGATGGAGCTGCTGGACGGGTATATCACCGACGCCCTGCGCACCGCCGCCGGGGAGCTGGCGGCGGGCAACATCGACGCCGACCCCTATTGGCACAACGCGGACAAAAACCCCTGCCGCTGGTGCGACTACCGGGCCGCCTGCCACTTCGAGGAGGGCTGCGGCGACGCCCGGCGGTTCCGCCGGGGGGTCAAGGCGGCGGAATTCTGGGAATGGATGCGCAGGCGGGAGGAGGACGGGAAGGATGGCCATTGAGCTGACAAGGGAACAGCGCGCCGCGGTGGAAAACCGGGGGGGCAGCCTGCTGGTGTCCGCCGCCGCCGGCTCGGGCAAGACCCGGGTGCTGGTGGAGCGGCTGATGGGCTGGGTGGAGCAGGGGGAGGACATCGACCGCTTCCTGGTCATCACCTTCACCAACGCCGCGGCGGCGGAGCTGCGCGACCGCATTGCCGCCGCCATCCACGCCGCCCTGGCCGGCCGGCCGGAGGACCGGCACCTGCGCCGGAACGCCGCGCTGGTGTACAAGGCCCCCATCTGCACCATCGACGCCTTCTGCCTGGACCTTCTGCGCCAGTGGGGGCACCTGGCGGACCTGGACCCGGACTTCCGCCTGTGCGACAAGGCAGAGGGGGACGAGCTGCGCCGCCGGGCCCTGGAGGAGGTGCTGGAGGCCCGGTACGCCAACATCGAAAACGACGCGCCCTTTGCCGCCCTGGTGGACGCGCTGGCCGGGGAGCGGGACGACCAGACCCTGGAGGATGTGGTGCTGTACGTCCACCAGCAGGTGCAGGCCCAGCCCGACCCGGTGGGCTGGCTCATGGGGCGCAAGCGGGACTACCTGCTGCCGGAGGGCATCGGCCCGGAGGACACCCCCTGGGGCCGCGCCCTGCTGGAGGACGCCGCGGAGCTGGCGGGGTACTGGCTGGAGGCCATGAAGGCCCTGCGGGACGAGATCTACTTTGACCCGCTGCTGGACAAAAACTACGGCCCCACGCTGGAGGACACCATTGACGGCATCGAAGCGCTGCTGAGCGGCCTGGGCCGGGGCTGGGACGACGGGCTGGCCTGCTTCCCGGTGCCCTTCCCCCGGCCGGGGCTGAAGCGGGGGGAGCACGACGGGGCGCTCAAGGCCCGCATGACCGCCCAGCGGGACCAGTGCAAGGCCCAGCTCAGGAAGCTGGGGGAGCGGTTTTCCGTGACGGGGGCGCAGGCCATGGACGACCTGCGGGCCGTGGGCCCGGCCATGGCCGCCCTGCTGGACGTGACGGCGGAGTTTGACGGGGCCTTCGCCCGGCTGAAGCAGCGCCGCCGCCTCATCGACTTTGCCGACGGGGAGCACCTGGCCGTGCGGCTGCTGACGGGCCCGGACGGCGCCCCCACCGGGCTGGCCCGGGATGTGGGCGGGCAGTACCGGGAGATCATGGTGGACGAGTACCAGGACACCAACGCCGTCCAGAACGCCATTTTCGGGGCGCTGTCCAACGGCCGGAACCTCTTTCTGGTGGGGGACGTGAAGCAGTCCATCTACCGCTTCCGGCTGGCGGAGCCCGCCCTCTTCCTGGATAAATACGACCGCTGGCCCATGGCGGGGGACGCCGCGCCGGGGCAGGGGCGCAAGCTGCTGCTGTCGGACAACTTCCGCTCCCGGCTCGAGGTGCTGGACGGGGTGAACTTCGTGTTCCGCAACGTCATGACCCGGACGGCGGGGGAGCTGGACTACACCGACGCGGAGGCCCTGCGCCCGGGCCGGACCGACCTCCCCCCGGACGGGCGGTACTGCGTGGAGCTGGACTGCGTGGACCTGTCCACCCTGGCCGACGGCGGGGACGGGGAAAAGGCGGACAAGGACCTGGTCACCGCCCGCGCCGCCGCCAGGCGCGTCCGGGAGCTGCTGGACAGCGGGCTGAGCGTGGGGGACCGGCCGGTGCGGGCGGAGGACATTGTCATCCTGCTGCGCTCGCCGGGGCCGGTGCTGCGGTACTACGCCGCCGCCCTGGACGAGCTGTCCATCCCCTGGAGCGCCGACGGGGGGCAGGAGTTCTTCGGCACCACGGAGATCTCGGTGGCCGTGGCCCTCCTGCAGGTGCTGGACAACCCCCGGCAGGACGTGGCCCTGCTGGCGGCGCTGCGCTCCCCGCTGTTCGACTTCACCCCCGACCGGCTGGCCCGGCTGCGGGGGCTGGGGGAGGATTCGGTATACGACTGCCTATGCGCCGGGGCGGAGCGCGGGGAGGAAGACTGCGCGGCCTTCCTGGAGCTGCTGGCCGGGCTGCGGGAGCTGGCGGCGGAGGAGAGCAGCCACCGCCTGCTGTGGCACATTTACGGCAGGCTGGACGTGCCCGCCGTGTTCGCCGCCATGCCCGACGGGGCCCGGCGGCGGGCCAACCTGATGGCGCTGTACGACGAGGCGGTGCGCTTTGAGAGCGGCGGGCACCGGGGGCTGATGGCCTTCCTGCTCCACCTGAGCCGGATGGCGGAAAACGGGGTGGCCGTCCCCGTGCCGGGGGGCGGGACGGGGGGCGTGCGCCTGCTGTCCATCCACCGCTCCAAGGGGCTGGAGTTCCCGGTGGTGCTGGTGTGCGGCCTGGACCGGCAGTTCAACGAGGCGGACAGCAAGGCCCCCATCCTGTTCCACCCGGAGCTGGGCCTGGGGCCCAAGCGCACCGACCGGGCCCGGGGCCTGCGGTATACCACCATCGCCCGGGATGCGGCAGCCCTGCGGCTGCGGCGGCAGCTCCGGGCGGAGGAGATGCGGCTGCTGTACGTGGCCATGACCCGGGCCGAGCACAAGCTGATCCTGTTCACCGCCGTCAACGGGCGCAGCGGGCAGCTCTCCGCCCTGGCGGCCCAGGCCCAGTGCCCCCCGCCCCCCCGGCAGATGGCGGAGGCCCGCTCCATGGCGGACTGGGTGCTGGCGCCGGTGCTGTGCCGCCGGGACAGCGCCGCGCTGTGGGCGGACGCGGAGACGCCCCGGCCCCAGCCCCCGGCGGAGGAGGGCCTGCCCTGGGACATCCGCCTGCTGTCCGGCGGGGACTATGAACGGCCCCAGGGGCAGGGCGGGGCGGAGGCCCAGCGGGAGGGCGGCGCGCCGCTCCCCGACGGCCTGGCGGACCGGCTGGGCTGGCGCGACCCCCACAGGGGCTGCGCGGACATCCCCTCCAAGCTCACCGCCACCCAGCTCAAGGGCCGGGAGAAGGACAGCGAGGCGGCGGAGGACGGCGTGGAGCTGCGCCCCGCCCCCGTCCAGGGCGTCCGGCTGCGGGTCCCGGTGTTCGAGGGGGAGCGGCCCCTCACCGCCGCCCAGCGGGGCACCGCCCTGCACATGGTGATGCAGTACCTCAACTATGACCGCACCAACAGCTTCGGGGAGATCGCCGACGAGGTGACCCGGCTGGTGGAGGGGCGGTACATCACCCCCCAGCAGGGCAACGCGGTGAATCCGGCGGATATCCTGGCCTTTTTCCGCTCGGAGCTGGGCCGGCGGCTGCGCCGGTCCCCCCGGGTGGAGCGGGAGTTCAAGTTCTCCCTGCTGGCACCGGCGGCGGACTACTACCCCGGCGCCCCGACGGGGGAGGAAGTGCTGCTCCCGGGGGTGGTGGACTGCTGGTTTGTGGATGAGGACGGCGCCGTCACGGTGGTGGACTTCAAAACCGACCGGGTGGCCCAGGACGCCGTGGAGCGCCGCGCCGAGGACTACCGCCCCCAGCTGGAGGCGTACAGCCGCGCCCTGTCCCAGGCGGCGGGGGTGACGGTGGGCCGGCGGTGCCTGTGGTTTTTCAGCGTGGGGAAAGCGGTAGAAGTATAAAAGGGGCCCCCGCAAAAGCGCCCTTCCGCTTTTGTGGGGAGAGGAGGGGCAAGGGAGCGGGTGGAGCTTTCGCCGAAGGCGGAAGCGGAACAGAGCGGACTTTGCCCCGACGACAGCGTTGGTCGGGCGGTGGAGGTATAGAGCCCCCGCAAAAGATTCGGAAATTTAAAAAAAGTTCTTGCTTTTTTCGGCCGGACATGATAAGATACGGTTTGCGTTTACAAGGGGCCCCTGCGCCCCCGGACTTTTGATCGACAGAAAGAGGTGAATCCCCGTGAAGGAAGGCATCCATCCCAACTACAACCACACCACCATTACGTGCGCGTGCGGCAACGTGATCGAGACTGGCTCGACCAAGAAGGACATCAAGGTGGAAGTCTGCTCCAAGTGTCACCCCTTCTACACCGGTAAGCAGAAGATGGTGGATACCGGCGGACGCGTCAGCCGCTTCAACAAGAAGTTCGGCTTGGGCTAATCCTGTCACTTCAAAGACCCGCTGCGCATTGGCAGCGGGTCTTTCTCTTTTTTACCGCCGGACGCATATAATATGCCTTGTAGGGCGCGACGACCCTTTCCGAGCGGGCGGATGATATCCGCCCCTACAATAACAATCAGGAGGTATCCCGCCATGTTCCAGAAGGTCGACCCCAATTCCCTGAACCTGAACCCCTTTGCCGCCATCGGCAGCCAGTGGATGCTCATCACCGCCGGCACCCCGGAGCGGTGCAATACCATGACCGCCTCCTGGGGCGGGCTGGGCGTGCTGTGGGGCGCGCCCATGGCCGTCTGCTACATCCGCCCCCAGCGGTACACCAAGGAGTTTGTGGACGGGAACGAGTATTTTACCCTGTCCTTCTTCCCCGACAGCTTCCGCCCCCAGCTCAGCCTGTGCGGCGCGAAAAGCGGCCGGGACGTGGACAAGGTGAAGGAGTGCGGCTTCACCGTGTGCGCCGGGGCGGGCGGCGCGCCCTATTTCGAGCAGGCGGAGCTGGTGCTGGTGTGCCGCAAGCGGATGGCCGTGCCCATGGACCCCGCCCTCATGCCGGAGGACGCGAAGGAGAAGTGGTATCCCAACAGCGACTGGCACACCATGTACTGGGGGGAGATTGTGGAGGCGCTGGTGAAGGCGTGACACAATGAAAATTTACAATGTGGGAAACAGAGTGGTAAATACCTACGTATACCGTGCCCAGGCGGGCTATGTGATGGTGGATACCGGGTATGAACACAGTTTCAGCGCTGTGGTTCGAGGACTGAAAAAGCGGGGCATTTCATTGCCTGATATCAAGTACGTCTTTTTGACCCACGCCCATGACGATCACGCGGGATTTTTGAATGAGCTGCTGGAGAAATGCCCTCATATGAAAGTAATCGCCAGCGGCAAAGCCATACCTACACTGTTACGGGGGCAGAATTCCTTTGCCGGCGGATGCAGCGGCATCGGCGCGTTTGTCTTTTGCAAATTCATGGGGCTATTGGGCAAGGGCCGCCACCTGTTCCCCCCGGTTGAGCGGCGGCATTTGGAGCGCTTCATCGAGGTGTCTCCCCAAACCGCAAAGGACGCAGAAGCCCTGCTGGAAGGGAAAATTCTGTTTACGCCGGGACATACGGCGGATTCCATTTCCTTAAAAATAGGTGATATCATTTTTTGCGGAGACGCCGCCATGAACGGCATTCCCAGCTTCCGCCGGGTCACGATATGGATTGAGGACAAAACGCAGTTTCAGACTTCGTGGGATATCCTGATCGCGGGACAGGCAAAATCAATTTATCCCGCCCATGGACACCCGTTTGATCCCCATGACCTGGAAAAATACGGGCGTCACATTGCCAAAGTCAGGCTTTACGCCTTGAAATGACAGAAAACCAAAGAAATGAGGAAATTACACTCTATATGTTTGACAAAACCGAAGTAAAAGAGATCAACCGCGCCGTCCTGGTGGGCCTCAACGCCCCCGGCCTCACCCGGGAGGAAAACGCCACCGACGACTCCCTGGATGAGCTGGCCGCCCTGCTGGACACGGCAGGGGGCGTGTGCCTGGCCACGGTGCTGCAAAACAGATCCGCCCCCGACCCCCGCACCTTCATCGGCGAGGGCAAGGCGGCGGAGGTCAAGGAGCTGGTGGAGCGTTTAGGGGCGGATATCGTGATCTTCGACAACCCCCTGTCCCCCTCCCAGCAGCGGGTGCTCACCGAGGAGCTGGGGGTGACGGTGATGGACCGCGCCGCCCTCATTCTGGATATCTTCGCCAAGCGGGCCCGCACCAGCGAGGGGCGCCTGCAGGTGGCCCTGGCCCAGTACAAGTACCTGCTGCCCCGGCTCACCGGGATGTGGAAGCACCTGGAGCGGCAGGAGGGCGCCATCGGCACCCGGGGCCCCGGCGAGACCCAGATGGAGACCGACCGGCGGATGATCCACCGGAAGATCGACAAGCTGGAGGACGAACTGCGCGACGTGCGCCGCGTCCGGGCCACCCAGCGGGAGCGCCGGGAGAAAAACGAGGTGCCCGTCGTCGCCATCGTGGGCTACACCAACGCGGGCAAGTCCACCCTGCTCAACGCCCTCACCGGCTCGGACATCCCCGCCAACAACCGGCTGTTCGACACCCTGGACACCACCACCCGGACGCTGGCCATCTCCGACACCTGCACGGCGCTCATCTCCGACACGGTGGGCTTCATCTCCAAGCTGCCCCACCAGCTGGTGGACGCCTTCAAGGCCACCCTGGAGGAGCTCACCTTCGCCGACCTGCTGCTCCACGTCATCGACGCCGACCACCCCAACTGGCGGGAGCAGGCGGCGGTGGTGGACCGGCTGGTGCAGGAGCTGGGGGCCGCCGAGACCCCCCGGCTGGAGGTGTTCAACAAGTGCGACAAGTTTGTGGGCGACATCCTGCCCCACGGGGAGGGGATGGTGTCCATCTCCGCCAAAACCGGGGCGGGGCTGCCCGATCTGCTGTCCGCCATCGGCAAGCGGCTGGACGCCGGGGTGCGCCGGGTGGAGCTGCGCCTGCCCTACGACAAGGGGGGCGTGCTGGACGCGCTGTACCGGGAGGCCAAAGTGGAAAAGGTGGAGTATGGCGACGCCATCCTCGTCACCGCCGTGTGCACCCCCAAAACCCTGGGGCGGGTGGGGGAGTATCTTGTGGAAAGCTGAAGGCGTGTTTGAATCAGACAAACCCCCACCGCTTGGCGCGGCGGGGGTTTTCCCATCCATTACTCAGCCCTTGAACAGGCCGGACTCCGCCATGGACACCATGTCGTCGTTGGCGATGATGAAGTGGTCCACCAGCTCGATGCCCGCCGCGTGGAGCAGCCCCCGGAGCTGAAACGTGGTCTCCAGGTCGGCCTCCGACCACATGGCGATGCCGGACACATGGTTGTGGGCCAGCGCCACCCGCACCGCGTTGCAGCCCAGCGCGGCCTCCAGCACCTTCCGGGCGGTGATCTTCACCGCGTCCGCCACGCCCTGGCCCAGCTTCCGGGTGGCGATGAGCTTGCTCTTGCCGTCCATGCACACCAGGTAGGCCAGCTCGTCCCGCTGGCCTAGGAACAGGGGGAGCAGCAGATCCCGGAACTGCCAGGTGCTCACCAGCACCCCGTCGCAGCTGGCGTTTTCCTCCAGGTACCGGGCGGCCGCCGCCGGGATGAGCTGGAGCAGGGTGGCGGTGTTGGGGCCCACGCCCGGCACGCGCAGCAGCTGCTCATAGGTGGCGTGGAACACCCCGGCCAGGGAGCCGAAGTGGTCGATCAGCCGGTGGGCCAGCGGGTTCACGTCCCCCTGGGGGATGGCGTAGAACAGCAGCAGCTCCAGCACCCGGTGGTCGGGCAGGCCGCTGAGCCCGCGGGCCAGGAATTCGCCCTTGGTGCGCCGGCGGTGTCCGGCGTGGAGGCCGGGCTTTTTCTCCGCCGCCACGGCCCGTCAGCCCCTGGGGCCGTATTGGGCCAGGTAGTCCTCCATGCGGCCCAGGGTTTCGTCGTCGATGTACGCCCGGCCGTCCACAGGCCGGTTGTGGAGGCACTCCATGATGTCCCGGATGGTGACGATGGGGTAGACCGCCATGCCGTAGTCCTGCCGCAGCTCGTCCAGGGTGGTGCAGTCCCGGGTGCCCCGCTCCATGCGGTCCACGCTGACGAACAGGGCGGTCAGCTTCACATCCGCCACGTGTTTAAATAGCTCGATGGTCTCCCGCACGGCGGTGCCGGCGGTGACCACGTCCTCGATGATGGCGATGCGGTCGCCGTCCTGGGGCTGGCAGCCCACCAGGTCGCCGCCCTCGCCATGATCCTTGGCCTCTTTGCGGTTGAAGCAGTAGGGCAGGTCCCGGCCGTACCCCCGGTACAGCGCCGAGGCGGCGGACACCGCCAGGGGGATGCCCTTATAGGCGGGGCCGAACAGGGCGTCGATGCCGTCGGGCATATGCTCCTGGATGCAGGCGGCGTAATAGTCCCCCAGGCGGGCGGCCTGGGCGCCGGTCTTGTAGTTGCCGGTGTTGACAAAATAGGGGGTCCTGCGCCCCGATTTGGTGGTGAAGTCCCCGAAGGTGAGCACGCCGGAGCGCACCATGAAGTGGATGAATTCCTCTTGGTAGGTCATGTGGTCCCCTCCCTTTCCCGTTTCCATCAGGTTTGGGAGATTATATCATGTTCCGGCCCCTGCGGCAAGCTTTTTTCGACAAAAACGGCCCGGGCATGGGAGGACGGCGGGGCCCTCTGTCATTTCTGCTGCGTGCCGTCGTCAGCTGGGTGGAAGGCGGGCACCGCCTGGGGCTGGTCCGCATAGGACGCCGCGGCCTCCAGGGCGTCCTCCCCGATGGGGCGCAGCGCCATGCCGCCCTGCCTCACCGTCAGGGTCAGGCCCTCCCGGTCCGCCTCAAACTGCACCGCGCCGGGGATGGGGCGGTCGGCCACCTCGTAGCCCAGCCGCTCCAGCGCCAGGGTGAGGGCCGCGGGGCCGTCCGCCGAGGCCAGCCCGCCGGGGACGCGGCGGTCCCCCACCCGGTTGGCGGCCCAGGCGCAGTCCGCCCCCGCCAGCAGGTCCCAGGCCCCCACGGCGGCGTCGGGGCCGCCGGCGTCCAGCCGGTGGTGGAAGCTGCGGCCCTGGCCGTCGGTGAGGTAGACCTCCACCGCGTCCCCGTCCTGCCGGAGGAACAGGGCGGCGGGCAGGTTGTAGTACCGCCCCACCCAGGCCCCGCAGGCGGCGCAGCCGCCGTCGTGGAACCGGGCCTCGCCCCCGGCCAGGGACACGCCGCACCCCGCCATCCGGGCCAGCGTCCAGGCCAGCGGCCCGCCGCCGCTGCCGATGGCCACCGCCCCCAGGCCCCCGATGCGCAGTCCCAGCTCATACAGCTCCTGTCCCAGTTCCCTCCGGCGTTCCATGTGGTGTACCTCCCGCGTTGTCACGCTACGAAGCGGGCAGGGCGCTCGGCCGCTGTCTCGCCTTCGGCTCGGTCGTGCGGTAGACGTGTGCCACTGGCACACACCGCCGCTGCGATTCGGATCAAAAACAGATTTGCTTCGCAAATCTTGGTTTTTGATCCTCACTCCGCTCCAAGCTCCCTCGCTGCCCGCTTCTCCGCGCTTCCTGTTTGCAGGAAGTCTTCCCCATCCGGGGCGGGATTATACGCCGCGGCCACCGCTTTGAGCTGGTTTTTGAATTCCTCCACCGCCCAGTCCGGGGAGAGCACCTCCACCCCGGCGCCCAGGCCGAACAGCCAGCCCCACAGGGGCGGGCTGGCCGCCACGTCCACCGTGACGGTAAAATACCCCTCCCCGTCGGGGACCAGGGGCACGTCCAGCCCGAAGCGGTCGATGACCACCCCGGCCAGCCGGCTGACGCACCGCAGCCGCAGCTGGCAGTCCCGCCCCGCGAACATCCCGAAGTGCCGCCGGGCGTAGCCCTCCGGGTCCCAGCCGTCCCTGGGGCGGCCCTTCATGCCGGTGACGGAGATGTCCGCCATCTTGTCCACCCGGTAGTGGCGCTGCTCGCCCCGCAGCTCGTCCCACCCGGCCAGGTAGTAGTTCTCGCTGTCCCAGATGAGGCCGTAGGGGGTGACCCGGTACTTGGCCCCGTCACGGCGGAACACCCGCTCCTTGGCGGCGTTGTACTCGAAATAGCGGAAGGTGATGACCCGGTTGGCGGCGATGGCCCCGTGGAGCCGGTCCACGTTGTAGAAAATGCTCTCGTTCATGGTTTTCACCCGCCGGTCCACGTACACCTGCCGCTGGAGCTGCCGGGCCTGGTGGACGCAGGTCAGCCCCTCCAGCTTGTGGATGAGGGCGTCGCTCTTGCGCTGGGTGAGGAACCGGCTGGACTGCACCGCGTCCACCAGCAGCTTCAGCTCCGCCAGCTCGAAGTCCCGCTGCCCGATGAACCAGCCGCCCCCACGGCCCCGCCGGGCCTGCACGTCCAGCCCCAGCTCCCGGAGCTGCTCCATGTCGTCATACAGGCTCTTGCGCTCGGCGGACAGGCCCCAGCGGGCCAGCTCCTCCTGCATCTCCTGCCGGGAGATGGGGTGCTCCTCGTCGCTGCGCTCCAGCAGGAGCCTGGCCAGGATGGGGAGCTTGCGTTTGTAATTCATGGTTTTGGACATTGCCGCCGCCTCCTTTCCCTTGGATGCTATCAGAATATCAGTCCGATATATAGGGATATTATAACAGGCGCAGGCGGAAAAGGCAAGCGAAACCCGCCCCGGCACTGCCGGGGCGGGCGAGACTGTCAAAAAAGCCGCTTCTGTTTCGATGACGGGAAGGAAGATAGTGTGAAAGAAACCCAGGAGGGGTGTCTTTCACGTTCAATCAACGGGTTTTTGGAACGTCCTTTGTTCCAAAAAGTCGCACTCAGCGTGTCGAAAAGACTTTTCGACACGCTGAGGCCCGCCCCCGATGGGGGCGGGCCTGTTCCGTTTATCCCAGCAACATCGCCCGGAACGCCGCCACAGCGGGCTCCAGCAGGGCGTCCGGGTACGCATAGCGTTCGGTGTGCAGGGGCGGGCAGCCCTCCCCCGCCCCGATGCCGAAGAACGCGCCGGGGCAGCGGCGCAGA
>CATLEJ010000053.1 GCA_949916125.1 uncultured Oscillospiraceae bacterium
AACCGGAAGGCCCTGCCCAGATTCATCCTGATTGTGGTGTGCAGCCTGATTGTGGGCGGCGTGCTGGGTATCCTGATGGTGAAGCTGAGCCTGGAGGACTTCCAGGAGGTGCTGGACGGCGCGGGGTTGTTCTTCACCAACTACGTGGCGCCGTGGCTGATCATCGCCCTGCCCGTGGTGGAGCTGGCGGTATGCCTGCCCATTTATTTCAGCGCCAAAAAGCGGCTGGCCGCCTGGGACGGGGAGGACGAGGCCGTCAGCGACGAGGTGGAGGCCAAGCTGTCGGTTTGCATCTGGCTCACCGGGCTGTGTACGGTGCTGGCGTTCTTTTTGCTGGCGGCCATGTTTGCCGGGTTCGTTGGCAACGCCGGGACGCCCCAGATGATGCCCAAGCCGCTGTTTTTCGGCGGTCTGACCGCGTTCCTGGCGGACCTGTTCGCCCCCATGGTGCTCCAGCAGAAGCTGGTGGATCTCACCAAGCGGCTCAACCCGGAGAAAAAGGGCTCGGTGTACGACACCAAGTTCCAGAAGAAGTGGTACGACAGCTGCGACGAGGCGGAGCGGGCCATCATCGGCCAATGCGCCATGAAGGCGTACCAGGCCATGGTGCGGGTGTGCCTTGGGCTGTGGGCGGTGTTCGCCCTGGGCGGGATGTTCTTCGACTGGGGCTTCCTGCCCGCCCTGGCGGTGTGTATTGTGTGGGGCGCGGGGCAGTCGGTGTACGCCTGGTGGGCAATGAAGCTGGGCAAGTCCGGCGGGAGCGTCTATTGAACAACATCTTAATTAAAAAAGAAGGTCAACAGATGAGGAAGTGTCTCAGGTGCGGCGCGCAGATGCAGGAGGGCTGCACGGTGAAGGTGGAGGGCGCGGGCTACGGCGTGGTGCTGTCCACTGAGGAAAACAAGCTGTTCAGCGGGCGGATCGGCAGGCCCAGGGTGGCCATCTGCCCGGAGTGCGGCGAGGTGTCCCTCTACCTGGAGGACGTGTCCAGGCTGAAGGGCTGAGCCTTCGCCAAAACGGAAAGGGCCCCGGCGGCATCGCCGGGGCCCAGCGTGTCGAAAAAGTCTTTTCGCCACGCTGAGTGCGACTTTTTAGAACAAAGAACGTTCCAAAAAGTCGTTGATTGAACGTGAAAGACACCCCTCCTGGGTTTCTTTCACACTATCTTCCTTCCCGTCATCGAAACAAAAGCGGCTTTTTCGACAGTCTCGGCCCCGGCGGCATCGCCGGGGCCTTTCGTCGTCCCGCGCCCGGGCCGTCCGCCCCGATTCCGCCCCGATCCGGCAAAAAGCGCTTGCCTGTCCCGGCCTTTTCTGCTATAATTCCGAACCGAAAGGCCGGAAGCAATATCTGCCATGTTTTGCGGCTGCCGCCGTTTATGGCGGCGAGCAAAACAGCCGTCGTACGGCACGGGGCGGCCCGCCGCACAGCTCCCCGGCGCTGCGCGGGGCGTTCCCGGTACAAAGAAAGAGGGCTTTACGAATGCAGCAAAAGCGCGTCGTGGTACAGGAATACCTCATGCTGACCCTGGGCACCTTTCTGGTGGCCGCCGGGGTCTACTTCTTCAAATTCCCCAACTACTTCAACACCGGCGGCGTCACCGGCTTGGCGGTGATCCTCAACGCCGTGGTCCCCGTGGTGAGCGCGTCCACCTTTGCCTCCGTCATCAACCTGGCCTTCCTGGTGCTGGGCTTTGTGGCGCTGGACAAGAGCTTCGGGGTGCGCACCGTGTACTGCTCCGTCCTGTTTTCCGCCATGCTGTCCGGCCTGGAGTGGCTGTGCCCCCTGACCGCCCCGCTGACGGACCAGAAAACCCTGGAGCTGTTTTTTGCCGTCATCCTGCCGTCCCTGGGCTCCGCCATCCTGTTCAACCTGCAGAGCTCCACCGGCGGCACCGACATCCTCGCCATGATCCTCAAGCGGTTCAGCAGCATGGACATCGGCATGGCCCTGCTCTATGTGGACGTTTTGATCGCCGCCTCCACCCTGTATTTTGTGGGGATGGAGGCGGGCCTATACTCCATCTTGGGCCTGGTGCTGAAGTCGGTGGTGGTGGACTCGGTGATCGAGTCGCTGAACCGGCGCAAGAGCTTCATCGCCGTCACCTCCTGCCCCGAGGAGGTGTGCGGCTTCATCACCGGGAAGCTGAACCGCTCCGCCACCTTCTGGGAGGCCCAGGGCGCCTTCTCCCACGAGAAAAAGTGGGTGGTGCTCACCGCCCTGTCCCGCTCCCAGGCGGTGGCCCTGCGGGTCTACCTGAAGTCCGCCGACCCCAACGCCTTCATCCTGGTGACCAATTCCAGCGAGATCTTCGGCAAGGGCTTTATGCGGGCATGAGCGCGAGGATAGCCGCGCAGGGGAGCTTGGACCGGAGCGAAGGCAAAAGCCCAGCCGGCGCAAGGCGGCGGCGGGTTTTGCCTGAGTCGGAGGGAAAGCGACCCGGCAGCGCGGCCAATCCGAGCGTGACAAAGAAGCGCGAGGATAGCCGCACGGGAGATAACACCGGTCTGTCTTCCTTCGATAAAATTCTCCCTCCCGCTGTGGTATACTTTGGTATATTTACAGCGGGAGGCGTTTTTATGGCTCTGTTCCCCAAGATGACAAAGCGGCAGGTGCTGGACCTGCCGGTGGGGGCCATCCGGCCCAACCCGGGCCAGCCCCGGCAGGAGTTCCAGCCCGACGAGCTGGCGGAGCTGGCCCAGTCCATCGCCCAGGTGGGGGTGCTCCAGCCCCTGTCCGTCCGGCGCACCTCCACCGGGTGGGAGCTGGTGGCCGGGGAGCGCCGCCTGCGGGCGGCCAAGCTGGCGGGGCTGGCCGCCGTGCCCTGCCTGCCGGTGGAGGCGGACGGGGACACCTCCGCCCTGCTGGCCCTGGTGGAGAACCTCCAGCGCAAGGACCTGGACGTGTGGGAGGAGGCCGCCGCCCTGCGCCGCCTCATGGAGCAGTGCGGGCTCACCCAGGAGGAGGCCGCCCGCCGGGTGGGCAAGAGCCAGTCGGCGGTGGCCAACAAGCTGCGGCTGCTCAAGCTGCCCCAGGACGTGATCGACACCCTCCGCGCCCACCGGCTCACCGAGCGCCACGCCCGGGCGCTGCTGCGGCTGGACAGCCCGGACCGCCAGCGCTTAGCCGTGGAGTACATCTTAAAGCACCAGCTCAACGTGGCCAAGACGGAGGAGTACATCGATAAGCTGTGCGGCGGGCGGAAGCTGCCGAAGAAGGCCACGCCGGTGTATAAGATCCGGGACGTGCGGCTGTTCCTGAATACGGTGAACCGGGGGCTGGCGGTGATGAAGTCCGCCGGGGTCAACGCCCAGTGCGGCCGGGAGGAGACGGAAAACGAGATTACCTTGACGATCCATATCCCCAAGTAAAGGGGAAATGGGTTGCGGCCGGAGGAAAAATTTGATATAATAATACGGTTATAAAGCGCAAGGCTGGGGCCCCAGCCTTGCTGTTCTTTGAAGAACAGCAAGGGAGACTCAGCACGGCAAACAGAGAAAGGAGAATATCGTATGAAGAAAAAGGCTTTGAGCCTCCTGCTGGCCCTGGCAATGTGCCTGGGGCTGCTGCCCGTTACGGCCTTCGCGGCGGGCGATTTATCCGGCGCCTGCGGCGAGGGCGTGCGATATCGCTTCGACAGCGTCACCGGAACCCTCACCATCAGCGGCTCCGGCAAGATGGAAAGAAAGGATTATTACGACGGCTTCGGATTGTCCGGGCCTGATTATGTTCCCTATTGGCCCTGGGAAGGCGAATCGGCGGACTTCGATGGGAGTGATAAAGTCACCTCGATTGTGATAGAGGAGGGTGTGACCAACGTCGGAGACTACGCGTTCCGGGGCTTTAAGAAGCTGACCCGCGTGACCATCCCGGGCAGCGTGACCAGCATCGAGCGTTCCGCGTTTTGGGAATGCCCAAACCTGGCCACCGTGACCTTCCAGGGCAGCGGCCTGACCAGCATCGGGGAAAACGCGTTTTACTTTTGCTCAAGCCTGAATCGTTTTGACATTCCGTCCGGCGTGACCAGCATTGGAACAAGTGCGTTTCGAAACTGCACCAGCTTGGCCCATGTGACCATTCCGTCCAGCGTGACCAGCATTGGGTTTGGCGCGTTTAATAACTGTTCGAGCCTGACCAGCGTAACCATCCCCAACGGCGTTACCAAGCTGGATCGGACTTTCGTTGGATGCAAAAGCCTGACCAGCATTACCCTCCCGGCCAGCGTGACCAGTATTACGCTCGGTTCGTTCAGTTCCTGCAATCAGCTGAAGGACGTCTATTATCAGGGCACAGCCGCCCAGTGGAAGGCCATCGACGGGAGCGACTCCCTTGAGAGAAGCGGCTATACGATCCATTTCACCGATGTGCCGGACACGGCGATCTCCGTCAGCCCCGGTTCCCTGAGCGTTCAGATGGAGGAGGGCGGCGCCTCCTATATCCAGACGGTGACGGTGAGCAACGAGGGCGTCCTTGCTGTCACGCTGATCCCGCCCGCCGCCAAGTATTTTGACGTCAGCGTGGGGAACACCTACGTGGCCGCCGGCAAATCCGTCCGCCTCACGGTGCGGCCCAAGGCCGGGCTGGCCGCCGGAACCTACCGCGAGACCATCACCATAACCACCAGCGACGGCCAGGGATCCGCGTCGATCGACGCCGCCGTGACGGTCGCGGGGAAACTCACACTGCCGTTCACCGATGTGCCCGAGTTCTGGTATCAGCCGGTGGCCTGGGCGGTGGAACAAAAGATCACCACCGGCACCAGCGCCACCACCTTCTCCCCCAACAATACCTGCACCCACATCCAGATCCTGACCTTCCTGTACCGCGCCGTCGAGCGGATCGAGAACCCCTCCGGGGCGGACATGGAAAAGGCGGTGGCCTGGGCCGGGGAGAAGGGGATGCTCGCCCCGGGCTTTGTCCGCGGCAGGTACTGCACCCGGGCGGAGGCGGTGAACTACATCTGGCAGGCGGCGGGGAAGCCGGCGGCCAGCTATGACGGGAAGTTCACCGACGTGCCCGCCAGCTCCCCCTACGCTGCGGCGATCGCCTGGGCGATTGAAAACGGCGTGACCACGGGCACCACCGACACTACCTTCAACCCGGATCAGATTTGCCCCCGGGTACACATCGTCGCCTTCCTGTACCGCTATTTCGGGAAGAAATAAAATAAGCAAAAAAATCCCGGCCCAGAATGGGCCGGGATTTTTTGTCTGGGGCCTCCGCAAAGCCGACGGCTTAATCGATCATGCTCTTGGGCTCGCCCTTGACGATCAGGGTGGCCTCGGTAGCGGCCTGGACCTGCTCCACGGTGAACTCGGGGTTGATCTCCACCAGCTCCAGGCCCTCGGGGGTGACGTCGATGACGCACATCTCGGTGATGATCTTGGTGACGCAGGTCTGGGTGGTCAGGGGCAGGGTGCACTCCTTCAGGATCTTGGGCGCGCCCTTCTGGGTGTGCTCCATGGTGACGATGACCTTCTTGGCGCCGGCGCACAGATCCATGGCGCCGCCCATGCCGGGGACCATCTTGCCGGGGATGATCCAGTTGGCCAGGTTGCCCTTCTCGTCCACCTGGAGGGCGCCCAGCACGGTGGCGTTGACGTGGCCGCCGCGGATCAGGCCGAAGGAGGTGGCGGAGTCGATGAACGCGCCGCCCACCGCCACGGAGGAGGAGGAACCGCCCGCGTCGCACACGTTGAAGTCGTTGATCTCGGGCTTGCCGCCCGCGCCGGCCATGCCCAGCTCGGCCTCCAGGATCACGTGGACGTCGTCGGGCAGATAAGAGGGGATCATGGTGGGCAGGCCGATGCCCAGGTTGACGAAATCGCCGTCCTTGAACTCCTTGGCGGCCCGCTTGGCGATAAAGCCCTTAATCATTCCCTTTTCCATTAGTTTTTCCCTCCCACAATATAGTCCACCAGGACGCCCTGGATGAGAACCTCGTCGGGGTCGATCATCTCGACGACCTCATCGGCCTGGCAGATGACGGTGTCGGCGGCGGCGGCCATGACGGTGTTGAAGTTGCGGGCGGTGCCGTGGATCTTCACGTTGCCGTACTTGTCGGCCACGGAGCCGTAGATGCAGGCCACATCGGCGCGGATGGGCCGCTCCAGCAGGTACTCCTTGCCGTCGATGGTGATGGCTTCCTTGGTGCCGGTGCCGGAGGCGTCCTCAGCGCCCACGCCCACGGGGGTGCCCAGGCCGGTGGGGGTGAGCACGCCGCCCAGGCCGTAGCCGCCGGCGCGGATCTTCTCCGCCAGGGAGCCCTGGGGAACCAGGGTCACCTTCATGGTGCCCTCGTTCATCATCTGGCCCACTTCCTTGTTCATGCCGATGTGGGTGGCGATGAGGTGCTTGACCTGGCCGTTGTGGATCAGCTCCTGCACGCCCAGCAGGCGCCCGCCGGGCAGGCCGCCGTCGTTGCAGATGACGGTCAGGTCCTTCACGCCGGACAGGGCCAACGCGTGCATCAGCTTGTCCGGGCCGCCGCAGCCCAAAAAGCCGCCCACCATAACGGTCATACCGTCCTTGATGAGGGCAGCGGCTTCGGTGATAGATGTAATTTTAGCCATGATTGAAACTTACCTCCCAAAATAATTTTTTGCAGCCTGGGCGGGCCCGCGCCCGCCCAGGCAGAGGAACCTATGCTGCTGCGCTCAGCACTTCTCGAAGATGGTGGCGACGCCCATGCCGCCGCCGATGCACAGGGTGGCCAGGCCCCGCTTGGCCTCGGGCCGCTTCTGCATCTCGTGGAGCAGGGTGACGATGATCCGCGCGCCGGACGCGCCCACGGGGTGGCCGATGGAGATGGCGCCGCCGTTGACGTTGACCTTGCTCATGTCGAAGTTCAGCTCACGGGCCACGGCGATGGACTGGGCGGCGAAGGCCTCGTTGGCCTCCACCAGGTCGATGTCGTCGATGGTCAGGCCGGCCTTCTTCATGGCCTCGCGGGAGGCGGGCACAGGGCCCACACCCATGATCTTGGGATCCACGCCGCCCTGGCCCCAGCTCACCAGCTTGGCCATGGGCTTCAGGCCGTACTTCTCCACCGCCTCGCCGGAGCACAGCACGATGGCGGCCGCGCCGTCGTTGATGCCGGAGGCGTTGGCGGCGGTGACCCGCTGGACGTGCTTGTGGGCGTCGGCCTCATGGACGCCGGTGAGCTCGAAGGTGTGGACCACCTCGTCCTCCACGCCGTCGGGGCCCACGGGGAACGCGCCGCGCAGCTTGGCGATGCCCTCGGCGGTGACGCCCGCCTTGGGGAACTCGTCCACCTTGAACTCCACCATTTCCTTCTTCTTCTTCACCATCACGGGGACGATCTCGTCCACAAACTTGCCGGCGGCCTGGGCGGCCTCGGTCTTCTGCTGGGAGCTGGCGGCGAACTCGTCCAGCTCCTCCCGGGTGATGCCCCACACGTCGCAGATGTTCTCGGCGGTGGTGCCCATGTGGTAGTTGTTATAGGCGTCCCACAGGCCGTCGTTCACCATGGTGTCCACCATTTTGGTGTTGCCCATGCGGGCGCCCATGCGGGCGGCGGGGACGGAATAGGGGGCCATGGTCATGTTCTCGGTGCCGCCGCAGACGATGACGTCCGCGTCCCCGGCCAGAATGGCCCGGGCGCCCTCAATGACGGACTTCATGCCGGAGCCGCACACCATACCTACGGTGTAAGCGGGCACGGAGTAGGGCAGGCCGGCCTTGACGCCCACCTGGCGGGCGGGGTTCTGGCCCTGGCCGGCGGTGAGGATGCAGCCGAACATCAGCTCGTCCACCTGCTCGGGCTTCAGGTTGGCCCGCTCCAGGGCGGCCTTGACCACCACGGCGCCCAGGTCGGACGCGGGGGTGTTGGCCAGGGAGCCCTGGAAGGAACCCACCGCCGTGCGGCAGCAGCTTACGACGTACAAATCTTTCATTGATCAACGACCTCCAAATAGAATAGAAATGTAAAACTTGTGCGGGGATATGAATAACCATACAAAAGTATATACTCATCCGACCAAAAAATCAACAGGAAAACGGAGGCTTTTGGGAAAAAAGCCGTCACAAAACGGGCGGGCGGAAAAAACTTCTTGCGTCCGCTATTTTTATAAAGTATAATGAAAACAGCAGGCGCCTGCTGTTTTCGCGTCCATATGGACGCGGGCCCAGGCCTGACTGCACGGAAAAGAGGAGAGGACTATGATAAAACGATGTTTCGCGCTGCTCCTGGTGCTGGCCCTGTCGCTGGGGCTGCTGGCCCTGCCGGCCCAGGCGGCCGGCCCGGACGGCGGTGGGCCCGTCTACAGTTCCGGCTCGGGCAGCTTCCCCCTGGACGGCGGGGAGCCTGTCGCCAGCTCCGGCTGGGGCAGCTTTCCCCCGGACGGCAGCAGTTACGCCGAGGGGCGCTTGACCGGCGCAAGCCTGACGCTCTACCGGCGGCTGAAGGCGGACTGCGCCAAAATCGCCAACGGCACCGAAACCGTCAGCGTGTTCGACTATGAGGTGGGCGGCATGGGCATCACCGCCGCCAACGGGAAGCTATACGGCATTGACGACAGGATGATCGTGTTCGCCCTGCTGGCGGACTGCCCCTATGAGCTGTTCTGGTTCAACAAGGTCAAGGGGTGGAGATGGGAAACTTACTCCGAGGGCGGCGCCGTGACCAACATCCGGTTCGTCATGCCCGTCATCCAGGCGTACGCCCTGGACGGGCCGGAGCCAAACACCGTCTATACCAACCAGTCGGACGCCGCCAAGATCCGGGCCGCCAACAGCGTCCTCCAGAACGCCCGGGCCGTGGTAAACCAGAACAGCGGGAAATCCGACTATGAAAAACTGACGGCCTATAAGGACTACATCTGCAATCAGGTGTCGTACAACCATACCGCCGCCGACACCAAGGACTACCCCTACGGCGACCCGTGGCAGATGATCTACGTGTTTGACAACAACCCCAACACCAACGTGGTGTGCGAGGGGTACTCCAAGGCGTTCAAGTACCTGTGCGACCTGTCCAGCTTTTCCAGCAATATTGAGTGCTACCTGGCCAACGGCACCGCCGACGGCGGGGACCATATGTGGAACCTGGTCCGGGTCAACGGCAAGAGCTACCTGGCGGACGTGACCAACAGCGACAGCGAGTGGGGCGGGTTCGGCGACCTGTTCCTGGCCGGGGCGGCCAACGCCACGGGGGACGGCTTCACCATCAATGCGCCCAGGCACGACCTGTCCAATAAGAGCTACCCGGCGCGCAGCGTCAGCTACCGCTACCGGGACGAGCTGAAGTCGCTGTTCGGCAGCGGGCTGCTCACCCTGGCCCCCACCGGCCTGTCCGCGCCCACCACACCCACCACGCCTACCACGCCCACCACCCCGACCCAGCCCCCTGTGCTGTCCGGGCTGAAAACCGACTTCAAGAACCTGGCCCTCCACGAGATCAGCAGGGCCGGCGCCAGCGGCGGCGGGCTGAACGACACCGAGTATACCCTGGGCTCCACCGGGGCGAACGTGTCGGTGCTGGTGCTGGGCGGCTACGACTGCGGCAAGACCAACCGGGCCTTCAAGGCCGCCAAGACGGCCATGGAGGAGCTGGGCGTGCGCAACGGCAGGCTCTACCGGGTGGAGATCAAGCACGAGGGTTCCGCGGGGCAGAGCGACACACGCCGGTGGGCGAAGGAGCACGACACCGAACTCTCCTATACCCATATGATCGCCAGCGGCAAGGGCCGCAACCCCTATAACAGTGTGTTCTGGGACATCACCCGGGCCTGCGACGGGACGGACAGCCAGGGCTCCGTCATGCCCGCCGTGGTGGTGCTGAACGGGGATTCCCAGCCCATCTACTACGCCTCCGAAAAGACCTTTGACCAGGAGAAGCTCCGCGCCGCCCTGGCCCCCTACGCCGGGACGTTCCACGACGTGAAGCCGTCGGCCTTCTACGCCAAGGCGGTGAACTGGGCGGTGGCCGGCAGCGTCACCAACGGCACCACCGCCACCCAGTTCTCCCCCGCCCAGACCTGCACCCACGCCCAGATCATCACCTTCCTGTGGCGGGCCATGGGGGAGCCCATGGAGTCCTGGTACAATCTTCCGCCAGGCGTCAGCCTCTCCCCCAACCATTTCGCCTACGACGCCATACGCTGGGCCTTCGCAAAGGGGCTGACCGCCAACCTGATGGCCAACGGCGGCCCCAACGCCCCCTGCACCCGGGCCCAGGCCATGGACTACATCTGGGCGGCCTTCGGCAGGCCCAGCGGCGGCAGCGCCAGCTTCTCCGATGTTCCCGCGTACTACGCCGGCGCGGTGTCCTGGGCGGTGAACCAGGGCATCACCAACGGCACCGGCAGCGGCAAGTTCAGCCCCAACACGGTTTGCAACCGGGGCACCATCGTCACCTTCCTCTACCGGGCCTTTGTGGAGGAGGCCCGCGTGAAATAAAAACGGGGAAAACCATAACAGCAACAGCGGCGGGAGGAATGATCCTCCCGCCGCTGTTTTGTGCCTTGAGTTATTTGTGTGCCCGCCTTACAGCCTTTTCGATCTCGCAGATGGCCAGCGGGGTGAGGGACAGCGCCAGCACCACCAGCCACTCCACGGCGGACAGGGCGCACACCTGGAACACCGCCTGGAGGGGCGGGACCAGCAGCACCGCCAGCTGGAGGGCCATGCCCACCAGAAACGCCTTGTTCATGGCGGGGTTGGACAGCAGGCCCAGGTGGGCGATGGATTGGGTCTCGCTGCGCACGTCGAAGGCGTGGAACAGCTGGCAGAAGGTCAGCGTGGCAAAGGCCATGGTGTTGGCGGTGGCGTCCGCCAGGGAGGGGTCGCTGAGCACGTACTCCCCCAGCCAGTAGGCCGTTAGGGTGAGCAGGCCCACCATCACCCCCTGCCATGCCAGCCGGAAGGAGAACGCCTTGTCAAACAGGGGCTGGCTGGCGGGGCGGGGCTTTTCCTCCATCACGGTGGGCTCCACCGGCTCCATGCCCAGGGCCAGGGCGGGCAGCGAGTCCGTCACCAGGTTGAGCCACAGCAGCTGCACCGCCACCAGGGGCTGCTGGTGGAAGTTGAACAGGGTGGCCAGGAACAGGGTGACGATCTCGCCGATGTTGCAGGACAGCAGGTAGTGGATGGCCTTTTTGATATTGGAGTAGATCCCACGGCCCTGCTCCACGGCGCTGACGATGGTGGCGAAGTTGTCGTCGGTGAGGATCATATCCGCCGCGCCCTTGGCCACGTCGGTGCCGGTGATGCCCATGGCGCAGCCGATGTCGGCGGTCTTCAGGGCGGGGGCGTCGTTCACCCCGTCGCCGGTCATAGCCACCACCATGCCCTTCTTCTGCCACGCCTTCACAATGCGCATCTTGTGTTCCGGGGACACCCGGGCGTAGACGGCGAATTTGTCCACGTCCTGCTCCAACAGCTCCTGGGGCATGAAGTCCAGGTCCTCCCCGGTGATGGCCAGGTCGCCGTCCCGGAAGATGTCCAGCTCCCTGGCGATGGCCACGGCGGTGAGCTTGTGGTCGCCGGTGATCATCACCGGGCGGATGCCCGCGGCGTAGCACTGGGCCACCGCGTCCTTCACCTCCATGCGGGGCGGGTCGATCATGCCCACCAGCCCCACAAAGGTGAGGCCCGTCTCCAGCGTCTCCGAGGTCATCTGTCCGGGCAGCGCGTCGATATCCTTATAGGCGCAGGCCAGCACCCGCAGGGCGTGCTCGGCCATGTCGGCGTTGGCCGCCTCCGCGTTCCGGGCCAGGGCGGCGGACAGGGGGACGGCCTGCCCCGACAGGATGTGGGTACACCGGGACAGCAGCACGTCGGGGGCGCCCTTCACCATGACCCGGAACCTCCCCCCCATGGGGTGGACGGTGCTCATCAGCTTCCGGTCGGAGTCAAAGGGCAGCTCGGCCACCCGGGGCAGCTCCCGCTCCAGGGCGTTCTTGTCCAGGCCGTCGGCCAGGGCCGCGTCCACAAAGGCGGTCTCGGTGGGGTCGCCGGCGGTCTTGCCGTCGGGGGAGAGCACCGTGTCGTTGCACAGCGCCCCGATGGTCAGCGCCTCCCGGCGGTGCCGGTCCCCCGTTGTCCACACCCGCTGGACGGTCATGCGGTTCTGGGTCAGGGTGCCCGTCTTGTCGGAGCAGATCACCCCGGCGCAGCCCAGGGTCTCCACGGCGGGCAGCTTTTTCACAATGGCGTTGTGGCGTACCATCCGCTGCACCCCCAGGGCCAGCACGATGGTGACGATGGCGGGCAGGCCCTCCGGGATGGCGGCCACCGCCAGGGAGACAGCGGCCATCAGCATCTCCAGCAGCCCCCGGCGGTAGAGCAGGCCCACCCCGAACATGACGGCGCACACCGCCAGACACACAAAGGACAGGGTCTTGGAGATCTCCGCCATCTTCCGCTGGAGGGGGGTGTCGGCGTCCTTCTCCCCCATGAGCATCCCGGCGATGCGGCCCACCTCGGTGTCCATGCCGGTGGCGGTGACCACGCAGACCGCCCGGCCGTTGGTGATCACGGTGGACGAGATCACCATGTTCTTCCGGTCGCCCAGGGCCGTCCCCTCGGGCAGGCTGTCGATGGCCTGCTTGGTGACGGGGACGGACTCGCCGGTCATGGCCGACTCGTCCGCCTTCAGGTTGGCGCACTCTAAAATCCGGGCGTCGGCGGGCACCAGATCCCCCGCCTCCAGCACGATGATGTCGCCGGGGACCAGGGCGTCGGTGTCCAGCCGGACCTGTTTCCCGTCCCGGACCACCTTGGCCAGGGGGGCGGACATCTTTTGCAGGGCCTCCAGCGCCTTCTCCGCGCTGTTCTCCTGGGAGATGGAGATGCAGGCGTTGACCACCACGATCACCAGGATGATCAGCGCCTCCACCCAGTCCTCCCCGCCGGAGGAAATCAGGGACAGCGCCGCCGCCGCCAGCAGCACCAGGATCATGGGGTCCTTCATCTGGTTGAGGAACCGCAGCCACAGCGGCTCCTTCTTCGCCCCGGCCAGCTTGTTGGGGCCGTACTTCTCCAGACGCTCCTGGGCCTGCCGGGCGGACAGGCCGGCGCCCTGGCTTACCCCCAGCTCGGACAGCACCTGCCCGGTGGACTTGGCATACCATTGGCTCATGTACGCAACACTCCTTTTACGCAAACCCGCGTCCAGTTTTTGCCGCCCGCCGGCAGTTCCCCGTTTGAACGCGGATTCTTCCCTTTTACTATACTGATTGCGGGGGTCGAATGATAGGGAAGGGACAAGCGGTAATGAAAAAAGACCTACCCGCGGCCCATTGCCGCGGATAAGTCTCACCGTTTCAGACCGGGCCAGAGGTTTCCCCCTTGCTGTTGGCGCAGGCCACAGGGGACCGCGCCCCTGCCGATTACTCCCTTATCACAGGGCGATCATACCAGAAACCGGGGCGGCTGTCAAGGGGTGCCGGCGCGAAATTTCTACACCGGGCCCCATTTGTCAGAATGCGGGGCCGCCGGCATAAAAAGCGAACCGAGGCTTGCGCCCCGGTTCTAAAGGATGGAGGATAGAATGAAAAAGAAAGGATATCTCTTGCAAGGATTAAGATACCGCAGAACCATTACGAAAGTTCAACGCTTTATGTTACAAAAGTATTAAATCTTCCGCAGGCCCTGGAAAAATTCTTCCAGCAGGCCCCGGCACTCCTGTTCCAGCAGGGGGCCGTACACCCGAGGGTGGTGGTTGAAGTTCTCGCAGAACAGGTTCAGGATGGAGCCGCAGCAGCCGGATTTCCCCTCCCGGGCCCCGAAGTACACCTCCGCGATCCGGGAATTGATGATGGCCCCGGCGCACATGGGGCAGGGCTCCAGGGTGACATACAGCCGGCAGCCCTCCAGCCGCCAGCTGCCCAGGGCGGCGCAGGCCGCCTCGATGGCCTCCACCTCGGCGTGGGCGGTGGCCCGGCCCAGCTCCTCCCGGCGGTTGCGGCCGCGGCCGAGGATTTCGCCGTCTGCCGAGACGACGACGCAGCCAACTGGTACGTCTCCGTGGGAGACGCACTCCCCTGCCAGCTTCAGGGCTTCGCGCATATAGTCTTGATCCGTCATGGGTAGCTCCTTTCTTGGCAGGGCTGCGGGTCTCGCCTTCGGCTCGGTCGGCGCTGGACGATCCCCACCGGGGATCAGCGCCCCTGCGGGGCGGTACTTTCTCTCACATGAGAGAAAGTACCCAAAGAGAATGCTTAAGGGGGGAATTTGGTTCGCGCTTCGCGCTCTCAAAAATTTCCCCCTTAAGAATCCCCTGTTTTAAGGTCAAGAGCCGCCGCTTTCAAGGGGCGGCGGGTGACCGGCGCTCGCTCTCTGGATTGGTGTGCCCCCATTGGTGCTGCCGCTTGTGGGTGGGGATAGGGGCGTGGGTGAGGCCCTCGGTTCGTGCGCCTAAGTGGTGCGGCTAACCGCCGGGGCTGTTTGATGTTTCACGTGAAACGTTAAAAATGGACTCCCCCGTTTGGGGGAGTCCATTATATCACCTATGGCGCGGAAAAGATAGTGTCAATCCTCATCTTGGATTCACAACGGGGATGCCCAATTCCTCTATTCCGGCCCGCAGCCAGGGGTGGTCCATGGTATCCTCCCAGTACACCGGGCCGCTGCCAAAGACCCCGGTATCGTCCTCCCGTCTGGGGCCGTTCATGGAACAGGCATAGGTGGTGTACATCCCTTCCTCTGTTCCGGTAATAAACACTACCCCATTGTCATCGCTGTGGTCAAAGGGGTCGGGTGTCATGATCCACTCAAAATAGCCGTAAAACTCCGGCGTCCCGCCCATAATCACATAGTAGGTCAAGTTGGTCTCCGGGTCGCTGCCGTCGTAGAGATAGGGGGTGTCCTCGCTGACCAGATCCGTGATGTCCACCCGCTCCCCCTCGTCCGGCGTAAACCACAGCCGCCCATCCTCCACTTGTACAAGCGGGCCATAATGCACCAGCGCGGTGATCCTCTCACTGCCGGTCTCCTCAAAGCGCAGATTTCCGAACGCCAGATTGTATATCATGGAGGGAAACCCCGCTCCCATCAGCACCACCATGACCGCCGCCAGCGCCGCGGCCAGCCATACCCTTTTCCTTCTGGGCGTCCGTTTTTCCTTTGCGGTTCTCCCCTTGACTGCCGGGGCCTTGGCATTGGCCAATACCCAGCCCTTCACCGCGTTCGGATCGGCAACGCTCCCTTCTTCCGGGCAAAACTCGTTGTCCACGTATTCATCCATTAGCTCGGAAATCCTCAGCTTCACTTCCATAGCCCTCCTTCTTTAAAATGGTTTTCAGCGTCTCCCGCCCCCGGCGCAGCCAGGTCTTGGCGGTGGACTGGTTCAGTCCCATGGCCAGCGCCGCCTCCTGCACCGTCTGGCCGTAGTAGTAGTGCCGCACGAACAGCTCCCGCTGGGGCCTGTCCAGTTGGGACAGCGCCTGGTTCACCACCCGGGCCGTCTCCTTTTTGTCCAGAGCCCGGTCGGGGCCGTCCGTCTCCAGCAGCAGCACGTCGTCCTCCAGGGGCAGGCTCTCCCGGGCCGCCCGGAGGTGGTTGAACGCCCGGTTCCGGGCGATGGCCCCCAGGTAGCCCTTCACCTGTCCGGGGCGCAGCTTGGTCCGGTTGTCCCAAGCCGCCAAGAACACGTCCGCCGTCAGCTCCTCTACGTCCGCCTGTTGTCCCCGCAGGATGCGGGAGATTACGGAGGACACGTAGGGCGTGTAGCGGTCGATGAGCGCCTCCAGGGCGGACAGGTCGCCCCGGCGCAGGGAATCGATTAACTGTTCCTCAGTCAATGGGGCCTTTCACCTCCTTGGAGTTGAAAGATATCTTTCATTTATCATAACACGGTTTTCTCTGAAATGGTTTCAGCCTTTTTGGAAAAGGCCCTGGGCCTTCGGCGACCTACTTTCTGCTTGTGCAGAAAGTAGGCAAAGACACACTTGCGTCGTCGCAAAGTCCGCATACTCCGTTTCCGCCTACGGCGAAAACTGCGTTTGCTCCCTTGCTCCTCCTTTCCCCACAAAGCCTGAGGGACGGCTTTGCGGGGGCCCCGTTAAGGGCGCACGACCGCGGCCCGCTTCGCTGGCCTGCGGTCTTTATTTCATCCGTCAGGCTTCGCCTGCCGGGGTGAAAAACATTGTTACACCTTCTCCGGCGCAGGATAATCCACACCCTGGGTATCCACGGTAACCTTCTTCATCCGCTGATCCTGTTTAGGCCGGTCGCTGTAGTCCCGCTTGACGCTGACGATGGCATCCGCCGTGTCCAGGCCCTCGATGACCTTGCCGAAGGCGGCGTAGCCGCCGTCCAGGTGGGGGGCGTCGTCCACCATGATGAAGAACTGGCTACCCGCTGAATCCGGATCCATGGTGCGGGCCATGGACAGCACGCCCCGGGTGTGGATCAGGTCATTTTGAAAGCCGTTCTGGCTGAATTCGCCCTTGATGCAATAGCCGGGGCCGCCCATGCCGGAGCCCTC
>CATLEJ010000054.1 GCA_949916125.1 uncultured Oscillospiraceae bacterium
GCGCTTACGCGCCGCACAGGTTGAAAAGAAGTAGGTACTTCTTTTCAACCGCGTCAACTATACCACCACCGCCTGAAAAAATCCAGCCCTGACTGGTTGTCCACGCACAATTTCCGTATTATCATAGAAAACGGAATGATAATCGCGGGCTCCAGGTTCATATTTCATCCCCTGGCCGCAAATACTTGATCCATTACACCATCCAGTCCGCAGCCCCGCGGACTGAGAAAGGATTCCAAATGAGCAACCGTCTGAGTATGGAACACTCCCCCTACCTTCTTCAGCACGCGGACAACCCGGTGGATTGGCGCCCCTGGGGATCGGAGGTATTTGAGGAGGCCAAACGTTCTGATCAACCCATCTTTTTAAGTATCGGCTACTCCACCTGCCATTGGTGCCACGTCATGGCCCATGAGTCCTTTGAGGACGAGGCCGTGGCCCGGGCCATCAACACCGCTTTCCTCCCCGTCAAGGTGGATCGGGAGGAGCGCCCCGATGTGGACGCGGTGTATATGGCCGCGTGTCTGGCCATGAACGGCTCGGGGGGCTGGCCGCTGACGGTGCTGCTCACCCCGGAGCAAAAGCCCTTCTGGGCAGGCACCTATCTTCCCAAAAAACAGCTCCTGCACCTGCTCAATGAGGCGGCCCGTCTGTGGCGGGAGGATCGGGCGGGGGTGCTGGCCGCCGGGGAAACCCTTACCGCCCACCTGCGTCAGGAAGCGCAAAACCAGCCCGGCGCACCCAGCCGGGAGCTTGTCCAGCGGGCTGTTAGTCAGTTTGCACAGAACTTTGATAAGCGGTGGGGCGGGTTTGGCCCCGCGCCCAAGTTCCCCACGCCCCATAACCTGATTTTCCTGCTGCGCTATGCCCGCCTCACCGGGGACAGTCACGCCCGGGAGATGGCGATGCAAACCCTGGACGCCATGTACCGGGGCGGCCTGTTTGACCATGTGGGCGGCGGGTTCTCCCGGTACTCCACCGATGGGCGCTGGCTGGTTCCTCACTTTGAAAAAATGCTCTACGACAACGCCCTGCTGGCGCTGGCCTGCACGGAGGCATTCCAGCATACCCGCCGTCCCCTTTATGGGCAGATCGTCCGCCGCACCCTGGACTATGTGCTGCGGGAGCTGTCCGGCCCCCAGGGCGGCTTCTGCTGCGGCCAGGACGCGGACAGCGAGGGCGTAGAAGGGAACTATTACGTGCTGACCCCCGATGAACTGGCCCGGGCGCTGGGCGGGCCGGACGCGGAGCGCTTCTGCCAATGGTACGACATCACCCGGGAGGGAAATTTTGAGGGCAAAAGCATCCCAAACCTGCTCAGTCAGGCTCAATTCGATCAGGAGCCGGAGGGGATGGCCGTCCTTCGGGAGCGGGTGTATGCTTACCGCTTGAGCCGGACGGTACTTCATCGGGACGACAAGGTGCTCACGGCCTGGAACGGGCTGGCGCTGGCGGCGCTGGCCCGGGCGGGGCTGGTACTGGACGAGCCCCGGTATCTGGACGCCGCCCGCCGGACGGCGGACTTCCTGGCCTTAAAACTCACCGCCCCGGATGGCCGGCCGCTGGCCCGCTGGCGGGACGGGGACGCCGCCCACTCCGGCAAGCTGGACGACTACGCCTTTTACGCCTATGGGCTGCTGGAGCTGTACGGCGCGTCGTTTGATCCGGCATATCTTGCCCGCGCTGTGGAGCTGGCGGATCGTCTGCTGGAACTCTTTTTCGACCGGGAGCACGGCGGTTTTTATCCCTACGCCTCCGACGGGGAGCAGCTGCTGACCAGGGCAAAGGAGGCTTACGACGGGGCCATGCCGTCGGGGAATGCCGTGGCGGCATTGGTGCTGTCCCGGCTTGCCCGGCTCACCGGGGAAGGGCGCTGGCGGGAGGCGGCGGAGCTTCAGCTGTCCTGGCTGGCGGGGGCGGCGCGGGGCTACCCGGTCGGTCACAGCTTTGCCATGCTGGCCTTTTTGGAGGAGCTGTGGCCAACGATGGAACTGGTGGTGACCGCACAGGGGACGCCGGAAGAGCTGCAAGCCTTTCTGCGGGAAAATCCCCGCCCGGAGCTGACGGTGCTGATCAAAACGCAGTCAAGCGCCGGTACGCTGGCAGCGGTGGCTCCGTTCATCAGGGACTACCCTATCCCGGAGCAGGGGACACAGTACTACCTGTGCCGGAATGGGGCCTGCGCCCGGCCGGTGGACAGCATATTAGAATTGGAACCCTTTTCGCGGGGAATGGCCGAGCCAAAATGAAGATAAAACGAAACCCACCCCCCATGTGAGGGTGGGTTTCATCTGCCGTGTCAATCGTCGCCCCCCAGAAGGTTCTGGGCATAGTCCTTTAAGCTGGCAAAGGAATTGACGCTGTCGGATCGGGTGCTGATCTGTTCCCTGGCGTAGTCCGGGAGGGTGTCAAAGTAGTGCTTAGCCTCCGGCTCGCTGCGCAGCAGGGCATTTAAATCGGAATAGTGCTGCATTGACGAATCACCTCGGTGATATCGTTTGCGGTTCGCGTAGAAAGTATTCGGCCTATTGAAGCTCCTGCAAATCGGCGGCGGGCAGATCGTTTTCCACATTATCCCGCGCCAAGTCGTTGTCAATGACCGGGTAGATCTCCGGCGGAATGGGGCGCTCGGCCTGATTCGAAACCGGCTGTGAGATTTCTGACTTTTTCTTATCCATTAAAGATCACCTCGGCAATAGCTTTTCCGAAAGACTCAAAATCATGCCTGTTGGGGCAAAGAGATCCAGCCTGACCTGATTCAGCCTGTCAGCAGCAAGGAACAAATATTTGATTAAATTTCCATGCTCGAACATATGGACAAATCATTTTCTGCGGTGTATACTGAAATCAGCTCACAACAATGTTAGAAAGGGGGAGGACTTATGCCGGACAGGGTCTACATCGCCTGTGACTTGAAAAGCTTTTACGCCTCGGTGGAATGCATCGAGCGCGGCCTGGATCCCCTCACCACCAACCTGGTGGTAGCGGACAAAAGACGGACGGAAAAGACCATCTGTCTGGCGGTCTCCCCTTCCCTGAAAGCCTACGGCATCTCCGGGCGGGCCCGGCTGTTTGAAGTGGTGCAGAAGGTGGCGGAGGTGAACGCCCATCGGCGGCAGAAAGCCCCGGGGCGGCAGTTTACCGGCTCGTCCTGGAACGACCCGGAGGTGAAACGGCACCCCGAGCTGGCGCTGGACTATATGGTCGCTCCGCCCCGGATGGCCCATTATATTGAATGGAGCACCAAAATCTACAATGTCTATTTGAAGTACGTGGCCCCCAGCGACATTCACGTGTACAGCATCGACGAGGTACTCATGGACGTGACCAACTACCTGCCCACCTACAAGCTTACACCTCGGGAGCTGGCCCGGAAAATCGTGCTGGACGTGCTGGATACCACCGGCATCACCGCCACGGCGGGCATCGGCCCTAACCTCTACTTGGCGAAAGTGGCCATGGACATCTGGGCCAAACACACCCGGCCGGACAAAAACGGTGTGCGCATCGCCGAATTGAGCGAGCTGAGTTACCGCAGGCTGCTGTGGGAGCACCGCCCCCTCACCGACTTCTGGCGGGTGGGCCGGGGCTACGCCAAAAAGCTGGAGGCCCAGGGACTGCTCACCATGGGCGATATCGCCCGCTGTTCCATTGGGAAGCCCGCCGACTATTACAATGAAGAACTGCTCTACCGGATGTTCGGCGTCAACGCGGAATTGCTCATCGACCACGCCTGGGGCTATGAGCCGGTCACTATGGCGGACGTCAAGGCGTACAAGCCCGAGGTGAAAAGCGTGGGCTCCGGCCAGGTGCTTACCTGCCCCTATGACTTCGACAAAGCCCGGATGGTGGCCTGGGAGATGGCGGATCAGCTGGCGCTGGATTTGGTGGGCCAGCGGCTGGTCACCGATCAGCTCACCCTTACCGTGGGCTACGACATCGACAACCTGCGGGATCCTAACCGCCGGAAGCAATATCAAGGCGCGGTGACCACCGACCGCTACGGACGGCAGATCCCCAAGCATGCCCACGGTACCGCCAACCTGGAGGGATACACCGCCTCCGCCAAGCGCATCACGGCGGTAGCATTGGAGCTGTTTGACCGCGTCGTAAACCGGAACCTGCTGGTGCGGCGGCTGTACCTCACTGCCAACCGGGTGGCGGAGGAAAGCTCCGTCTCCGCCGCGCCCGCCATGGAGCAGTTGGATCTCTTTACCGACGCGCAGGCCGCACAGGCAAAGAATGCGGCCCTGGCCCGGGAGAAGAAGCTCCAGGAAACCATGCTGGGAATCAAGAACAAATTCGGTAAGAACGCCATTCTGAAGGGCACCAACCTGGTGGATGGCGCCACCGCCGCTGACCGCAACGGGAGGATAGGGGGTCACAAAGCGTAATGGGAGCCTACGACGATATCATCAACCTGCCCCACCCCACATCGCCCAGGCATCCCCGTATGCCCATGATCGACCGGGCGGCCCAGTTCACCCCGTTCCAGGCCCTGACGGGTTATGGGGACGCCATCCAGGAGACGGCCCGGATCACCGGGGAAAAGGCGGAGCTTACCGAGGATGAGAAGGCGGTGCTGGACGAGAAGCTGCGTTTTCTGGCAGACACCGGCAATGAAGCGGCCTTTACCTATTTCCAGCCGGACGGCAGGAAAAGCGGCGGGGCCTACGTCACCGCACTGGGCGCAGTGAAGAAGCTGGATCCATTGGTAGGGCGGTTGACCCTCACCGATGGGACGGCCATCCCCATCGAGGATATTTGGGAGATCGAGGATGGAACATCCGCGGGGTTTCCCTTGAAGGAGGTTCATTCTGGGCGACCGCCGCCGCTATGAGGCGGACAGCTGCCTGGACAGACAGGGAAATTTTTACTAAGGAGGATACCACCATGCGGAAAAACTTTGGAGCCAAGCCCTACACCTACCCCCAGCCGGTGTTCATCATCGCAACCTACGGCCCGGACGGCACGCCGGACGCCATGAACGCCGCCTGGGGCGGCATCAGCGAGGCAAACGAGCTGTCCATGTGCCTGAGCGCGGGCCACAAGACCACGAAGAACATCCTGGAGCGCAAGGCGTTCACTGTCAGCATGGCCGACGCCGCCCACGTGACGGAGTGCGACTATGTGGGCGTGGTGTCCGCCAATGATGTGCCCAGCAAGCTGCAAAAAGCCGGGTTCCACACCACGAAAAGCGAATTTGTAGACGCCCCGCTCATTGACGAGCTGGCCATGGCGGTGGAGTGTAAGCTCATCAGCTATGACCCGGAAAGCTGCCGCCTGGTGGGTGAGATCGTCAATGTGAGCGTAGACGAGAGCGTCCTTACCCCGGACGGCAAGGTGGACGTGTCCAAGCTGGCCCCCAGTGTGTTTGACCCTATCAACAACGCCTACCATGTGCTGGGCGAAAAGGTGGGCAATGCTTTCCAGGACGGGCTGAAGCTGAAATGACAGACTATCAAGCCCTGAATGCCCAGCTCTCGGTGCTGATCCACGGCGTACCCCACCAAACCGCCAATCTGGCCAACGCCGCGGCTCTGCTCTACCACACGCTGGACGGGCTCAACTGGGCGGGGTTCTACCTGCTGGAGGGCAGCACCCTGGTGCTGGGCCCCTTCCAGGGGAAGCCTGCCTGCATCGAGATCCCGGTGGGGCGGGGCGTGTGCGGAACCGCTGTGGCAGAGGGCAGGACGCAGCTGGTAAGGGACGTCCACCAGTTTCCCGGGCACATTGCCTGCGACAGCGCGTCCAATTCCGAGATCGTGGTGCCCATTCGGACGGACGGAAAAGTCATTGGCGTCCTGGATATAGACAGTCCGCATATCGGACGCTTTACGGAGGACGACCAGGCTGGCCTGGAAGCGTTCGTGAAAATTTTAGAAGCGGAAGTCTGGCAATAAAAGGGGCAGTATATACGGCGGGCCGCTAAGAACGTTGTGCTGCAGCGCTTTCCGAAAAAGCGATTTTGCAACATTGAACCAGCTCAAAAATTCCCGCCACCGTGACCTTTCCGGCTTCGCCGAAAACTGCACTCTGGCGGGAATTTCTTCGTCTCCACCCGAGACCCGCTGCGCTGGGCTCTCGGGTGGGGCCGCCCTGCGAGCGGCTATCACATCAAATTCTGGATAGCGATTTTCTTACATTACGCCATGATGGGTTGACAGGCCGCCAAAATAGGCGGCCTGTCAATTTTTATATAAAGTTCATATATCCAGCAAGCTACAGTGATTTTCGTCACTGTGGCTTTTATTCTATGGAAGGGACAAATTTACATGAACATCGAAAATAGTAAGTCCATTCGGGACGGTTTGCAGAAAGGCTTCCGGGATGGCACCTCCAAGATGGCCCAGCGCAGGTGCTACGGATATGATATCGGTTCGGACGGTGAGTTGGTGATTAACCCGGATGAGGCAGCCGTTGTCCGTTGGATTTTCGACCGCGTGGGCGGTTCCAAAATCAAAAACGACGGCTTTATGGATCGGTATCTCTACTCTGATTCCCATGAGGCCATTATTTCTGATGAGATGTTCAAAGCTGTACAGGAGGAAAGGGTAAGTCGCAAGAGCCAAATAGAGTCGGAGAGCAAATCTTTGACACAGGCAATCTTTACTATCTTCTGAGCGCAGTATTGACGCACCGGCTTAACCGCCTTGTTGTCCCCGCCACTCCCCCGGCGTACAACCCGCGTATTTCTTGAACACCCGGGAGAAATAGCTCTGGGAGGAAAAGCCCAGGTAAGCACCGATAGCGGCCGAGGTTTTGTCCGTGTAGCGGAGAAGGCGTTTGGCCTCTTCTATTTTTTCCTTCAAAATGAAATCCGTCAGCGTTTCCCCCGTTTCCTCCTTGAATTTCAGCGACAGGTATGGTCGGCTGATGTACAGCTCTCTGGCCATGTCCTCCACCGAGATGCGCTCCGACAGGTGGCGCCGGACGTAATTCACCACTTGCAGCGCCAGTCTGGACGGCTGTCCGCCCAGCCGCATCTGCTCCACCCGCTCGGTGAACTCCAGCACCATGCGGTATTGCAGATTGGTGACCTGGTCTGGAGCCGTAAGCAGCTCGCACCTTTGGATGAACCCGTCGCTGAGGTTAAAAGCCTCCTCTGCGTCCAACCCGCCCTGGATTGCGGCACGGGTGATGACGGTGACGGAGACGATAAAGGTATTTTTCATCTGCCGCAGCTGATCCGCCGCCAACACGCCGCCCCGGACGGCAGGAGCGGCAGCGATCCACCTTTTCAAGGCTTCGCTGTCTCCCCGCCGTACCATTCCAATGAGGACATTTTCCAACGCGAGTGTCCCATAGGCGTTCTGCTGGACAGACGGATTTGGCGAAGGGCGCTCAAAGGCACGGCTGGCCCGCTGCTGCTCCAGTGCCTCCTTTAACCCCGCCTGCTCCGGTTCATAGATGGCGATATCACCCAGGCCCAATGTTTCTCTGTTGAGTACGTGGTTTATCGTACATAGGATCTGCATTACGCTGTCCAGCGGAAGACGGACGATGCTTTTCATCCCCTGGACAAAATCCTCCACGGCCTCCGGGGGCACGTCCACACGGAAGGCCAGCTCCCGCAGCTCCTGGTCTGTCCCGGTGACCTGGCGGGTGGGGCCCAGCACCACCTTCCACTCCCCGGAGTTGACCACCCCGTAGTAGTGAAAGTGCCGGGTAGCAAAATAGCCGATGTGTTCCGTGATCCGGAAAATGTCCTCCCAATAGACCAGCATCGGATCCCGGGGAAGATCGACCACACAGTGATAAAAGATCCGCTCATCCCCCCGGAACAGCCGGATGGGGACGCCGGACAGGTTTCCGATGACCGTGCAGAGATATGGCAGATCCAGATGCTCCATGCCGCCGCCTCCAATTCCATACAATATTAGCATATCTATTACCAGATTGCAAGAAATGGGCGGCGCGTTCTGTTAAAATAGTGATAGCAGAAAAAACACTGGCCCGCTATCTATGAGCCGGGAAGAAAAGGAGAGAGACGCGTAATGACAAACAAGGCAAGGCTGAGCAATCCGCTGTGGGACAGCCGGGTGCGCTCTGCCGACGTGACCCGCGGCGAGAAGTGGCTGGGCTACCTGATTGGGCCCGCCGGGGCGCTGCTGCTCAACGCAGTGCTTGCCACGTACCTGAATGTGTACTACACCGACGTGCTGGATCTCACCGGGGTGTGGGGTGGGGCGTTCCTGGCGGTATTCCCCATCGTGTCCAAAATCATCGACGCCATTACCAACGTAATCATGGGCTACATCATCGACCGCACCCACACCGCCCAGGGGAAAGCCCGCCCCTGGCTGCTGCTCAGCGCGCCGTTGGTGGCCGTCAGCGGCATCCTGCTTTTCACCGTACCCCAGGGCAGCCAGACCGTCCAGGTGGTCTGGGTCATGCTGAGCTATAACCTGTTCTACTCCTTCGCCTACACCATCTATAACATGAGCCACAACCTGATGGTGCCCCTGTCCACCCGGAACACCACCCAGCGGGGCGGGTTGTCCGTGTTTAACCAGATTGCCACCATCATGATGAGCGGCATCCTGGTGGCGCTGGTGTTCCCCATGGTTATCATGCCTATATTGGGGGTGGATCAGGGCAAATGGATCGCCCTGATGTCGGCCCTGTCCGTCCTGGCCCTGCCGCTGACGCTGATGGAGTATTACTTCACCAAGGAGCGGGTCACGGAGGAGACGGCCGGGGAGGAGCGGAAGGTGCCCTTTGCCCTCCAAATGAAAATCATCCTCACTGATAAGTACATCCTCATCATCCTGGTTTACTTCCTGGTCTTTACCGTGGGCGGCTGTTTCAAGAACCTGGGGCTGGTGTATTTCTGCAACTACGTGCTGGGCTCCTACAATGACGGCGTCACCCAGACCATGGTGTCTGTCATCGGCGGCATCCCCATGGGCATCGGTATCTTCGCCGTGTGGCCGCTGGCCAAGCGGTTCGGCAAGCGCAACGTGACGCTGGTGGGCTTCATCCTCTACGCCATTGGCGGCGTCATCTGCTGTCTGGCCCCCGCCAACATGACGGTGGTGCTGGTGGGTCAGTTCATCAAAAACATCGGCGGCCTGCCCTGCGCCTATGTGTTCATGGCCCTGTTTGCCGACACCCTGGACCATGTGGAGTGGAAATCAGGCATCCGCTGCGATGGCACCGCCATGTCCGTCTACAACATCATCGCCGTAGCTATGGTGGGCATCTGCACCGGCGTCTTCAACGGCCTGCTGGCAAATGCGGGCTACATCGCCCCGGCCATGGACGCCGCGGGGAACACGGTGGCCGCCGTCCAGCCGGACGCGGTGCAAAACGTCATCACCTTTGCCTTTGTGGGGCTGGAGGTCATCACCGGCATCGTGCTGGCGGTACTGCTTGTCTTTCTCAGCGTGGAAAAGACGGTGGAGTACAAGCAGGCGGATATTCTGGAATACCGCAAGGCAAGGTGCCTGGCTGAAGGCCGGGAGTGGAGCGAGCCGGAGAATCGGCCCGCCCTCAAGCCCCTGAGTGACAAAGACCGCCGCCGCTGGGAGGCGGAACGGGAGGCCGGGGCGGCCTACCGGGCGAAGATCCAGGCGGGATTAGAAAACGGGAAGCGATGACTGAGCAGGTTTTCAACAGCTGCCTGACCGCCGCGCACCGGATTTGAAATCAAAAGGAGTGGGAAGCATGACCGCCGCACAGTGCATCCAGGCCGCGAAAGATTTCTGGCGGCCCAGCGGGTGGATAAAGAGCTCCACCACAGTGGATTTCACCGGAACCGCGGCGCTATACCTTCAATATCGCGGCGCGGAGCGGCTGGATTTCCTGGAATTCGGCTTTGAACAAGTGGGAAACGCGGTACCGGGCAGGAAAACAGACGGTTTCAAGGAGGAAAAACTATGAAAGCGGTCAAGCTGAGAACTGAATACTTGAAAAATCCCATGGGCATCGACATTGTCCAGCCCCGGTTGTTCTGGAACTGTGAGGGCGGCACGGCCCAGACCGCCTGTCAGGTAGTGTGCCGGGACGAAAACGGCGGAACGCTGTGGGATTCGGGAAAGGTTCCGGGTTCGTCCATGCGGGTGCGCTACGACGGCGTGCCGCTGAACAGCCGCGCCCGGGTGATCTGGCAGGTGCGGCTGTGGGATGAGAACGACCGGCCTGGGGACTGGTCGGAACAAGCGCTTTTTGAGCTTGGCCTGCTGTCCCCCTCGGACTGGACGGCCCGGTGGATTGTCGGCGACTATTGCGTGGAGAAAAAGCGCCGCTATCCCGTGGACTGCTTCCGCAAAACCTTTACGGCAGAGCAGGCAAAAAAGGCCCGGCTATATGTCACCGCCTGCGGGCTGTACGAGGGACGGCTGAACGGGGCGCGCGTCGGGGATTTCGTCCTGGCCCCCGGCCACACCGACTACCGCAAGCGGGTGCAGTATCAGACCTACGACGTGACCAAGCTGCTTCGGGAGGGGGAAAACGAGCTGACCTTCCAGCTGGCGGACGGCTGGTATCGGGGCAGCTGCGGGGCGTGGGGGTTGAAAAACCAGTACGGCACCCAGACCAAGCTGCTGGCCCAGTTGGAGCTGACCCTGACGGATGGCACGGTGCAAACCGTAGCCACCGACGGCAGCTGGGAATGGAGCAATGACGGCCCCATCTGTTTCGCCGACAACCAGGACGGCGAGGTGGTGGAGGCGTGGCGCGTCCCCTCCTATGTGGGGCGGGCCAGGGTGGCGGAGCACCCGGCCACGCCCACCGCCTCCAACAATGTCCCCGTCACCGAGCATGAGACGTTCAAGCCCAGCCTTATCACCACCCCCGGCGGCAAAACTGTGCTGGACTTTGAGCAGAACATCGCGGGGTACGTGGAGTTCTCCCTGGCGGCCAGGCAGGGCCAGCGGGTGTTCCTGCGATTTGGGGAGATGCTGGATGAAAACGGCGAGTTCACCCAGAAAAACATTCAGTGCTCCAACAAGAAAATCACCACGCCGCTTCAGCAGGTGGAATACTTCTGCAAAGACGGCGAGAACCACTATAAGACCACCTTCGCCATCTTCGGCTTTCAATACGCGCTGGTGGAAGCGGACGCGCCCTTCCGACCTGAGAACTTCACCGCTATCGCCGTCTACTCCGATTTGGAGACCACCGCCCGCTTTGACAGCTCCAACCCGCTGCTGGACAAGCTGGTGGAAAACACCCTGTGGAGCGCCAAAAACAACTCCGCTGACGTGCCCACCGACTGCCCCACCCGGGAGCGCCACGGCTGGACGGGGGACGCGCAGATTTTCTGCGCCACCGCGTCCTACCTGCAAAACTACATCCCCTTCGCCAAAAAGTACATCCGGGACATGGCGGACACCCAGAAAAGCAATGGCTGCGTGGCCCAAATCGCCCCCAACGGCGGGGTGGATTCCTACATGAACGCCATGGACGGCAGCCCCGGCTGGTCGGATGCCATGATCCTCATGCCCTGGCGGCTGTCCAGGCAGTTCGGCGATTTGGATATCCTGCGGGAGAATTACGCTGTGATGAAACAATACGCCCACTTCCTCATGGACCGCTGCGGGAAGTGGTATCCCACTGCCAAACCCACCGGGGTGAAGGGGGAGGTCAAGCGCTTCCTGGTGAATTGCGGCCAGTCCTACGGCGAGTGGGCGGAGCCAGCCGATGTGCGCTCGTTCCAGTGGACGGATTTCGTCTGCCCCCACCCGGAGGTGTCCACCGCCTATGCCGCCTATGTGATGGAGGTGATTGGAGAGGTCGCCGACGCGCTGGGCAAGGCGGACGACGCCAAAGCCTACCGGGCCTATGCCCACGGCTGTACTGCCGCCTACCAGGCCCTGCGGCGAAGGTCAAAATTCTCCCTGGATACCGACAGGCAGGCGGAGTTGGTACGCCCGCTGTACTTCGGCTTATTGGATGAAAAGCAAACGCGGTACGCAAAAAAGCGCCTCATCGAGGCGCTGGAGCGGTACGGCTGGCGGGTGGGCACCGGTTTCCTCTCCACCCCCCTGATCCTCTATGTGCTGGCGGATATCGACATCGAATACGCCTATCGTCTGCTGGAAAATGAGGAGATGCCGGGGTGGCTGTCCATGCCAAAGCACGGTGCCACCACCATCTGGGAGAGCTGGGAGGGCACCACCGGCCAGGGCGGCATCGCGTCGCTGAATCACTATTCCAAGGGCGCGGTGTGCGAGTGGCTGTTCACCACCATGTGCGGCGTCCGGGTGGACGGGGAGAACCACTTCACCATCGCGCCCCGCCCCGGCGGGCACTTCACCCATGCGGGTCTGTCCTACGACAGCGTATACGGCACCGTGGAAAGCGGATGGAAACGGGAGGACGGCAGAACCGTTTACACCGTGACAATCCCGGCCAACTGCACGGCGCAGGTCACGCTCCCCTCCGGCGTCGTGGAAACCGTGGGGGCTGGTACCCACACTTTTGAGGAGGCGGCGAGATGAATATCCCGGAAATCATTGCGAAAATGACGCTGGAAGACAAGATCAGCCTGTGCACCGGGGCGGACTTCTGGCACAGCAAGGCCATGGAGCGGTACGGCATCCCGGCCTTTACCATGTCCGACGGCCCCCACGGCCTGCGCTGCCAGGCGGGGGACGCGGATATGATTGGCATCAACCAGTCCCTGCCCGCCACCTGCTTCCCCACGGCGGTAACCGCCGGGGCGGCCTGGAACCCTGAGCTGTACACCGCCGAGGGCGCGGCCATCGGGGAGGAAGCGTTGTCCTACGGGGTGGACGTGGTGCTGGGTCCAGGCTGCAACATCAAGCGCAATCCCCTGTGCGGGCGGAATTTTGAATATCTCTCCGAGGATCCGTATCTGGCCGGGAAGCTGGCCGCCGCCTTCATCCGGGGTTTGCAGGGAACGGGCGTATCCGCCAGCTTAAAGCATTTCGCCGCCAATAACCAGGAGTACAAGCGCCAGAACGGCGACAGTCAGGTGGACGAGCGGGCCCTGCGGGAGGTCTACCTGGCCCCCTTTGAGGCGGCAGTGAAGGAAGGCAAGCCGGACACGGTGATGTGTTCCTACAACAAGATCAACGGCGTCCACGCCAGCGACAACCACTGGCTGCTCACCGAGGTTTTACGGGACGAATGGGGCTTTGGCGGCATGGTGGTTACCGACTGGGGGGCCCTGCGCAACCGCATCGAGGGATTCAAGGCCGGGTGCGATTTGAATATGCCCGGCGGCTCCAAGTTCATGGAAAAAGCCGCGCTGGAGGCGGTGAAGCGGGGCGAACTCAGCGAAAGGGATGTGGACGCCTCGGTGGAGCGCATCTTAAAATTGGCGTTCCAATCTGCCGCGCTGAAAAAGGGCGGAACCTTCGATGTGGACGCACACCACGACCTGGCCCGCAAGGTAGCGGAGGAGGGGGCGGTGCTGCTGAAAAACGAGGGCGGCGTCCTCCCGGCAAAGGCGGAGGATCTGGTGATCATCGGCTCCATGGCCAGGGATTTCCGTTACCAGGGCTCCGGCTCCAGCCACATCAACCCCACCAGGCTGACCAGCCTGGTGGCTGCCCTGCCCGGCGTCCCCTTCTGCCCCTGCTGCGACAAGGACGGCAAGACCACCGAGGCGGAGCTGTCCGCCGCCGTCCAGGCGGCAAAGGGAGCCAAGGTGGCCGTAGTGGTGGCGGGCCTGCCCGATTCCTACGAGTCCGAGGGCTTCGATCGGCCCAACATGGCCATGCCGGAGGGCCACAACCGCATGATCGAGGCGGTAGCCGCCGCGAACCCCAACACGGTGGTGGTGCTGCTGGGGGGCAGCCCCATGGAGCTGCCCTGGTGCGATCAGGTAAAGGCGATTTTGTACATGGGATTGTCCGGGCAGGCGGGAGGCGAAGCCTGCGCCAACCTGCTCACCGGGCAGGCAAACCCCGGCGGGAAGCTCACCGAGAGCTGGCCGCTCCAATATGAGGATGTGGTCTCCAAAGATACCTTCGGCCAGAAAAGCGTGGAGTATCGGGAGAGTATCTATGTAGGTTACCGCCACTACGACAAGGCGGGCAAAGTGGTGCGCTTCCCCTTCGGCCACGGGCTGAGCTACACCACCTTCACCTACAGCGATTTGGAAATCAGCGGCGACGCCGTCTCCGCCACCGTCGCCAACACGGGCAGCGTCCCCGGCGCGGAGATAGTACAGCTGTACATCGCGCCGCCCAAGGGCGGACTCCACCGCCCGGTGCAGGAGCTGAAGGGTTTTGCCCGCGCGGAGCTGGCCCCCGGTGAGAGCGGGCGGGTGAGCTTCCCCCTGGACAGCCGCAGCTTTGCGGTGTGGGACAGGGAATGGAAAGTCTCCGGCGGGACATATGAGATCCGTGTTGGCTCCTCCAGCCGGGACATCCGGCTGACCGGGAGGTTGGAGGTGTCCGGCGAAACCATCCCTGTCCCGGACTGGCAGCCAGGGAGCTGGTACGAAACGATGGAGGGCGCGCCCCGCCGGGACGAGTGGGAGCAGGCCATGGATCGTGCCGTACCCATCACGCCGGAGCCGAAAAAGGGGCAGTTCACCTGGGACAACACCTGCCTGGAGATGAAGGACAGCTCGCTGGTGATGAAAATCCAGTACAAGGTGACGGAGGGCATCATCGCCAAAAGCTTCGGCGGGAAAAGGGACTACTCCGACCCGGCGTTCAAAATGATGATGACCTGCGCCACCGACTGCCCCCTGCGAGCCACGGTCATCAGCGCGGGCGGAGCCATGAGCGACCAACTGGCCCAGGGGCTGGTGGAGATGGCCAACGGGCGTTTCCTGCGGGGCGTATGGATCATGCTACATAATAAAACCGAGGCATGGAAAAGCTGATCTGTTAGGTATGAAAATCTGTTGTACTGCAGTGTTTTCCCCAAAAGCGATTTTGCCACATTGAGCCAGCTCAGAAATTTCCGCCACCGTGACCTTTCCGGCTTCGCCGAAAACTGCACTCTGGCGGGAATTTCTTCGCTTCCACCCGAGACCCGATGCGCTGGGCTCTCGGGCGGCTATCGCATCAAATTCCGGATAGCGTTTTTCCAACATTATGCTAAAAACCGCTTGAAAGGTTCGCTTCATGAACTTTTTAAGCGGTTTTTGTTTTATGTCCCTCAAATTACCACCACATCTTCTCAACGAACCATTTCTATCCAGCTTGATTCGACCTAAAAGGTAATGAATCCATCACCTGACCCAGCCTGTCCATGTCGCTACCCAACACATGGCCGTACACATTCAGCGTTGTGGTAATGTCGCTGTGACCCAGCCACGCCTGGATATCTTTCGTATCGCACCCGCCATTCCGCAGTGCGTAGACTGCGGAGTGGCGCAAGCCGTAAGTTACGCTGAGCTGTACCGCAACTTACCATTATGGACGTGGCCTCGCTCTTCCGCCTGAACATCAGGCGGAGGGGCGGCACGCGTGTGGTCTACACCGACTGCCCCATCTGCGGCGACCGCCGGGGGAAGCTGGGCTGTATCGTGGAGGGTGTACCCGGCTTCTATCTGGACGGCGGCAGGTGGCGGGCGAAATTCCATCAGCGTACCTCCGGCATTGTGATCCCCCTCCGGGGCGTGGACGGGCTGCTCCAAGGTTTGCAGATCCGGCTGGATCGGCCCGTCAAGGATAAGGTTGACCCGCCGGAAAAAACGGGGATCAAATATCTCCCGTTCACCTCCACAGGCAAGCCCATAGGGGTGACGTCGGGGAACCCCATCCACTTTGTGGGCGATCCCAGCTCCCGGGTGGTCTACGCGACCGAGGGCGCGCTAAAAGCGGACATTGCCCACGCCCTAATGGGCCGCACCTTTGCCGCCACGGTGGGGGTGAACAACACCATGGGTATGGATGAGTTCTTTGCCTTTCTGCGCCGCAACGGCACAGAGGAGATCATCGAGGCCGAGGACATGGACAAGTATTGCAACCCCAACGTCAGCCGGGAGGCCTCCAAGGTTTACCAACTGGCGGTAAAGAAAGCCTGCATTGACGCTGACTGGGCACAATCGCTTAAGAAAAATCACGCCCTGGAACTGATTACTCCCAGCAAAAAGGCGATACACTCCTTGATTCGCATCGATCAGTATACTTTATTGTGTTGGAACTGTTGCAAAGTCAGGAAATGCCCGTCAAGATGGCTCCAACAGGCGCCGCACACTCCGATGAGA
>CATLEJ010000055.1 GCA_949916125.1 uncultured Oscillospiraceae bacterium
CGGTGCCCATGACGATGGAGTAGTAGGAGCCGCTTCCCCTGGCCCAGTAGCCGTGCTCCACCGCCCAATCCGCCATTGTGGCGGGGTCGGCGGCGGCGTCCGTCATGCTGTCCACCGCCATGGCCATCACCGTGGGGCCGCAGCCGTAGGGGCCGATGGTGTCGGTGCCGTAGGGCTGGTCGGCCCACTCCTCGCCGGCCTGGTAATAGTAGGTGACGTCCACCGAGCCGCCGGTGAGGATTTCCCTGCCGTCCACCCGCAGCAGCTCGGTGACGGGTGGGGCGGTGGCAGGTGGGAAGGATGCCGGGTCGCGGCTCTCGCGGGCGGGGGAATCCGGGTTTTCGGGCGGCCCCTTTGGGGTGGTCAGTTCCCCCCAGAGGGCGGCGGCCTGCTCCCCGGCCCGGGTGAGGAACTGCCCGGCGGCACTGGCCGCATCTTGGCAGAACCGCCCGGCGGCGTTCAGCCCGGCCCGGCCTGCGTCCGCCACCACGCCGGCGGCGTAGCGGACGGGGGAGACAATGCGCTCATAGGTTTCCGGGGCAAAATAGCGGCACGCGGTAAGCTCCGCCGCGCCGATGCACAGCAGGGCCAGCAGGAGGGCCAGTATGATGTTCCGTTTGGTATGCCTGGGGACCCACTTTTTGCTCACCTGCTCACCTCCCTGGGGGCGCCAATGGGGCGCGGATTCATTTTCTTTTTCTGGAAGCGGAAAAATAACATTAAACTAAGCACTTAGGCTGTCTGTGAATGATATAGTATAACTGGCGGCTTGGCTGGGTCCGTGCCGCTATGGGACTATTATAGCAGAAGTTTTATCTTTTTCAATGGAAAGAATGTGGGCCGGTTCGTTACGTCCGGCGTCAGGAGAGGTCTATGCCCACGATTGCTTTGGAAAACGTATCAAAATTTTATAAACCCAAACGGCGCCGGAAGGGCCCGGTACATATTGACATGGGCGTAGAAGACGTGGAGCTTACCATCCGGCAGGGTGAATTTGTCTTTGTGGTGGGCAGCAGCGGCTCGGGCAAGAGCACCCTGCTGCGGCTGATCACAGGGCAGGACAAACCCAACCAGGGCAAGGTCTATGTGGACGACAAGGACCTGAACTGGGTCTTGAAGCTCAGCCGCAACCGGGCGGCGGTCCTGTTCGGGAAGATCTGGCAGGACCCTACGCTGATCCGCAAGAAAACCATTGAGGAAAACCTGGCCCTGGCGTCCAAGATCGCCCTGGGCCGGGAGAGCCCGCGGCTGGTGGAGGTCCGCATCAAGAAGGTGCTGGGCCTGGTGGGACTGAAGGGCGTGGAGAAAAAATACCCGGTAGAGCTGTCCATTGGGGAGTGCCGCCGAGTGGAGCTGGCCCGGGCGATGATCGGGAGCCCACCCATCCTGGTGCTGGACGAGATCACGGCGAACTTGGACGACGACTGCATCTGGGACACCCTGCACCTGCTCAACGACATCAACCGCAGGGGGACCACGGTGATTATGGCCACCCATGACAGCCAGTACGTCAATATCCTGCGGCGCAGGGTGATTACCATGTCCGAGGGCCGGATTGTGGGGGACGTGCAGAAGGGAAAATACGGCGATGTGCTGGAGAGGGAGCAGAAGCTTCCGCCCCTTTCCAAGCTCGGAACCGATTTGATATAGAAATCACAGTCAAGAAAATTAGGAGGAAAGAGTCCATGATCAAAAACATGAAGATCAGAAAGAGCCTGATTTTGGGGTTCGGCGTCACCATCGTGGTTTCCGTGGCGATTATTATCGCGGCGCTCATCCTGATGAACGTGCAGAAGGGCCAGTACAACGACATTTTGAACCGCTACGTAGGGGCCAATAACATGGTGGCCGAGAGCCGCATCGACTATAACATCGCCGCCCGCAACCTGCGGGACGCCGTGCTGTCCGGCCAGACCGGCAGCCTGGACACCACCGCCACGAAGATAACCGAGCTGGAGCAGGATCTCCAGCAGCTGGCCAGCATCTACCCCCTGCCGGACAAGACCGCGCTGGATAAGTTCACCACCCTGGCCAACAGCTGGATCAAGGAGGCGCAGACCATCGCCTCCGTCACCCGCACCGATCAGAAGCAGGCCGCGGCGCTGATCGTGTCGGACTGCACCCCGGTGCTGAACCAGATGGCGGACGCCGGCACCCAGCTGGCCCAGGAGATCTCCAACGCCCAGGCCAATATCATCAAACAGCAGGACCTGGTGTCCAATATCGCGCTGGGCGTCATCCTGGCTGTGATGGTGGTCGCCACCGTCATCGTGCTGCGCATTGCCCTGACCATCATCAAGTCCATCACTGTCCCCGCCCAGCAGGTCCATGAGGCCCTGGAGGGCTTCAGCCAGGGCAAGCTGGATATCCCCGTGGACTACCACAGCACCAGCGAGCTGGGCGAGATGTGCGACGCCCTGCGCACCAGCCAGAATGTGCTGGGCGAGGTCATCAGCGATACCTGCCGCCTGCTGGAGGAGATGGGCAACGGCAACTTCGACGTGCGCTCCAAGGACGCCAATATGTATGTGGGCTCCCTGAGCAGCATCCTCACCTCCGTGCGTGCCATCAACCGTGGCCTGAGCGATGCCCTGACCCAGATCAACCAGAGCGCGGAGCAGGTCTCCGCCGGCGCGGAGCAGGTTTCCACCGGCGCCCAGTCCCTGGCCCAGGGCGCCACGGAGCAGGCCAGCGCCGTGGAGGAGCTGTCCGCCACCATCGCCGAGATCTCCAACAACGCCCGCAAGAACGCCGAGAACAGCGAACAGGCTGCCGCCCACTCCCAGGATGCCGGCCAGAGCCTGAACGAGAGCTCCCAGTATATGCAGCAGATGGTGGCCGCTATGGAGAAGATCTCCGAGTCCTCTGAGGAAATCGGCAAGATTATCGACACCATCGAGAACATCGCCTTCCAGACCAATATCCTGGCCCTGAACGCCGCCGTGGAGGCCGCCCGGGCGGGCAGCGCCGGCAAGGGCTTCGCCGTGGTGGCCGACGAGGTGCGCAACCTGGCCTCCAAGTCCGACCAGGCCGCCAAGGCCACCAAGGATCTCATCGACCGCTCCATCAACTCCGTGAAGGACGGCAATGATATCGTCAAGAAGGTGTCCGAGTCCCTCCAGACCACCGGCGAGCGCGCCGGCATGGTGGTGGAGGCGGTGCAGCAGATCACCAAGGCCGCCGAGGAGGAGTCCGAGGCCATTGCCCAGGTGACCGAGGGCATCGACCAGATCTCCAGCGTGGTGCAGACCAACTCCGCCACCAGCGAGCAGTCTGCCGCCGCCAGCGAGGAGCTGTCCAGCCAGGCCGCCCTGATGAAGGAGCTGCTGGCCCGCTTCAAGCTGCGCCAGGACGGGTTCAGCCCCAAGCCCCAGCCCGCCTACAGCGCCGCGTCTTCCAGCTCTTATGACGACGGGTATGACGCCGCGCCCAGCCACGAGGCGTCCAGTGTGTTCAGCAAGTACTAAGAAATAGGAAAAGCTGCCAGGAGGCGGCAACGTGCCGCCTCCTGGCCTCTTTGTGTGGGGGCAAGACCGCGTTTTACGGTGTTGCCTGATACTATTTCCATGCAAAATCTGGGACCTGGGTTTGACGCTGGGCGGTTTTTGACGTCGTGGTCGCAGGTCCCCAAACGGCGGTATAGAGAGGAGCGGACCTATGGCAGACTTGAAGGCACAGGAAAAGGACCTGATTTTTGCCTTAGATATCGGTACGCGCAGTGTGGTGGGCGTGGTCGGCAGGCCGGTAGGCGACCGCCTGAAGGTGCTGGATGTGGAGCTGGCGGAGCATGGCAAGCGTGCCATGATGGACGGCCAGATCGACGATATCAAGCAGGTGGGGGCGCTGGCCAAAACGGTGACCGAGCGCCTGGAAGGCCGCCTGAACGTGCGCCTGGAGCGGGTGAGCGTGGCCGCCGCCGGGCGGGCCCTTCGCACCCAGATGGGCACCTTTACCCTGGAGTTGCCTGAGGAGCAGTCCATCGACGCCGAGCAGATCAGCCGGCTGGAGGCCGGGGCGGTGTCCGCCGCCGAGGAAGCCCTCCAGGCCGACGGGGAGAACCGGCGGCAGATGTTCCTGGTGGGCTACACCGTGGCCCAGTACCGCTTGGACAATTATCCCTTGTCCAACCTCCAGTTCCACACCGGGCGCAAGGTGGAGGCCGACGTGGTGGCCACGTTCCTCCCAGGCGAGGTGGTGGAGAGCCTGTACGCCGCCATGCGCGCCGCCGGGCTTCAGGTGGCCAGCATGACGCTGGAACCCATCGCCGCCATGAACGCGGCCATCCCCGCTGAGCTGCGGCTGCTGAACCTGGCGCTGGTGGATATCGGCGCGGGCACCACCGATATCGCCCTGTGCCGGGACGGCAGCGTGGTGGGCTATACCATGGCCACTGTGGCCGGGGACGAGATCACCGAGGCCATTATGCGCTCCTACCTGGTGGACTTCAAAACCGCCGAGGAGATCAAGCGGGGCCTGGGGGAGACGGAGGAACTGATCCGGTGCCGCAACATCCTGGGGCAGGAGGAGCGGGTGTCCGTCGCCGAGGCCCTCCAGGTCATCCAGGAGCCTATGGGGCGGCTGGCGGACGCCATTGCCAAGCAGATTTTGAGCGTAAACAACACGCCCCCCTCCGCCGTGTTTCTGGCGGGCGGCGGGAGCAAGCTGGCCGGCCTGCGGGAAAAGGTGGCGGAAAAGCTGGAGATGGACGAGAAGCGGGTGGCCATCGCGGGCAACAACTTCGCCATGAGCGCCTTCTCCGACAGCCTGGAGCTGGAACGGCCCGAGTACGCCACCCCCCTGGGCATCGCCATTTCCGCGGGCCTGGGGCTGCTGAACGACAGCTATGTGGTGATGCTCAACGGGCAGAGCGCCAAGCTGTTCCGCAACGGCGTGCTGACGCTCCGGGACATCCTGCTGATGAATGGCTACAGCTATGCCGACATGGTGGGCAAGACGGGCAAGAGCCTGAGCCTCACCGTGGACGGGAAGCGGCTGGTGCTCCGGGGCGAGCCCGCCGTCCCCGCCGTGCTGCGGGTGAACGATGAGGAGGCCGCGCTGTCCACCGTGATCCATGCCGGGGACCACATCCATTTCGTCCCCGCCCGCCACGGGGAGCCGGCCCGCCGCACCCTGGAGGAGCTGCTGGGCCCCGGCTTCTATGGCAAGGCGCTGGTGAATAACGCCCAAGTCCCCCTGAACACCCCACTGGAGCAGGGCGATGTGGTGTTCACCATGCGGCAGACGCCGCCCGCAGCGCTCCGGCAGGAGACGCCGCCGGCGCAGAAGACGGAGCCCGCCGCACCGCCTCCGGCCCCGGCCAACCGGGCGGAACCGCCCAAGCCGGCCCCGCGCAGCGGGGAGCTGCACCTGATGCTGAATGGCGAGCCCCTGGATCTGCCTGTCAAGGACAACGGCGCGCCCTATTTCCTGATGGATCTGCTGGAATACTCCGGTATTGATTTTGAGCGGCTGGACCGGGCGGTCCGGCTGGAGGTCAACGGTGTGGAGCAGGGTTTTCAGCACAGGCTGAAGGACGGGGACTCTGTGACGATTTCCATGATGTAAGGGACTGCCGCCATAACCAGGGGTGTCCAGCCCGGCCGGACGGCCGCCTGGGGCTGTGAGGACAGGTTTTCATCCCTACCCTAAGACGCAAGAGGTGTTTTGTTCATGCCTTTCGGAAAACCCAAAGAGCCAAAGGCTCCAAAGGAGAAAGAACCCAAGAAGCCGAAGCCGCCTAAAAAAGAAAAGCCCCCCAAGAAGGCCAAGCCGGCCAAAAAGCCAAAGCCCGCGAAAAAGCCCAAGAAGCCCAAAAAGGGTACGCCGCCGCCTGTAGAGGGGGCGGAGGAGGAACAGGTCAAAAAAAAGAAGCCGATCCTTCTGATTTTGATTCCCCTTGTGGTCATTGCCGCTGTTGCGGCTATTGTGTATTTCATCGTGCTGCCCCGGTTCATGGGGGAGGGGCCGGACGCGCCGCCGGTGGAAACGGAGGAACCCAAGCCGCCGGAGCTTCCTGAAAAGCTTACGGTGGGGGAGGTGGACGTCCCCGGTATGACGCTGGAGGCGGACGAGAGCGGGGCCAAGGCGGTGCTGGCCAAGACGGTTACCTATACGTACACCGACCTGAACGACGCGGGCGCGGCGGCCAAAACCTATGTGGGCCAGCTTCAGTCCGCCGACCCAGCCTTCTCTGTGGTGGACGAGGAATTTGTCCGTACGGATGCGCCTGACTTCACCACTGCCGAGGGCATGGTGCTGCTGGCCCGGAACTTGCCCAAGCCTGAGGCGGAAGGTGGGGCGAGCGCCCCGCCCGAGGAAGTGAGCACCCCACCGGAAGGGGAAAGCGCCCCGCCGGAAGAGAGCGGAGAGCCTGTCTCCCCGTCATCGGAGGAATCGGCCGCCCCGGTGGACGATACGCCCAGCTATGTGATCACCGTGCGCATTACGTGGTCGAAGGGGCAGTGTGTGGTCACGGCAGACGAGGAAGAGGGCGAGGTTACCTCTCCGCCGTCCAAGCCGGGGCCGGGGCCGTCCATTACCGTTCGGGGCGCCCAGGAGCGGCTGGAGGCCATGGAGCCCTCCAAGCTTGGGCTTCCGGGTGCGTCCATGGAGGAGTATGAGATATTCCCCGAGAACGGCATAGAGATGGTGGACAACGTGGCCTGTATCCGCCTGGATGTCTACAATGAGAATGGGATGTTTATGGGCAGCTACCTCATGAGCATCAATGGGGAGCATCTGTATCAGATCGACCCCGTAACCAACAGCATCCGGGTGTTGGAGTAATGCAAAAAACCCCCGCCGGGCGGCATTCCACCGCTCAGCGGGGGTTTTCTGCGGGGATCAGGACCATGTGCTCCGGGGTGCCGGCCAGGCGCAGGGGGCCGTCCTGCCCCCCTGACTGGGCATGGGCCAGCAGGAGGGGGGTGAGCAGCCCTTCCAGCATGGGGACCGAGGACCGCTGGGACAGCGCGTCCCGGGGGGTGAGGGCCCGGGCGATGGCGGGCTCCACCGAGGCGATGACAAGGCCGTACTCCCGGCCCAGGGCGGCAATCTGTTTGACGGTGATGGCCTCCCGCGCGCTTGGGCCAAGGGGCTGGAAGCCGATCAGGCCGCTGAACCGCCCGGCAATCTCCCGCAGGACGCCGGACCGGGCCAGCGCCAGCCGGGCGGACTCGTCCGCCTGGAACAGCCGCTGGGCCAGCCCCCCGCCTGCCGTCTGGGCCCTGCCGGGGGTTGGGGCAGCGGGGGGCGCAAAGCCCAGCCGGGGCGGCGTCCTGCCGGACAGGTCCGTATTGGTGGTGAACAACAGGATACAGCGGCGGAAGTCCAGCTCACGCCCGCCCTGCCGGTCCTCCCGGCGGGCGGTGCAGCGGCCCTCGTCCAGGATGGACATGAACGCCTTCAGCACCTCCGGGTGGGCCTTGTCCAGCTCGTCAAACATGAATACGGTGTGGGGGCGGCCCCGCACCACCTCCAGGATCGGGGCGTCGTCATAGCCCACATAGCCAGGCGGGGCCCCGGTGAGCCGGTAGACGGAGTGGGCCTGGGTAAAGGTGTTCAGCTCCGTCCACACCAGGCGGTAGCGTTCCTCCCCCAGGCAGCGGTTCAGGGCGGGGGCCACGGCTTTGCCCAGCTCCGACTTGCCCACGCCGGTGGGGCCGTAGAAGATCAGGGACAGGGGGCGCAGCGGCTCCCGCTTGCAGATGTGGCTCCACAGCTTGAAGGAGACGGCTTCCACTGCGCTGTCCTGGCCCAGCACCCGCCCCTCCAGCTCCCGGCGGAGGTGGGACAGGAGGTCGGGCGCGCCGGGCCGAAGGGCGGCGGCGTTCTCGTCCAGTTCCCGCAGGCAGCCCGCCAGCGCCGCAAAGCCGGGGTAGCGCTGGACGGAGCCCCGGCCGAAAAATGCCCGCAGGCGGGGGTCCGTCCCGCCATAGGCCACGCTGGGGCGGAAATAGAGAAGATAGTCCTCCCCGTGCCGCCAGAAGCCCAGCTGTGCGCTGTCCGGGCGGCAGCGGTCGGGCAGGCGGCAGGCGGCGAATTCATAGCTGCGCCCCAGGCGGGCACAGGCGTCGATCCGCTGCTTCAAACAGGCGTAGCCCGAGGGACCGCAGGCGCAGAATTGGGAAAACTCCAGGGAAAGCGCCTCCTTTTGCGTATTGTCTGCCCAATTATAGCCAGCGCGGAAAGAATCCATACCCAAATATATTTTATTCCCGCTCCGTTACCGTCGCAGAAACTGGAAGGGATAGACCCCATAGGAAGCGAGTGTAAAGCTCGCGGGTCTAAGACCCTTTTCGATTCCTTTTTCTCGAGAGAAAAAGGAACCAGCAAAAAGCCGGCCCGTAAGGGCCGGCTTTTTCGCCGCTTATGCGTAGACGTCGATGTACTGGCCTTTGGCGGGGGTGGGAACGGCTTCCAGCATCTTTGCCAGCTCCTGGCCGGCCAGCTCCTGGCTGTCCATCATCTTTTTGGTGACGGCCAGGGAGTAGTTGGTGGCAAAAGATGCGGCGCTCATACCCATCGCCATGCTGGCGATTGATTCCATCATAGGTCAGTCCTCCTTTCGCCCCGGCGGCGCCGGGGGTTGGATCTGGGGAGGGGGTTCCGGCCCCTCCCGTTTATGGTCCAGCACGCCGCCCAGCAGGTCCAACAGCTCGGCGGGGGCGGACTCCTCCATGGCGGAATCGCGGTTGGCGGCGGTGGCGATGACCAGCTCGCTGCGCAGGATGGACACGTCCTCCGGCGCGGAGATGGCCAAGCGCACCCGTGTGCCGTCCACCGAGACCACCCGGACGGTGATATCCCCCCCGATAACCAGGGACTCGCCGGCTTTGCGTTGCAGGATCAACATGGCGCACCCTCCCCCTGGCTGAACTGTGCGAGGGGATGGCGCATTTCATAACCGTCGGCCTCCAGGATCACCTGCCGCGCCGCCCGGGTTTCCGGGTTGATGGCAATGGGGCATTTGAGGTTCACGGTGCTGTCGGCGACAGGCTTCTTTACCACGCACAGCACATAGAAGCCGAGCTCCTGGCTGTCCGCCACGCCCAGCTCCTTCAGCTCGTGGGGCTGGAGGACGGGGGCGTATTCGGGCAGCAGGGCAAAGGGGTTCATGGCCACAAAGGCCAAGGCGGGGGTGTGGACGCTCTGGAAGCACAGCAGCGCGCCCGCGCTCCCGTCAAAGGGGAGGATCAGGAATTCGTGTTCCTCCTCGAAGCCGAAGGGGCCGGAGGAAAAGGTGACAACGTCCTCCGGCATATAGTCGACCTCACCGAAGTATTTGGCTTGGAGCTTCAATGGGTTTGCCTCCTGTCAAAGGCCGGTTTGCGATCAGGCCTCCACATCTACCGGCTCGTAGTTGGGATCGGAGGAGGGGGGCACATAGATGGGCCCGCCCACATACTTGATGATCACATCGGGCTGCTGGGTGACGGACAGCTCGATATCACCGGGGGTGAACTCAAACTGGGGCTCGTTCATCCGCCAGTCAAAGTTCAGCTTATCCATTTCATAGCGGATATGCATCTCGCCGGGATCCCAAGTGATCTCCGGGGGCACGGAGGGAAGGAACTCGATGCCGGCGTTGGGCTTGTAGTTTTTCATGGTGGACTCGGCCGCAAATTGTGTAATCATATCCTGGCCGATTTTTGCGTCCAGCAGCATCTGGCCCTGCTGGGCATAGGTGGCGGTGGCGGTGTAGGAGGCCTGCTGGCCCTGCTGGGCATACTGCTCGATGGAGCGCATGGCGGTGGGCACCACGGAATTGCGGGCCTCGAAGGTGTCGATGTTCAGCTTGATGGGGCGGCTTTTAATGCTCAGGCCACCCTCCCCACGGGAGATTTCCAAGTCGGCAGTCCCGCGGCTGTATTCCAGCTTGGCGTGGGAGACCTTCATCTCGATCTCAATGGGGACAGTTTTAATTTCAATCAGCGGATACATGGTCTCATTCTCTGCTCCTTTCTCATACAGAAATCAACGCGGGGGATCAGGTGAGATAATCCATCAGGCTCTCAGAGAGGATGTTGTTGCCCACCTTCAGCGCGGCGTTATAGCAGTACTGCGCCCAGATGAAGGAGGTGATGGAGTCCACCATATCCACATCCTCCAGGTCGGCGTATTGCTCCTGGAGGTTGTAGAAGTTGTCCTCCAACAGCTTCTCATTGTTCTCCAGCTTGGTGGTGCTGGCAGCCATGTTGGTGAACTCAGTCTTGAAATCGGAGGAAGCGGTCTCCAGCTTGCCTACCAGGCGGTCGAACTCGTCCCACACCTCCGGGGTCCAGTCACCGCCACTGGGCACGCTGTCGGAGACCTTCGTCAGCTTCTGCACCAGGGAGTAGATGTTCTTGGGGTCGCCGTCCTCGTCCAGGCCGCAGCCGAAGAAGTTGATGCCATTCAGGGCGGCGTTGAAGCCGCTGGAGGAAATCAGGTTCCCCTTGTCGTTCTCCTGAAAGCCCAGGCCGATATCCACATAGTTTGTCTCGGTTTTGAGGTACTCCAGCTTTTCGGCCTCCAGCTTCTGTTCGTCATATTCCGCGGTGGTCATGGTCTCGGCCTTGTCCATGTTGAGGTAGTATATGTCGCCGGTGTAGGTGCCATCAACCGGATTGCCGTCGGCATCAAAGGCCTGGGGGGTGGGGGGCGTTGTGGTGTCGTCCGCTATAAGAATGGTTGGTTTGACTGCGGCAGGGTCACCAACGCCGATCTGATCGTAGTCATCCTTTTTGATTAAGGCGGAGGTGTCCATCTTCACATAGGAACCGCCGTTGGCCGAAACCACTGGAGGAGTTGCAGTTGCATTGATTTCCATGGGGATGGGGTCACCCTTGGCGTCCGTGCCGGTGGAAACCACGTTGGGCACCGCCGCATCCACGGACACGCCCCGGTAGTACAGCTTGTTGTCCTCGATCTCAAAGGGCACGTTGTGGCCGTCCGCCCCGGCGAAGATGAAGTTGTCGCCATACTTCTGGTTCATGTCCTGCACCAGGATCTGGGACATCTGATCCAGCGCCTTGGTGAGCTGCTCCCGGGCGTCGCCGGTGGGGTCGTTGAGCCACTTCAGCGTCATGCCTTTGATGGTGTTCAGGGGGGAGGCGGTTTCGGTGTCCAGCGCCTCGTCCATGGACTGGAGGCAGCTGTAGGCGGTCTGGTATTTTTTCAGCGTGTCCGAGCAGATGGTGTGCTGGCTGTCCACCGTCATGCGGGCCTTGCGCAGCCGGAACGCCCTTGCGGCGGCGGCGGGATCCTCCGCATAGGTGTTGAAGTTGCGCTGGCTCAGCACGGTGTCCCGTGACTTGTTCATGCCGATGAAGGAATTCATCAGGTTGGTGCGGTAGCTTTTCAGCACGCCGCCGGTAGTTGCGCGAATCATACTATGTTTACCCCCTTACTCAGCGCCCGGCGATACCGGTGTTGTTAATCAGGCGATCCAGCGCCTCGTCAATGGCGGTCATCAGCCGCATGGCGGCATTCATGGCTTTCTGGAACTGCATCATATTCATGGCCTCGTCGTTGAGGTCTACACCGGATACGCCCTCGCGGCTGCTGTCCAGCGACACCAGGGTGGTGTAGTTGGTGTTCAGGTCGATGTTGGTGATGCGGGCGTCGTTGGCCTGCACGCCCATCATGTTGCTGAACATATCGTTGAAGCAGCCGGTGAACAGGTTGGAGCCGACGGCGTCCGGATCGATATCCTTGGGGTCGTAGAGCAGGGGCTTGTCAATCATGGAGATCATGTGGTTGACGTTGATGTTCTGGGTGGTATGCGGCACATCGTCATTGAACAGCACCTCATACTTGGGGACAATCCGCACATCGCCGGCACTCCAGCTGTGGGACACGTCGATGTTGGAGGCGGTGATGCCGGTGGTGTCGTCGCCGTCGTTGCTGTTGCTGAACAGGGGGCCGCTGTATTCATGGGGGACGCCGCCATTGCCCTTCAGCCAGGCGTTCAGGTCTGCCTGCTGGTTGCCGTCCTTGTCCAGAATGGGCGTGCCCTTCTCATCCTTGAGGATAAATCCGTTGCCGATCAGGTTCCGCGCCTGCTCCGGGGTGAGCCCTTCGTATTTGTTGATGGGGGCGGCGGTGACGGGGTTGCCCGCCGCGTCTGCGCCCGTCAGCAGGATCTCATTGCCGTCCTTGTCGATATAGTTGCCGTCCTGGTTGAGCAGGAAGCCCTGGTTGAGCTCGTTATACTGTTTGGCGATCTGCTGGGCCAGCAGGTCGAAGGACTTCTGGTAGTAGGGGATGCCCCGCTTGGTTTTGGCATTCTCATCGATGGTGATGTCGTTGGCGCAGGAGAACTCGCCTTCCTCGGTGAGCAGCTCCCGCTGGGCCTGGAGGGAGCCGTGGAGGTCGTTGTCGTCCAGGGCGATTTCACGGGTGCTCTTGGTCACGATGGTGACCTGGAACCACTTGCCCTCCACCTCGGTATAGGCCACAGTGGTCTTGGTGCCGTATTCGTCCACGACGGGGGCGGGATTGGGGCCGGGAGGGGCGCTGTCCACGCCATCGGTAACGACCGGAGGATCCAAGGTGAGTTGGGTACCTCCGTTAACAAGGGTCAAGTCGGGCGCATTTTGCGGACCCTTGCTGCCGATGGCGCCGGCCTGTTTTGCGGTATACACAATGTTGGCCCCGTTGGCGGTGATATAATAGTCCCCGCCCTGTTTGCTCAGCTCGGAGGCCACAAAAGCGGCCAGCTTTTCCGAACTGTTGGCCACCTCCTTGGTAAAGGCGCCTTCCCCAACCTTGAACGTGTTATTGCCAATTTTAAGCTCGTCGCCGTCATCCCAGGCGCCGCCAGACGTGACGGCATAGGAATAGACCGCGTTTTTGCCCGTGGTGCCGCCTGTGGCGTCCGCCCAGTTGGTGGAAACATCTTTCCACTCCACGCCCTTGGCGTCCAGCAGCTTGCCCAGCTGGATGGTGTAGTTGTCGTTGTCAAGCTGCTTGGCTTCCTCCACCTTATTGGTGCCGGTGCCGTCGTCCTTCAGGTACAGGAAGCGCTTGAGGTCGTTCGGGTTGGCAGGATCGGCCTTCAGGGGGTCAAAATCAGGGTTGATCTGGGGCTTTTTTTCCGGGATGGACAGCTGGGTGGCGTACAGGCCGTCCACCAGCATGGAGCTGTCCGTCTCCACCTTGGGGTCGGGGTTGGCGTTGCCCAGGGAAATGGTGAGCTTTTCCACCTCGACGCCCGCGCCCACATCCTCCATGGTGTACTCCACCTTGATGTGCATATACTTGGACAGCTCGTCGATCTGGCGGTTGCGCTCATCCCGCAGCTCCAGGGCCTTGTCGCCGTGGATTTCGGCGTCCCGGATGGACTTGTTCAGGCTGCGGATGTTGGTCAAAATCTCGTTGACGCCGTCGATGTTTTTGTTCAGGTCCTTTTCGGTATCCTTGCGCACCTGCTCCAGCCGCGTGGCGTAGTTGCGGAACATACTGGTGAGGGCCTCGGCCGCGCCCCGGACCAGGGTGTCGTTCTCCTTGGTGGGGCTGGCGCCGTAGGAGCGCAGCTTTTCAGCCAGGTCCTGGAGCTGGGCGTACAGCAGGCCGTCGCCGTCCGTGCCGTCGGCTGCGCTGCCGCCTTTGCCCACCTCGTCCAGGATGGCGGCAATTTCCTCCAGGCCGCTGAGCTTGGTGTCGGCATAAGCGGTGTCGGCGGACGTGGTCCGATAGCGGATGTCCAGGTAGGGGTCCCGGATCTGGTTGATGTTGGTGACCAGCGCGCCGCTGCCGATGTGCCGCTCGAACTGGGAGGCGTAGCGGTCATGCCCGCCGGTCTTGAAGCTGACCTGATCCACCCGCTGGCGGGTGTAGCCCGCGGTGTTGATGTTGGAAATATTATTGCCCGTCACCCGCAGGCCGTGCTGGGCGGCGTAAATGCCCAGCCGGGCGGTGGTGAAGGAATCAAAGGTTCCAAGAGTGCCCATAGCAATTACTCCTTATCTGTCGGACAAACCGCTCAGGCGCGGAAGTCGGTTTTCATTTTCTGGGGGGGCTCCGCGCCGGGGGCCTCATAGCCGGAGGCGGCCACGGTGGGGTTCACGCCGGAAGCGGCGATGATTTTCTCAATCTGGTGGAGGTTGAGCTCCAGCGCGCTGCGGGCCATATTGGCATAGCTGCGGTAGATGGCATAGCTGTCCCGCAGGGCCTCGGCGGTCTTTTTGGCCTGCTCCCCCAGCTCCGGGGCGAAACGCTCGGCCAGCCCGGTCAGGGGCACATTGTCCAGCCCCAGCTGGGCGGACAGCTTGAGCCGCCGCTGCTCCAGCCCCCTCAGGTTGAGGGTCATGGCCTGCTCCTGCTTGAGCACCTCGTCCAGGGCGATGAGGTCATCCTGCCGGACGGCGGCGGCCTTGTCCTGGGCCAGCTGGGAGAGCTGATCCAGGGTCCCGCGCACCTCGTCCAGGAGCGCCAGATAGGATAGGCGGAGGTCGTCCATTTACCGGTCCTCCCCTAAAAATAGAAGGCGGGCGGCAATGGACATGGGGTCCGGCGTATACTGCCGGCTGGCCACCTGCTGGCGCAGCGCGGCGATATCGCCGGTGGTGGTAGCGGTGCGCACTTCCTGGGAGAGGCGGCTGACCATTCCGAGAAAACGGCTGTCCTGGCCGGAGGCGGAGAGGGTTACGCTGTCATAGCTGCTGCTGCCTGAGACTGCGGGGACACGGCTGTCGCGTCCTGTGCGGGTCCGGTAGACCTTCGGCGGGGCGATAGAGGAAATAGCGCCATAACCGGGCGAGGTCAGCATAGTACTCACATCCTTTACATGATCCGAAGCAATTCACATTGTTACAATATTTATATCGGCAAAATTGACAGGGAGATAAGAAAAAGGCGGAAATTTCTTTTACCGCAACGGTTTGCGGCCTTTGAGGCGGGGAAAAAGGGGGCAAAAAAATACCTTCCGGAGCGGCAAAAACAACCCGGAAGGTATTTTATGGGAGAACAGTGTCAGAAACAACAGGGGAGAGGCCGGGGATCAGCCCAGGGTCTTCAGGTGCCGCAGCAGCACGTTGGAGATGTTTTCGCAGGACGCCTGGATCATGACCGCGCCGATGTTCTGGGCTACGCCGGGCATACCGTACACCACGGAGGATTCTTTATCCTGGCCAATGGTATACGCGCCCTTTTTGCGCATTTCCAGCAGGCCGTGGGCGCCGTCCTGGCCCATGCCGGTCATGATGATGCCCACCATTTTGCAGGTGACCGTCTCCGCCATGGAGTAGAACATGGCGTCCACCGAGGGGCGGTGTCCGCTGACCTTCTCGCCGGGGGTGCAGTTCACGGTGTACCGGGTGCCGATGCGCACCACCCGGCACTGGAGGTCGGCGGGGGCGATGAGGGCCAGGCCCCGCTTCAGCTCGTCGCCGCTCTGGGCTTCCCGTACCTCCATGGCGCACAGGCGATTCAGCCGCTCGGCGTACATCTTGGTGAAACCGGGGGGCATATGCTGGACGATGACCATGGGGGGGATGTCGGCGGGGAGCCGCTTCATCACCTCCAGGGTGGCCTCGGTGCCGCCGGTGGACGCGCCCAGCCCGATGACCACCCGATCCAGGGCGGGGGCGGCGCCCAGCTTGGGGATGGGGCCGGCGGGGACGGCGGGCTTCAGGCCCGCTCCCGGCGCGGAGGTGCGCACCCGGGCGGAGGCGGCCATGACCACCTTCTGGGCCAGGGCGGCCAGGAAGGTGGTTTCGCTGGTGCCGTGATCGTCCGGCTTGCGCACAAAGTCCACCGCGCCCACGGCCAGGGCGTCGAACACCTTCAGGTTCAGGGAGGAGACCAGGATGACGGGAATGGGATGGGTGGGCAGGTACTCCTTAAGGAAGTCGATGCCGCTCTGCCCGGGCATCTCCACGTCCATAGTGATGACGTCGGGCTTGTACTGGGGGATTTTGTTCCTGGCGTCCAAGGTGTTGATGGCGTAGCCCACCACCTCAAGCCGTGGATGGGCA
>CATLEJ010000056.1 GCA_949916125.1 uncultured Oscillospiraceae bacterium
ACCGGCTTTGCCGGTTTTGTGCCGCATTTTGCGGCTATGCTATATTAATGGGTGAATTTTCTGCCCCCCGGGGCTTACACCTCACAACGAAGGGAACGATACCACCATGTCAGGACATTCCAAGTGGCATAACATCCAGAAAACCAAGGGCGCGGCGGACGCCAAGCGCTCCGCGGCGTTCACCAAGATCGCCCGGGAGATCATTGTGGCCGTCAAGACCGGCGGCTCCGGCGACCCGGCCAACAACTCCCGGCTGGCCACTGTGATTGCCAAGGCCCGGGCGGCCAATATGCCCAACGACAACATCAAGCGCACCATCGAGAAGGCCGTGGGCTCCGGCAACGCCAACGACTACGAGTCCATCACCTACGAGGGCTACGGCCCCGGCGGCGTGGCCGTCATCGTGGAGGCCCTCACCGACAACCGCAACCGCACCGCCTCCGAGGTGCGCCACTACTTCGACAAGTTCGGCGGCAACCTGGGCGCCACCGGCTGCGTGTCCTGGTCCTTCGACCAAAAGGGCGTGCTGGTCATCGAGCGGGAGGACCTGGACGAGGAGACCGCCATGATGGACGCCCTGGACTGCGGCGCCGCCGACTTCGAGGCGGACGAGGACTGCTTCACCGTCTACACCGCCCCGGACGACTTCGGCGCGGTGCTGGCCGCCATGGAGGAAAAGGGCTACACCTTCGCCTCCGCCAAGGTGGAGATGGTCCCCCAGAACTATGTGGCCCTCTCCGACGAAAAGGACATCCAGAACATGGAGAAGCTCATCGACATGATGGAGGACAACGACGACGTGCAGAACGTCTGGCACAACTGGGACAGCTGAGGGAAGCCGATCCGCGCCTCAGCCCGGGGACCGCGGCGGCCGGCATACGCTTCCGCGCAAAGTAATCCCGTCCGGCGGGCCGCAGGCCCGCCGGACATTTTACCCTCTGCACGGCTCCCCGGAAAATACAGCCACAGCGCTTCAAAAGTGGAGGAATCACCCCATGCCGCAGTACGAATCTGAAATCAAACGCCGCCGGACCTTCGCCATCATCTCCCACCCGGACGCCGGCAAAACCACCCTGACGGAAAAGTTCCTGCTCTACGGGGGCGCCATCGCCCAGGCCGGGGTGGTCAAGGGCAAGAAAAACGCCCGGGCCGCCACCTCCGACTGGATGGAGATCGAGAAGCAGCGGGGCATCTCTGTCACCTCGTCGGTGATGCAGTTCCAGTACGAGGGCTTCTGCATCAACATCCTGGACACCCCGGGCCACCAGGACTTCTCCGAGGACACCTACCGCACCCTCATGGCCGCGGACAGCGCTGTGATGGTGATTGACGCCGCCAAGGGCGTGGAGGCCCAGACCCGGAAGCTGTTCAAGGTGTGCCGCCTGCGGGACATCCCCATTTTTACCTTCATCAACAAGATGGACCGGGAGGCCCGGGACCCCTTCGAGCTGTGCCAGGAGCTGGAGCACGAGCTGGGCATCGACACCTACGCCGTCAACTGGCCCATTGGCTGCGGCAAGGCCTTCCAGGGCGTCTACGACCGGGACCGCCGGCAGGTGATCCACTTCACCTCCAACGGCGGCTCCAAGGCCGCCACCGCCACCGCGGTCAGCCTGGACGACCCCGCCCTGGCCGGGCTCATCGGCCAGGCCAGCCGGGACCAGCTCTGCGACGAGATCGAGCTGCTGGACGGCGCGTCCTGCCAGTTCGACCTGGACCGGGTGCGCCATGGGCAGCTGTCCCCGGTGTTCTTTGGCTCGGCCCTCACCAACTTCGGCGTGGAGCCCTTCCTGGAGGATTTCCTGCGCATGACCACCGCCCCCCTGCCCCGGATGGCGGGGGAGACGCTGGTCGACTCCTTTGACGATGGCTTCTCCGCCTTCGTGTTCAAGATCCAGGCCAATATGAACAAGGCCCACCGGGACCGCATCGCCTTCATGCGGGTGGTGTCCGGCCGGTTTGACGCGGACAAGGAGGTCTACCACGTCCAAGGGGGCAAAAAAATCAAGCTCTCCCGGCCCCAGCAGCTCATGGCGGCGGAGCGGGAGATCATCGAGGAGGCCTACGCCGGGGACATCATCGGCGTGTTTGATCCCGGCATCTTCTCCATCGGCGACACCCTGTGCGCGCCGGGGAAAAAATTCCAGTTCGACCCCATCCCCACCTTTGCCCCCGAACACTTCCGCCGGGTGCGCTCGGTGGACACCATGAAGCGCAAGCAGTTCCTCAAGGGGATGGAGCAGATCGCCCAGGAGGGCGCCATCCAGATCTTCAAGACCCCCTATTCCGGCATGGAGGAGGTCATCGTGGGCGTGGTGGGTACGCTGCAGTTCGACGTGCTGGAATACCGGCTGAAAAACGAGTACGGCGTGGAGCTCTACGCCGAGGGCCTGCCCTACGAGTACCTGCGCTGGGTCCACCACGACGGGGAGGAACCCCTGCGCCCGGAGGACCTCATCCTCCCCGGGGACGCCATGCTGGTGGAGGACTACCGCCAGAACCAGCTGCTGCTGTTTGCCTCCCAGTGGTCCATCAACTGGACGGCGGAGCGCAACAAGCAGCTCACCCTGTCCGAGTTCGGCGGGGCCAAATTCTGACCATATGTAAAAAAGTGCCCCCACCGGCGGTGGGGGCACTTTTTCCGGTTCCATCAAAACGTCAAAGGGTCAGTGGACGTCATCCTCCCCCAGCAGCTTGTCAATGGACACCAGCTTCACGCAGAGGGTGAAAATCTCCATAGCCATCCGCAGGTCCTCCTGGGACGGATAGGTGGGGGCGATCCGGATGTTGCTGTCATGGGGGTCCCTGCCGTAAGGGTAGGTGGCCCCCGCCCCCGTCATCACCACGCCGGCCTTTTTCGCCTTGGCCACGATCTTCTTCGCGCAGCCCTCCAGGGAATCGAAGGAGATGAAATAACCCCCTTTAGGCGTTGTCCACGTCCCGATGCCCAGGCCGCCCAGCTCGTTCTCCAGGGTCCCGATCACCATCTCAAACTTGGGGCGGAGGATGTCCGCGTGGAGGCGCATATGCTCCACCAGGCCGTGGATATCGCCGAAGAACCGCACATGGCGCAGCTGGTTCACCTTGTCGTGGCCGATGGTCTGGATGGACAGCTGCATCTTGATGTCCTCCATATTGTTCGGGGAGGTGGCGATGGCCGCAATCCCGGAGCCGGGGAAGCTGATCTTGGAGGTGGACGCAAATTTATACACCAGGTCCGGGTTCCCCGCCCGCTTGCACTCCGCCAGAATCTCGATCAGATGGTCCTGGTCCCGGTCGTACAGGTGGTGGACGCCGTAGGCGTTGTCCCAGTAGATGCGGAAGTCCTTGGCCGCCGGCTTCAGCCGGGCGAAGCGGCGGACCGTATCGTCCGAGTAGGAGATCCCCTGGGGGTTGGAGTATTTGGGGACGCACCAGATGCCCTTGATGGCCTCGTCGGAGGCCACCAGCTCCTCCACCAGATCCATATCCGGGCCGGTGGGCGTCATGGGCACATTGATCATCTCGATGCCGAAATACTGGGTGATGGCAAAATGGCGGTCATACCCCGGGACGGGGCACAGAAATTTCACCTTGTCCAGCCTGCACCAGGGCGTATTGCCCATCACGCCGTGGGTCATGGACCGGGAAATGGTGTCGTACATGACATTCAGGCTGGAGTTCCCGTAGATGATGATGCTGTCGACGGGGTTTTCCATCATGTCCCCAATCAGCTCCTTGGCCTCCCTGATCCCGTCCAAAACCCCGTAGTTCCGGCAGTCGGTGCCGTCCTCGCACGTCAGGTCGTCACCGCTGCCCAGTACGTCCATCATTCCCATGGACAGGTCCAGCTGCTCGGTGCAGGGCTTCCCCCTGGCCATGTTCAGGCTCAGGCCCTTCCCCTGGTATTCTTTATATTCGGCCCGCAGCTGGGCCTTCAGGCTTTCCAGTTCCTCCCTGGTCATTTCCGCGTATGGCTTCATTGCGATCTCCTTTCCGTTTTGCTTGCTCACTGTCCCTATTATTTATATCGCATTTTCAGGGTTTGCACAAGTCTTTTCTGCCCGGGGCAGGCATTTCTTTTCCCGGGGCCGGGAGCGCATACCGGGCGAAAAAAGCATCCACCTGCCTGCCGGCAGGTGGATGCGGGGCGTTGATCAACCTTTTATTTGCTGAACTCCTGGAGCCCCTCGATCGCGTAAACGCGCACCGGGCAGGAATCCAGGCCCAGGATCGGCAGCGGGCTGTAGCTGATAAAGAACGTATCGGTGGTCAGTTTGTCCAGGTTCTTCAGCACCTCCAGGAACACGATGTTCTGCGCCATCAGGATGTCGTGGAAGGGCTTGACGTTTTCCAGGCAGTCCTCAATGGAGACGCCGTCGCCAAAGCCCACGCATTTGACCTTCTTCTCGGCGAACCAGCGGGCGCTGTCCTCGCCCACCACCAGGCGGTGGTCGTCCGGCCCGTTGGTGGCCGGGGTGAAGGGGGGCAGCTTGTGGGGGCTGTCCAGGATGATGACGTCACCCTCGCGCACCTTGGAGCCGATGGCCTGCTCCAGGTCCGCGCCGGTGATCTGGTGGTTGTACGGCAGGTCCAGCACGACGTACAGCCCGCGGCCCATAAAGGTGTCCAGCGGCAGCTCGGCCACGCTGGGCCAGTTGTCGTCGTGATGGTAGGGGCACTCGCAGTGGGTGCCCAGGTGGCTGGTCAGGTCCATGATGGTGTGGTAGTCGGGGATGGGGCCGCCGGTGTTATAGCGCCACAGCCAGCAGCGCCGGGTTTCGGTCTTGGGGTCCAGGGGCTTGGTCAGGTCGATGACCCGCAGCCCGTTCAAATCAAACACAGGGTCCATTTTATAATTCCTCCTCAAAAAAATAGTCTAATCAGCCTATATGGATCAAAGAAGCCCGCTCAGGAGCCGTGCCGGCGGCCCCTTACTGCTTTGCGGCCTTTGCCTCCAGCGCCTTGACCAGCGCCACCACCGCCTCATGGGTGGGGGCCGGGGTCCCGTTGCGGCGACTTGCCCGCACGACGCTGCCGCTGATGGTGTCCACCTCGCTCTTGCGCCCGTCGCGGATGTCCGCGTAGATGCTGGTCAGGCCCTGGGGGCTGTTCAGGCAGACCTGCCGCACCTCGTCCACCTTCTGCTGCGGGTCAAAGCCCATGCCGTCGGCATTGGCCACATCCACCGCCTCCCGCACCAGCCGCTCGCAGACGCCCCAGGCGCTGGGATCCTCGGCGATGAAGCCCAGCGGCACCTGAAGCACCGCGGTCAGCACGCTGGCCGACACGTTTGTGAACAGCTTCTCCCAGATCAGCTTCTGGATGTTGGCGCTGCAGTCGGTCTCCAGCCCGCAGGCGGTCATGTTCCCGGCGATCTCGGCCAGCCGGCCGGGCGCGCCGCTCAGGCTGCCGATGTGGGTCAGGCCGCTGCCGCCATGCCGCACCACGCCCGGCTCGATCACCGCGCTGTTGTGCTGGGTGGTGCCGATAATCACATGGTCCTCATCCACAAACTCCAGCAGGGTCTGCTCATGGCCGCTGCCGTTCTGGAGGGTCATCAGATAGGTGTCCGGCCCGATCATCCCCCGGTTCTGCTCCAGGGCGCTGCGGCTGTACATCGACTTGACAAAGACAATCATCAGATCCACCGGCGCCTGGCCGCTGGTCTGGCTCATGGCCTGCACCTGGTAGACCGCCTCCCCGCCGTCCGGCTCCCGGACCGTCACGCCGTCTGCACGGACCTTTTCCACCAGCGCGGCAGAGACATCGACCAAGATGACGTCATTTTCCCGGCTCAGATAACCGCCGAACAGCGCGCCCATGGCGCCGCCGCCCAATACTGCGATCCGCATTCAGATTCCCCCGTATCATCATTTCAAATGGTTTTTCGTTGACGTTTCCCCCAAATGGGCGTCCCATTGCAAGCGAAAGAAGTTGCAATCGATTGCAATATTTAAGATATCATATTTACGCAATATTTTCAACTGCTTGAGATTATTTTCCGCCTATTCGCTAAACGGAGCAGGCTATATTTGTGTATTTCCACGAAACATCAAAAGAGATAATATAGAAAAAGTGAAATCGCTTGCGCAACAAAAAAAGATAAGAATACCCGGCCGGCGAGGGATATGGCGCACAGCCCCGCCGCCGGCCGAAGGAGGCGGGGCCGCTCAGGTCGTGTCCCGCTCGTGGATACGGGTGAACAGCAGGGTCTTCTGGTTGCTGTCGCGCCCCTCCAGGCAGTCCACCAATTTATGGGCGATCATCACGCCGGAATCAAAGATCATATTGTCCAGGCTGGTCAGGTGGGGGACGCAGATTTCGGTATAGATGGAATTGTCGATGCCGATCACCGCGATGTCCTCCGGCACCCGCTTCCCCGCGGCGTGGATCGCCTGGATCGCCCCGCAGGCGATGATATCCAGACTGCAGATCAGTCCGTTCACCCCGGGGTGCTCGGCCAGCAGCCGCCGGGTGGCCTCATAGCCGCCCTGGACGCTGCCCTCCACCTGCCGGTACAGCCAGGCGTCCTCCGCCTGTACGCCCAGCGCGGACATTCCGCTTTGGAAGCCCTGGGTTTTGCGCAGGCTGCTGGGCGTGGGGTCGTCCACAAAAAACGCGATGCTGCGCCTGCCCTTCCGGGCCAGAAGCTGCACGCAGTCCTCCACACCGGATTTTTCATCCGACAGGACGCCGTACACGTTGGGCAGGTCCAGAAAGCCGTTGAGCATAAAAATCGGGATATTGGGCAGATAGTGCAGCACAGCCGCCTGAATGGTCTGCGACTCAAAAACCGACCCCATCAAAACGGCCGCCTCCACGTTCCGGCGCCCCAGGGTCTGGATGGCGTCCTCGTGTTCCTGCTCGGTGCGGCCGGTGTTCAGGATCAGGCTGCAGTAGCCGTGGTTGGCCAGCTCATGGGCGATGTGGTACGCGCCCTCGATGTGGTGTTGAATACGGACGTCCGCCACAAGGATGCCCACCATTTTACTGCTGCTGGTGACAAGCTCCCGCGCCGCCTCGTTGGGCTGGTAGTGGTATTTCTGCAGCAGCAGGCGGATTTTCTCCCGGTTTTCCTTGCTGACGCCGGGCTTGTTGTTGATCGCACGGGAGACCGAACTGACCGAAACGCCGGCTTCCCGGGCAATGTCGTAGACCGTCAAAATGCATTCACTCCCGATATGTACTTGTGTGCAGGTATGGGCTTCTGCCAGAAAACGCGATACACTTTTTAAGATAGCATATTTTTCCGGCCTTTGCAACCCGCAATGTCTGTTCCAGGGCGCGGGCAGACGGCCGGCAGGGTAAATGGGATCCGGCCGTTTTGCCGGTCATCCGGCCTGCTCAAGCGGGGTTACTTTCTGCCGCCAGATCCTCCGGAACAGGATCAGCGTATAGGACAGGGACGCAAATTCCGACAGCACAAAGGCGTACCAGACCCAGTCGATGCCCAGAAGGCGCATCAAAACCCACGCCGCGGGCAAAAGGACCAGAAGCTGCCGGATGAAGGAGTTGACCGCGCTGACATACCCGATGCCCATGCCGGTCAGCGCGTCGCCCAGGACAATGCACGCCGCGCTGAGCACAAACGGCATGGAGACCACCCGCAGCGCGTGTATCCCGATGGACATCATCTCCGGCCCGGCGTTAAACAGCGCCAGGATCGCCTGCGGGAACAGGTGCACCACCGCCGTGCCCAGCAGCATAATCAGGGTGCCGGCCTGGACGGCGAGCTTGATGGTATGCCGCATCCGGTCCGGACGCTTTGCGCCGTAATTGTAGCCCACGATCACCGACTGCGCCTGGGTAATGCCAAACACCGGCATAAAAACGAAGGTCTGCATCTTGTAATAGACCCCGAATACGGACACCGCCGTCTCACTGTCGGCGATCAGCAGCTTGTTCATCCCCACGTTCATCACGGAGCCCAGCGACTGCATCAGGATGGAGGGGATCCCCACCTTATAGATCTCGCCCAGGTCCTCCCGGTCAAACCGGAAGCCCCGCAGCCGGAACCGCACATCCCGGTTCATCCGAAGGTTGAACACAATGCCAAGCAGCGCGGACAGGATCTGGGAAAGGACGGTGGCCAGGGCCGCGCCGCTGATGCCCATGGCGGGCAGGCCGAACCAGCCGAAGATCAGGATGGGGTCCAGCACGATATTGACCACCGCGCCTGTGGCGGTCATGGCCATGTAGAGGTTGGCGTGGCCGGTGGCCTCCAGGATGCCGCCCATGGAAAACGTGAGGAACACCCCGATGCTGCCCGCCAGCACAATGGTCAGATACTCGGTGCCCATGACCCGCAGCGCCTCGCTGGGCTGGAACAGCCGGATAAACGGCCCCGACAGGCCCAGCCCCAGCGCCAGGAATACCGCATAGCTGATCAGGGCCAGCACCAGGCCGTGGGACGCCACGCGGTTGGCTTCATCCAGGCGGCCCGCCCCCAGGCGGCGGGAGAACAGCGAGTTGACCCCGGTGGCGGTGCCGCCGGCCACCGACTGCATCAGCATCTGGGCCGGGAAGGCCAGCGTGGTGGCGGTCAGGGCCGTCTCGGAAAGCTGCGCCACATAGATGCCGTCGATGATATTGTACAGGGCGATGATGATGTTTGCAGTAATCAATGGTACCGCCATGGACCACAGCAGCTTCGGCACCGGCCAGGCGCCGAACTTATTCTGTTCCGTCTCGACTGCCGCCATTTGCACCACTCCTTTTTTTGCCGGCCGGGACGCGGCGGTTGTCTGTCTATCCCAGCTCATCCAGGTTGACCTGCAGCTCGGGCAGGGCGTCCACGTCATACTGCCAGTGCCAGGTCGTCGCGCCGGAGGGCAGGTTCTCCCGGGCGGGCAGCGGGTCGGGCGTCTCAAACAGATACTCCAGCCACATCCCGTCGGTGACCTGCCTGGTCTTGGCGCAGGCCACCCAGTCGCTGCCCGCGGGGCAGCGGAAGTACTCGCCGATGTGCAGGTCGTGGATTTTCCAGCAGCCGTCCTCCTTCACGAACCGCGCCTCGTGCTTTTGCAGCAACACCTCCGCCCGGTAGCGCTCGCCCGACGGCGTCCGGGAGGACAGCAGCACCCGCCGCTGGTCGTCCTGGGCGGGCGGACGGCCGGACAGGTCGCCGGCGTCGGTCTCCGTGCCCACCACCATCCACACGCCCCGGGCGGTCCGGCCGTCCCCGGCCACGCTCAGCCACCGGTTGGCGGCGGTAAAGGTGGCGAAGCGGCCCGGCGCCTCGTCGTTCACATAAAAGGTGAGCACCTTCCACAGCGCGCCGTACACCCCGGACGCGCCGTATTCCAGCGAGGCCTTTTCATCCTTTGTCCACAGCTCGGGCACGATGCGCCGCCCCTGGCCCGCCGAAAAATAGTAGTTGTGCTTTGCCATCAGGTTCTCAATGGCGGCCTTGTCCTCCAGCAGGGACACCCGTTGTTCCAGCGCCTCCAGGCGCTGCGCCAGCTTTTCGTCCATTCTCACAACCTCCCCGTGACCGCCGCCGCGGCGGGCGACGGAATGCTCAGCTTGTATCCGGTATCGGTCAAGGCCGCCTTTTCCGGGTCGATCCGGTGGATGCAGATCTCGTTGCTCCGCTGCAAACAGGTCACCGTGAACCGGCCGTCCTGGGAAATGCCGAAGTCCCTGGGCGTCTCACCGGGCAGGGTCACCACGTCGGCCAGCTCCAGCCAGCCGTCCGGCAGGATACGGAACACGCTCAGCGAGTTTGCCTCCCGGGTGGCAGCCAGCATCAGCCGGTGGTCCGGGGTCACCCGGATGGTGGTGGTGCCGTAATGGGCCATCTTCCCGCGCTGCACCGAGATGGTCTGGATCAGGTCGATGGTGCCGTTTTCGTCCAGCCGGTTTTTGAACACGTAGATGTCGCCGGGGTCCTGCATCATGGCGTAGATGCAGCTGCCGCAGACCTCCAGATAGCGGGGGAAGGGCCGGTTCGGGAAGACGTACCGCGTCACCCGGCTGCCGTCCTCCGCGCGGTAGACCACCAGGGCGCACTCGGTCAGCGAGATGACCCCGACATACTTCTCCCCGATGGGCAGGATGCAGTGCAGCGCCTTCAGGAACGCGTCCGGCACCTCCGGCGGGGCCACCACCAGGGAAGCGGGCTGGGGCGCGCCGGTCTCGTCCAGCGGCCACTTGGCCCAGGTGCCCTCGTAAAAGTTGGCCCCGTAGACGCACCGGGCCCCCTCGTCCAGCGCCACCGCGCAGGTGCGCTGGCCGTGGCTGCGGGCCCCGCCCAGCTTGGTCAGCACGCCGTCCCCGTCATAGGCGTAGCCCGTCACGCCGCCGTCGGCCAGCCCCTGGAAGGTCATCCCCTCGTTGGCGGCGTACAGCCAGTTGTGGGCCCTGCCGATGGAAAGCGCGCCGGTGTTGTATGCCTGGTGGGTTGACACCAGCGTGGGGCGCAAAGTCTCCGCGTCAATGGAGACGGAATAGATCCCCTTGCTGCCGCGCACCGAGTTGGTGCCTATAAACGCAAAATAGTGCGCCGTATTCATATTGATCGTTGCCTCCTTGTCAGGCCGGCCCGGCGCCCTGCCTGCCGCGCCTCGGGCCGGCCCGTTTCATTCTCCGCCGTCAACCGTCCCCGCCGCCGGCCCCAGGATCCACGCCGGTGCTGCGCTCGCCCTTGATGACGCGGTAGGCCACCCGGATCTCCCGGACGGCCAGGCCGGCGTAGAGGGCGGACGCCCCCAGGGCACAGGCCGCCGCCAGACCGGCCGCGGGGTTGCCCCGCGCCAGCCAGTCATAGGCGTAGCCCGCCGTCAGGAGCAGGCCCAGCGCCGCGCCCGCCACCGGCATGACCCGCAGCATCACCAGGCGCTCGCGGTAATTTTCCCGGGTCAGATTTCCCTTCCGGAAAAACGCCTCCACCGAGCCCTCCAGCGCGCAAAAGGCCGGGATCAGCGCCAGAAGGGACAGCGCGGCAAAAATGCCGCCCATATTGGGGGCCGCGGGCTGGTACATGGCGATCAGCAGAAGGACGCCCGCCAGCAGCGAAAGCGGGGGATACAGCAGCCGCTCCAGGCGGCGGGCGTCAGGGGACGCCTCGCGGACATACCAGTCGCCTTTGTAAACGTACCGCCGCACCGTTTTTCCGTTTCGGATGCTGGTCTCCACGTCATAATCCTCAAAATACTTTTTTGCCCGAAGCGCCATGGCCCGCAGCCTCCTTTGGGTGATTGTTCAGACGGTCGCGGCCGGATCCGCCGGACTGCGTCCTCTTTTAAAAAGTATACCACAATCCGGCGGCGGGCGCGGGATTAATTCCTCTTACACCTCGACCTTGATTACGATCTTGCGCATGGTGCAGGGGGCCCCCACCGCGCAGTGGGGCTTGTGGGCGTCCTCCGGGGCCAGGATGGCGTACTCGCCCGGATGCAGGATCAGCATACTGCTGTCCGCCGGCTCGTTCCAGTAGGCCATATCGTTGGCGGGGTTGTACTCGCCCTTGGGGGTCAGGCCGGTGCGGTCCACCACGCCGATGCCCTCCAGCCCCTCGATGACATAGTGGATGTCGAAGTGGAAGTCGTGGGTCTCGAAGTCGATCTGCGCGGCCGGCTCGGTGCTGTAGCTCTGCACCTGCACCACCACGCCGGGCACCAGCTCAAAGTTGCCCAGGGGCAGCTCGGCCAGGTCCTTGCGCTGGAGGAAGGCCAGCGAGGCCTTGAACTTTTCGTTGCGCAGATCGTGCTTGTCCAGGTTGGCAATCGTCTCAAAAACCATAATAATACGCTCCTTTTCACATAAATTGATAGGCAAACGGGCCCGGCTTCCACGAGGAGGCCGGGCCCGCAGGTCTCAGGATGTCCGAACCACAGGGTCGGGCTTCAAGGCCAGAGTCGGATTGTGGGGGGCTGTTACGCAGCGGGGCGCATCGCCCACACGTTGGGCCAGCAGTGCGCGTCGTACTTCATGCCGGTGATGCTGCTGTTCCAGCCGTCGGTCAGCATACAGGCGTTGACGGCGGTCATCATATAGTGGTCGGCGGCAAACTGCTGCACGGCCTTGTAGGCCTCGTAGCTCTCCTCCGGGCTGGCGGCCCAGGCGGCGTCGATCAGGGCGTGCAGCTCGTCCTCGTACTCGCCCACGTAGGCGGAGTAGGAGGTGGGGATGCGGCTGTCCAGCGTGTTCAGCATACGGTTGACGTCCCAGGCGTCGTTCTCGGCAATGCTAATGGAGGTGTCGCCCACAAACAGGTGCTCAAACAGGACGGTGGCAAAGTCCGCGGACTCGATCTTCAGGGTGATGCCGATGGTGGACAGGTAGTACTGCAGCAGCTCCACCTGGGAGGTGTCGGAGCCGGCGATGGACCAGGTCACGTAGGTCAGGTCCTCGGCGGTCCAGCCGTTCTCGGCGATGGCGGCGTCCATGGCGGCCTTCGCGGTATCGAGATCCTGGCTGAAGGACTCGACCTCGGCGTAGTAGGAGGAGGTCTCGGTCAGCAGCGGGGATTTGCCGTACAGCTCATAGCCGTTGCCGTCGGCGTCGGCCAGGGCGACCTTGTCAATGCAGTACATAATGGCCTTGCGGACATTCTCGTCGGCCAAGGAGGGGTACTTGATCATGTTGAAGGTCAGGGGCTTGACCACGTTCTGGTTATAGGGGTTCACGGTCAGGCCGGCGGCCTTCAGCTCGTCGATCTGGTTGGCGGCCAGGTTGAAGGTCACGTCCACGGTGCCGGACTGGAGGGCGGTGGCGCGGGCGGAGATGTCGCTGATGAAGCTGTAGACGATCTGCTTGTAGTAGGGCATATTGTCCTTGTCCCAGTAGTTCTCGTTGCGGGTCAGGGTGATGTGGTCGCCGGCGACCCACTCCACCAGCTCAAAGGGGCCGGAGCCGACGGGGTCGCGGATCCACTTCGCCAGGGCGTCCTCCGCCCCCATCTTGTCCACGTCGGCCTGCCAGGCGGACCAGTCAAAGATGGTGTAGTAGTCGCAGCCCAGGATGTCGATCAGGTTGCTGTAAGGCTTGCTCAGGGTGATGATCACGTGGGTGTCGTCCTCCACCTCGAAGTGGTCGGGGTCGAACATGGTGGTGTAGGTGGCGTGGTACTCGCAGGAGTAGGCCAGGGACTGGGCCACGTCCTCGGCCACCAGCTTTTCGCCGTTGGTAAAGTAGACGTCGTCCCGCAGGGTGAAGCGGATCTTGGTGAAGTCGTCGTCCAGCCACTCCCACTCGGTGGCCACGCTGGGCTTGGACTCCTTGGCATCGTCGTCCCACTCCACCAGGTAGTTGAACATGGAGCTGTTGACGCGGTTGTCCGCCTTGTTCTGCTGGTAGGCGGCAAACAGGCTGTCGGGCTCGCCGTCAATGGCGACGCGCAGGACGGCGTCCTCAGAGATGCCCTCCACGCCCGTCTTGTTGGGGTTCTCGGACGGCTGCTGGGTAGCCGGGGTGCTGGGGTCGGACGGGGGGTTGGAGCTACCGGTGGGGTTGCCGCCGCAGGCCGCCAGGGACAGGGCCATGACTACGGCAAGAACCAATGCAAGTGCCTTTTTCATCTGTCTTTGTCCTCCTTAATATGGTGGTATGTTCATACTGCCTCATGGCAGGGGGAACCGTTGGGGGCGCCCCGCTCCGCGCAGGCGCTTTCGGCCGGGATATCCTGGATCTCGCGCACGCGGTGGCAGGCCACAAAATGGCCGGGGGCCACCTCGCTGAGGGGCGGGGTTTTGCCGCTCTTGCAGGCCTCGGTGCAGTAGGCGCAGCGGCCGGCAAACCGGCAGCAGTCCGGCGGGTTGATGGGGCTGGAGAGCTCCCCCTGCATAATCACCCGGTTGGGGCGGTTGTGCAGCGAGGGGATGGGGATGGCCGACAGCAGCGCCTTGGTATAGGGGTGCCAGTGCTGCCGGAACAGCTCCTTGGCGGGGGCCTTCTCCACGATCTGGCCCAGGTACATTACGATGATGTCGTCCGAGATGTGCTTGACCACCGACATATCGTGGGTCACGAAGATGTAGGTCAGGCCCAGGTCCTTCTGGAGATCCTGCAAAAGGTTCAGCACCTGCGCCTGGATGGAAACATCCAGCGCCGAGACGGGCTCGTCGCAGACGATCAGCTTGGGGTTGAGGGCCAGCGCCCGGGCGATGCCGATGCGCTGCCGGCGGCCGCCGTCCAGCTCATGGGGATAGCTGTTGGCGAAGCGGCTGGCCAGCGAGACGGTGTCCATCAGCTCGTCCACCCGCTTTTCCAGCGCCGCCTTGCTGGGCTGGGTCTTGTAGATCTCCATGGGCTCAGCGATCAGCTTGCGCACGGTCAGGCGGGGGTCCAGCGAGGCATAGGGGTCCTGGAAGATCATCTGCATATCAGGGCGCAGCCTGTGGAACTCCTTGGCGTGCAGGGAGGCCACGTCCTTGCCCTCGAACACCACCCGGCCGGCGGTGGGGTCGGTCAGGCGCAGAATGGTCTTGCCCAGGGTGGATTTGCCGCAGCCGGACTCGCCTACCACGCCCAGGGTCTTGCCGGCGTCCAGGGTGAAGGAGACGTCGTCCACCGCGTGCAGGATCCCGTTGGGGACCGGGAAATACTTTTTCAGATGCTCCACTTGCAGGATCGGCATGGTCAGTTGCCCTCCTTCTTCGCATACATACACTTCACAAAGTGGCCGGGCCCGACCTCCACCAGCGAGGGGTCGCCCTTGCGGCATTCCTCGGTGCAGTGGTCGCAGCGGTCATAGAAGCTGCAATAGGGCGGCAGGTCGGTGGGGTCGATGATCTGCCCCTTCACCGGCTTGAGCCGTTCGGTGTCCTTGTCCAGCGAGGGGATCGACTCAAACAGGCCGATGGTGTAGGGGTGCTGGGGGCGGTCGAAGATATCCTCCACCGTGCCCATCTCCACGATCTCGCCGGCGTACACCACCGCGCACTTGTTGCAGATCTCGGCCACCAGGCCGAAGTCGTGGGTAATCAGCATCAGGGCGGTGCCGAACTTGTCGCGCAGCTCCTTAATCATGTCCAGCACCTGGGCCTGGATGGTCACGTCCAGGGCGGTGGTGGGCTCGTCGGCGATCAGCAGCTCTGGGTTGCAGGCCAGCGCGATGGCGATGACCACCCGCTGCTTCATGCCGCCGGACAGGGCGTGGGGGAACTCCTTGTACCGCTCGGGCCGTATGCCCACCATTTGCAGCATCTCCAGCGCCCGCTTTTCCGCCTCGGCCTTGGACACCTTCTCGTGCAGCATGACCACCTCGGCGATCTGGTCGCCGATGGGGATCACCGGGTTCAGGGCGGTCATGGGGTCCTGGAAGATCATGGAGACCTTTTTGCCCCGGACCTTTTGCAGCTGCGCGGGGGACATCTTTTCAATATCGTGCCCGCCGATCTCCACCGAACCGCGGATGATATGGGTGGGCGGGTAGGGCAGCAGTCCCAGCATGGCCAGGGCGATGGTGGTCTTGCCGGCACCGGTCTCGCCCACCAGGCCGAAGGTGTCCGCCTTATTGATGGTGAAGCTGACGCCGTTCACCGCCTCCACCACGCCGTCCCGGGTCTCGTAGTGGATCACAAGGTCGTCTACCTTGACAACAGGGACATTCTGACTGTTCTCCATCTGGTTTCGACCTCCTTACTTCAACCGGGGGTCCAGCGCGTCGCGCAGGCCGTCGCCCAGCAGATTGAAGCCAAGTACCGCCAGCATAATCATAAAGCCGGGGAAGAAGCACAGGTAGGGGGCGGTGGACAGGTGCTGCCGCCCGGCGCTCAGCAGCGAGCCCCACTCCGGGGTGGGCGGGGTAATGCCGATGCCCATGAAGCTCAGGGCGGAGACGCACAGCACCTCGACGCCCAGCAGGCCCACCACCGACAGGATCACCGGGCCCACCGCGTTGGGCAGCAGGTGCTTGACCATGATGCGCAGATGGCTTGCGCCCATGGCGCGGGAGGATTCCACATAGTCGTTGTCAATCACCG
>CATLEJ010000057.1 GCA_949916125.1 uncultured Oscillospiraceae bacterium
GCCGAGGTCTACGCACGTTCCCACCGCGTGGCGCTGCTGTTGACCGGCATACGCGCGGGCAAAAAGGAGCTGAAAAATGACTGCATGGCCAAATTCCGCTGCACCTATGAGGACGGCACGGTGGAAGCGGTGAGCTATGACAGCCATGGGCAGGAGCTGGGGCGCTGCTCCCTGCGCACCGCATCCCCGGAAACACAGCTGCGGGCCGTACCCGAGGAGGGCGATGTGGAGCCGGGCCACCTATGCCATATCAGACTGCAATACACCGACGAAAGCGGTGTCGTCAAGCCACTGGAGCGGGGTATCCTCAGCGTGAAGGTGACAGGCGGCAGGCTGCTGGGCCTGGGCAGCGCGTGCCCTTACAATGAGACCGGCTACACCACAGACCGTACCGACACCTATTACGGTGAGGCTCTGGCTGTCGTACAAGCGGGAGAAGGTGCGGAACTCACCCTGGCTGTTACAGACGGCAGATACGCAGGGAGTGTTACCATCCCTGTGATCCGCTGAAGGAGGATGACAGTATGCTCTATATTGGCATTGATCTTGGCACCTCCGCCTGCAAGCTGCTGCTGGTGGACGGGAGCGGCGCGGTGCTCAGCGAGGTCACAAAGGAATACCCCCTGTCCCTCCCTCACCCCGGCTGGTCGGAGCAGAACCCGGACGACTGGTGGCGGGCGGTGACCGAGGGCATACCCGAGCTGCTGCGTGGCTTCGATGCCACCCAAGTTGCTGGCATTGGCGCTGGCGGCCAGATGCACGGCCTGGTGGCGTTGGATAAGAACGATGAGGTCATCCGCCCCGCCATCCTGTGGAATGACGGGCGGACGGCCAAAGAGGTGGACTATCTCAACAACGAGATTGGCAAGGGCAAGCTGAGCCGTTATACCGCCAACATCGCCTTCGCGGGCTTCACCGCGCCAAAACTGCTGTGGATGCGGGAGAACGAGCGGTCAAACTTCGCCAAGATTCGCAAGATCATGCTTCCCAAGGACTACATCAATTACAAGCTGACAGGTATCCACTGCACCGATTATTCCGACGCCTCCGGGACGCTCCTGCTGAACGTGGAGCACAAACGGTGGAGTTGGAAAATGTGTCAAATTTGCGGCGTCACCGAGGAACAGCTCCCCAAGCCGTACGAGAGCTGGGAGACGGTGGGAACCCTGAAAGCCGATGTGGCGAAAGAGCTGGGGTTACCCGAGAGCGTCAAGGTCTGCGCCGGGGCGGGGGACAACGCCGCCGCCGCTGTTGGAACGGGCGTCGTGGGCGCGGGCGGGTGCAATATTTCGCTGGGCACGTCCGGCACCATCTTCATCAGCTCGGACAAGTTTGGGGTTGACCCAAACAACGCCCTCCATGCCTTCGCCCACGCGGACGGCGGCTGGCACCTGATGGGCTGTATGCTGTCCGCTGCCTCCTGCAACAAGTGGTGGTGCGGGGACATTTTGGGTATCAGCGATTACCAAACCGAGCAAAAGCCCATCGGCAAGGATAAGTTGGGCCGAAACCGGGTGTTCTTCCTGCCCTACCTCATGGGCGAGCGCTCCCCCATCAACGATACCAATGCCCGGGGCACGTTCATCGGCATGAGCATGGACACCACCCGCGCCGACCTCACCCAGGCGGTGCTGGAGGGTGTGGCTTTTGCCATCCGGGACAGCTTCGAGGTGGCCAAGTCCCTGGGCGTGTCCATCCCCAAGAGCATGATCTGCGGCGGTGGGGCCAAATCGTCCCTGTGGCGGACCATCTTCGCCAACGTGCTGGGCATTCCACTGACCCTGCCACAGACCGAGCAGGGCCCCGGCTACGGCGGCGCGGTGCTGGCCATGGTGGGCTGCGGGGCGTTTGAAAGCGTCCAGGCCGCCTGTGACACGCTGATCCACGTGGCCCAGACCGTGGAGCCGGACGCAGAACTCACCGCCCGGTACGAGGAGCGATATCGAAAGTTCCAACAAATCTACCCGGCCCTAAAAAATGTGTTTCCAGCATTGAAATGAGGAGGTCAAGCATGGAGATCAAAAGCGTATTTGACGCAGAATTTTCCCCCTATGGGCAGGTGCATAAGGGCTATAAGCTGGATGGCCTGCTGGCGGCCATGAAAGCCATCCCCTTGCCGGAAAGTGGCACCACCTACCAGCCCGCCATCCCTGAGCTGGAGGCCCTGCCCATCTTTGAACTGTTTGGCGCCAACGCCTACGGCGGGATGCCCGTCCAGCTGGGGATGTGCTGGGGCCGCAACACCAAATTGAACTGCCTGGAGTACCACCGGGACAGCGAGTTTAACGTGGGCACCCATGACTTCATTCTCCTGCTGGCCAAGCAGGACGAAATCGTGGACGGTATGCTGGACACCGCAAAAGTCCGGGCGTTTCGCGTCCCCGCTGGGGTGTTGGTGGAGGTGTACGCCACCACTTTGCACTATGCCCCCTGCCACACCGACGAGGCCGAGGGCTTCCGGGTGGCGGTGGCGCTGCCCCGGGGCACCAACGAGGCAAAACCCGCCATCAAGGCCATAACAGAGGAGGATCAACTGCTCTGGGCCCGGAACAAGTGGCTGCTGGCCCATGAGGACAGCGCCGAGGCCGGACAAGGCGCCGCCGTCCGGCTGTCCGGCGACAACAACGACATTGCCAACGATATTTGATATAGGAGGAAAACATCATGAAAAACATCCCTGACGTAAAACTTGGCCTCATCGCTGTCTCCCGGGACTGCTTCCCCATCGCCCTGAGCGAGAAGCGCCGCGCCGCCATCAAAGCCGCCTATGCGGGCGACCTCTACGAGTGCCCTGTCACCGTTGAGAACGAGCTGGATATGCTGAAAGCCTTGGCCGATGTGAACGAGCACGGCTGCAACGCCCTGGTGGTGTTCCTGGGCAATTTCGGCCCCGAGACCCCCGAGACCCTCATTGCCAAAAACTTTGACGGCCCCTGTATGTTCGTGGCCGCCGCCGAGGGGGACGGCGACCTCATCAATGGGCGCGGCGACGCCTACTGCGGTATGCTCAACTGCTCCTACAACCTGGGGATGCGCCATCTGAAGGGCTACATCCCGGAGTACCCTGTGGGCACGGCGGAGGACATCACCAAAATAATTGCGGACTTCGTGCCCATCGCAAGGGCGGTCATCGGTGTGAAAAACCTGAAGATCATCACCTTCGGCCCCCGTCCCCAGGACTTTTTCGCCTGCAACGCCCCCATCAAGGGCCTGTACGAGATCGGCGTGGAGATCGAGGAGAACTCCGAGTTGGATCTGCTGGTGAGCTACAAGGAGCACGCAGGCGACCCCCGGATCCCTGCCATCTGTGCGGAAATGGCCGAGGAAATGGGCGAGGGCTGCTACTATCCCGATTTGGGCGAGCGCATGGCGCAGTTCGAACTCACCCTGCTGGATTGGGCGGAAAACCACAAGGGTTCCCGCAAGTACGTGGCCTTCGCCGACAAGTGCTGGCCCGCGTTCCCCAGTCAGTTCGGGTTCGAACCCTGCTACGTCAACTCCCGGCTGGCGGCCCGTGGCATTCCCGTGGCCTGCGAGGTTGACATCTACGGCGCACTCAGCGAGTACATCGGGGCTTGTGTGTCCGGCGACGCGGTGACGCTGCTGGATATCAACAACTCCGTCCCGGCGCAGATGTGGGAGGAGCAGATCAAGGGCAAGCACGATTATCAGCTCACCGACACCTTCATGGGCTTCCACTGCGGCAACACCCCCGCCTGCAAGCTGTGCGCCGATAGGGCGGTGAAGTACCAGCTCATCCAGCACCGCCTGCTGGAGCCCCAGGGCTCCGACCCCGATTTCACCCGGGGTACCCTGGAGGCGGACATCGCCCCCAGCGACATTACCTTCTACCGTCTCCAGTGTGACAGCGAGGGTAGGCTGCGCTCCTACATCGCCCAAGGCGAGGTGCTGCCCGTCAAGGCCGGCAGCTTCGGCGGAATCGGCGTGTTTGCCATCCACGAGATGGGCCGGTTCTACCGCCATGTGCTGATCCAGAAGCGCTACCCCCACCACGGGGCGGTGGCCTTTGGCCACTACGGCAAGGCGCTGTTCGAGGTGTTCAAGTTCCTGAGCGTTCAGGATATCGCCTATAATCAGCCCAAATCCCTGCCCTATCCCACCGAGAACCCCTGGGGTTGAGCGCCATGGAAAAACTTTGTCTTGGCATCGAATTGGGTTCCACCCGCATCAAGGCGGTGGCCGTCGATGGACAGCATACCCCTGTGTCCTCCGGGGACTACATCTGGGCGTCCAGCTACGAAAATGGCGTGTGGACCTACTCCCTGGACGAGGTGTGGAAGGGCCTGAAGGCCACCCTGTCCGGGGTAGAGCACCGGGAGGCCGTGTGCGCCATGGGCGTGTCCGCCATGATGCACGGCTACCTTGCTTTCGACAAGGATTGGAACCTGCTGACGCCCTTCCGCACCTGGCAGAACACCATCACGGGGCAAGCGGCGGCGGAATTGACGGCCCTGTTCGGCTTCAACATCCCCCAGAGGTGGTCCATCGCCCACCTCTACCAGGCCATTCTGAACGAGGAACCCCACGTTCCCCAGATCGCCCACATCACCACCCTGGCGGGGTATGTCCACTATATGCTCACCGGCGTCAACGCCGTGGGTGTGGGCGAAGCCAGCGGTATGTTCCCCATCAACAGCGAGACCCTGGACTACGATGGGGAAATGATGGAGAAGTTTAACGGGTTGGTGAAGTCCCGCGATTTGCCCTGGACGCTGGCAAATGTACTGCCCCGGGTCCTCCCCGCCGGCGCGGACGCGGGCGCGCTCACCGAACGGGGCACGGCCCTGCTGGACAACCTGCTTACTCCCGGCATCCCCTTTGCCCCCGCCGAGGGCGACGCGGGCACCGGCATGGCCGCCACCAACGCCGTGGCCCCCCGGCGGGGGAATGTGTCGGCGGGCACTTCCATCTTCTCCATGGTGGTGCTGGAAAAGCCCCTGTCCAAGGTCTATGAGGAGATCGACCTGGTGACCACCCCCGCCGGGGCCCCAGTGGCCATGGTGCACTGCAACAACTGCACTACTGACACCAACGCCTGGGTGGGCGTCTTGCGCGAGACGGCAGAGCTGTTCGGGGCCGCGCCCCCCGCCGACGAGCTGTTCACCCGGCTGTACCAAAAGAGCCTGGACGGCAATCCGGACTGCGGCGGCGTTACCGTCTGCAACTATCTGGCGGGGGAGGGCGTCACCCACATGGACGCGGGGCGGCCCCTGGTAGTGCGGATGCCGGAGAGCAGATTCACCCTGGCCAACTTCTTCCGCGCCCAGCTCTACTCCACCCTGGTCACGCTGAAAATCGGTATGGACATCCTGGCGGCAGAGGGGGTTGCTATCGACTCGCTGACCGGCCACGGTGGGCTGTTCAAAACCCCGATGGTGGGCCAGACCTACATGGCCGCCGCCTGCAATGCCCCGGTCACCTGCATGGAGACGGCGGGGGAGGGCGGCCCCTACGGTATGGCGCTTTTGGCGGCGTACCGGGCGTGGCGGGCGGAGGGCGAGACGCTGGAGGACTATCTGGCCTGCCGGGTGTTCGCGGACGTATCCGCCGCCACCGTCCAGCCGGACAAAGAGACTGTCGCAGGCTTTGATGCCTATATGGAGCGTTACAAGGCCCTGTTGGATGTGGAGCGAAAAGCGGTGGAGGTGCTGTGATGCTGGAGGATCTGAAACAAAAGGTACTGGAAGCGAACCTGCTCCTGCCAAAGTACGGTCTGGTGACATTCACCTGGGGTAACGTGTCCGGGGCGGATCGGGACACGGGCCTCATGGTCATCAAACCCTCCGGGGTGGAGTACGGCGGAATGACCGCCGACGACATGGTGGTGGTGAGCCTGGACACTGGGGAGCGGGTAGAGGGTCGCTGGAAGCCCTCCAGCGACACCAAGACCCACCTGGAGCTGTATCGGGCCTTCCCGGATCTGGGCGGCATCGTCCACACCCACAGCCCCCACGCGGTGGCCTGGGCCCAGGCGGGGGAGGACATCCCCTGCTTCGGCACCACCCACGCCGACTACTTCTACGGCCCCATCCCCTGCGCCCGCCACCTGACCCAGGGGGAGCTGGAGGAGGATTACGAGAAAAACACGGGCGTAGTTATCATCGAGACTTTCCAGGAGCGGTGCATCGAGCCCACCACCGTCCCCGGCGTGATCTGCGCCAGCCATGGCCCCTTCGCCTGGGGGAAAGACCCGGCGGAGGCGGTGTACCACGCGGTGGTGCTGGAGGAGGTGGCCAGGATGGCCCTGCTCACCCGGCAGGTGCGGCCGTCCGCCGCCCCCGCCCCCCAGCGCGTCCAGGACAAGCACTACTTCCGCAAGCACGGCCCCGGGGCCTACTATGGCCAGGGCTGAAAAGGAGAATCTATCATGACCAAAGAGGAAGAAATCACACTTCGAAAGACGGCCTGCAAGGTCCGGATAGGCGTGCTCACTGCCACCCACGGGGCCAAGGCGGGCCATCTCGGCGGCAGCCTGTCCGCCGCGGACGTGTTCACCTATCTGTATTTCAGGGAACTGAACATTGATCCCAGCCGCCCAAAAAAGGTAGGCCGGGATCGCTTTGTGCTGTCCAAAGGCCACACCGCGCCGGGGCTGTATGCGGCCCTGGCCTACCGGGGTTTCTTCCCTGTGGATGATTTGCCCACCCTGCGGCACATTGACAGCTACTTGCAAGGCCACCCCAACATGGACACCGTCCCCGGTGTGGATATGTCCACCGGTTCCCTGGGGCAGGGCGTCTCCTGTGCCTGTGGAATGGCTTTAGGCTTGAAAAAGCAGGGCAGCGCCGCCCGGGTGTATACCCTGCTGGGAGATGGCGAGCTGCAGGAGGGGCAGGTGTGGGAGGCGCTGATGTTCGCCGCCCACTACAGGCTGGACAACCTGTGCGTCCTCATTGACCACAACGGCCTCCAGATCGACGGCCCCAACGAAAAGGTGATGGGGCTGGGCTCCATCCCGGATAAACTGCGGGCCTTTGGGCTGAATGTGTTCCAGATCGACGGACACGACTTTCAGGCTATGGAGAAGGCCTTTGACGCTGTCCGTCAGGTCAAGGGCAAGCCCTCCGCCATCGTGCTGGAGACGACCAAGGGCAAGGGCGTGAGCTACATGGAGGGTCAGGTGGGCTGGCACGGCAAGGCCCCCAACGATGAGGAGTACGCCCGGGGCATGGCGGAGCTGAGCGCTCAGCTGGCGGAACTGGAGGCGGTTTGAAATGGCAGATGTGAAAAAAGTCGCCACCCGGCAGAGCTACGGCGAGGCGCTGAAGGAGCTGGGCGCGGCCCATCCCGACGTGGTGGTGCTGGACGCCGATCTGGCCAACGCCACCAAGACGGAGATATTCAAGAAGGCGTTCCCCGACCGCCATTTTGACTGCGGCATCGCGGAGAGCGACATGATGTGCGTGGCGGCGGGGCTGGCCACCACGGGGTATGTGCCCTTTGCGTCCAGCTTTGCCATGTTTGCGGCGGGGCGGGCCTTTGAGCAGGTGCGCAACTCCATCGGTTACCCCCACCTGAACGTAAAGATCGGCGCCACCCATGGCGGCATCTCCGTGGGCGAGGACGGGGCCAGCCACCAGTGCTGTGAGGACTTCGCCCTGATGCGCTCCATCCCCGGCATGGTGGTAATGTCCCCGGCGGATGATGTGGAGGCCAAGGCCATGGTGAAGGCCTCCTACGAGCATCAGGGCCCCGTCTATATGCGGTTCAGCCGCTACGGTGCGCCTGTGATCCACGACGCGGAGAGCTTCACCTTTGAGATCGGCAAGGGCGAAGTGCTCCGGGACGGCGCTGATGTGGCCCTCATCGCCAACGGCCTGTTGGTGGCGGAGACGCTGGAGGCGGCCCAGCTGCTGGCGGAACAGGGTGTCTCCGCCCGGGTGATCGACATGGCCACCATCAAGCCGCTGGACGAGGAGCTGGTGCTGAAGGCGGCCAGGGAGTGCGGTAGGATCGTCACCTGCGAGGAGCACTCCACCATCGGCGGGCTGGGGGAGGCGGTGTGTGCGGTGATCGCCCAGCACGGCCTGGCCTGCCCCGTGGAGCGGGTGGGCGTCAACGACGAATTTGGACACTCCGGCCCCGCCGGGGAGCTGCTGGAGCAGTTTGGACTGTGTGCGGGGCATATCGTAAAAGTGGCGCACAGCTTATTCAGCTAATGGCATAGACAAACCATATTTTAGGAGGCGACGCTTTCATGAAAATGACCTGGCGCTGGTACGGCGAGGGCAACGATCAGATCAAGCTGTCCGACATCAAGCAGATCCCCGGCGTGGAGGGGATCGTCTGGGCGCTCCACGACAAAATGCCCGGGGAGGTGTGGCAGCCCGACGAGATCGCCGCCGTCAAGAAGCAGCTGGACGAGTACGGCTTTAACATGGACGTGGTGGAGTCGGTGAACGTCCACGACGACATCAAGATCGGCCTGCCCACCCGGGATCAGTACATCGAGAACTACAAGCAGACCATCAAGAATCTGGCCCCCTTCGGGGTGAAGGTGATCTGCTACAACTTCATGCCCGTGTTCGACTGGACCCGCACCGACCTGTTCCACCCGGTGGGGGATGGCTCCACGGCGCTGTACTACGAGGCGGCCAAGATCAAGCAGGATCCCCGGGAGATGGCGGACTACGTCATGTCCTTCACCGAGAAATACCACATGACCTTCCCCGGCTGGGAGCCCGAGCGGATGGCCAAGCTGGACGAGCTGTTTGAGAAGTACAAGCCCGTCACCAAGGAGAAGCTGTGGGACAACTTCAAGTACTTCCTGGAGGCCATCCTGCCCACCTGCCATGAGTGCGACATCAAGATGGCAGTGCATATGGACGATCCCCCCTGGGATATCTTCGGCCTGCCCCGGCTGCTCACCAGCGGGGAGGCCATCGACAAGTTCCTCAAAATGGTGGACGATCCCTACAACTGCCTCACCCTGTGCTCGGGGAGCCTGAACGCCGACCCCAGGAACAACGTGGCGGATATCGTCCGCAGGCACTGCGGCCGCATCGCCTTCGCCCACATCCGCAACGTGAAGCACTTCCTCAACGGCGACTTCTCCGAGGCCAGCCACCGGGACTGCGACGGGGACACCGGCATTCTGGATATCCTCAAGGCGTATCACGATTGCGGCTTTGACGGCTACATCCGGCCCGACCACGGCCGCCACCTGTGGGACGAGGTTCCGGGGAAGGTTCGTCCCGGCTACGGCCTGTATGACCGGGCCCTGGGCGTGATGTATATGCTGGGGGTTTGGGATTCCCTGGACAAGTTTGACCACAAATAATTGACAGGAGGATGCAATGATGATGGATTTACCTTTGAAAGTTGATTTTTCCGGCAAGGTGGTTGTCGTCACCGGCGCGGGCGGCGTGCTGTGTGGCACCATGGCCCGGGCCTTCGCCCAGGCGGGGGCCAAGGTGGCCGCCCTGGATCTGAACGAGGAGGCGGTGAAGAAGCTGGCCGACGAGTGCAAGGCCGAGGGCTTTGTCTGCGAGGGCTACAAGGCCAACGTGCTGGAGCCGGAGGCCCTGGAGGCCGTCCACCAGCAGGTGCTGAAGGATCTGGGCCCCTGCGATATCCTGGTGAACGGCGCGGGGGGCAACAACCCCCGGGCCACCACCGACAACGAGTACCAGCACGAGCACCAGGAGGGCCAGAAGGGCTTCTTCGACCTGGACGCGGGGGGCGTGGACTTCGTGTTCAAGCTGAACTTCCAGGGTACCCTGCTGCCCACCCAGGCCTTTGCCAAGGACATGGTGGAGCGCAAGAGCGGCTGCATTTTGAACGTCAGCTCCATGAACGCCTATATTCCGCTGACCAAGATCCCGGCCTACTCCGGGGCCAAGGCGGCGGTGAGCAACTTCACCCAGTGGCTGGCCACCCACTTCGCGGGCACCGGCATCCGCTGCAACGCCATCGCGCCGGGGTTCCTGGTATCCAACCAGAACCGGAAGCTGCTGTTCAACGAGGACGGCACCCCCACCGCCCGGTCCGCCAAGATTTTGGCCGGCACCCCCATGGGCCGCTACGTGGAGAGCGAGGAGCTGCTGGGCGGCGTGTTCTTCCTGTGCGACGACAAGGCGGCCTCCGCCATCACCGGCGTGGTGCTGCCCATTGACGCGGGCTTCGCCGCATACTCCGGCGTGTGACAAGAGGGCCTGGCATGAGAGCGTTTATGGATCAGGACTTTCTTTTGAAGTCCGAAACGGCCAAGAGGCTGTACCACGAGCACGGGGCAAAAATGCCCATCATCGACTACCACTGCCACATCAACCCCATGGAGATCTACGAGGACAAGCGGTACGACACCATCACCGAGGTGTGGCTGGGGGGCGACCACTACAAGTGGCGGGCCATGCGCTCCTGCGGCGTGCCGGAGCGGTACATCACCGGGGACGCCTCCCCGGCGGAGAAGTTCCAGAAGTGGGCCGAGACCATCCCCAACCTTATCGGCAACCCCCTGTATCACTGGACGCATTTGGAGCTCCAGCGCTATTTCGGCATCACGGAACCCCTCACCGGGGACAACGCCATGGCGGTCTACGAGAAGTGCAACGCCATCCTGGCCCAGCCGGATATGTCCGCCCGGGGCATCATCCGCAAGTCCAATGTGAAGCTGATCTGCACCACCGACGACCCCGCCGACGACCTGCGCTATCATGAGCTGCTGGCCGACGACCCCACCGCCCCGGCGGCGGTGCTGCCCGCCTTCCGGCCCGACAAGGCCATGCGGGCGGATAAGCCGGATTTCCCCCAGTACATCCAACGGCTGGAGGCCGTGGTGGGCTACCCCATCGAGACGATGGCCGATATGCGCCGGGCGCTGGCAGACCGCATCGCGTACTTTGACAACCACCGCTGCCGGGTGTCCGACCACGCCCTGGACTACTGCTTCTGCGTGGAGGCGGACGAGGGAACGCTGGACGGCATCTTCGCCCGGGCCAAGGCCGGCAAGGGCATCACCTGGGAGGAGCAGCTGGCCTACCACACCGCCCTGCTGCTGGCGGTGGGGCAGGAGTACGCCCGCCGGGACTGGGTGATGCAGCTCCACTTCGGCTGCATCCGGGACAACTCCTCCACCATGTTTGCCAAGCTGGGCCCGGACACGGGCTATGACGCCATCAACGACCAGCCCAACGCCACGGGACTGGCCCGGCTGCTGGACGCGCTGGAGAAGGCCGGGGCCCTGGGCAAGACGATTTTGTACTCCCTGAACCCGTCGGACAACGCCGCCATCGGCACCATCATGGGGGCCTTCCAGACGGACAGCCCCATCCCGGGGAGGATTCAGCAGGGCTCCGCCTGGTGGTTCAACGACCACAAGCCGGGCATGGAGGCCCAGATGACCAGCCTGATGTCCCTGGGGGCCATGGGAACCTTCAATGGGATGCTCACCGATTCCCGCTCCTTCCTGAGCTACACCCGGCACGAGTACTTCCGCCGGATTCTGTGCAACCTGTTCGGCCAGATGGTGGAGGACGGGGAGTACCCCGCGGACATGGCGTATCTGGGGCGGATGGTGGAGAACATCAGCTACAACAACACCCTGCACTATTTCCGCTTTGACGAAATTCTCAAGAACCCCTGACGCAAGGTATCTCCCCGCCATAGGCGGGGAGATACCAAGTAAACATTTGGTTTGACAAAATTCTGAAACAGGGAGGAACGATACCCATGAACATCAATGAAGCGATCAGCGGCATCGGTGTGGTGCCCGTGATCAAGCTGAACCACCCGGAGCGGGACGCGGCCCCGCTGGCCCACGCCCTGTGCGCCGGCGGGGTAACCGTGGCGGAAGTGACCTTCCGGGCCGCCGGGGCCGCCACCGCCATCAAGCTGATGGCCGAGGCCTGCCCGGAGATGCTGGTGGGCGCGGGCACCGTGCTCACCACCCAGCAGGTGGACGAGGCGCTGGCCGCTGGGGCGAAATTCATCGTCACCCCCGGCCTGGATCCTGACCTCGTGAAATACTGCCAGAGCAAAAATGTGCCCATCTACCCCGGCTGCACCACCCCCACCGACTACCACACCGCCTACAAGCTGGGGCTGGAGGTGCTGAAGTTCTTCCCCGCCGAGCAGTCCGGCGGGCTGGCCAAGATCAAGGCCATGAGCGCGCCCTTCCCCATGTTCAAGGTGATGCCCACCGGCGGCATCTCCCTGAAGAACCTGGCGGAGTACATCAAGGCCCCGGTGATCTGCGCCTGCGGCGGCTCCTACATGGTGACCGCCGACCTCATCGACAACAACAAGTGGGATGAGATCACCGAACTGTGCAAAAAATCCGTGGAAATCGTAAAGGAAGCCCGTGGTGCATAATGCTTTTCCCGCCCCGAAGGGGCGGGAAAACAAACCAAACACTGCACATTTTTGATTGGAGGCAACAATATGGCAAAGATTGTAACGTTCGGCGAGCTGATGATCCGGCTCCAGCCCTATAACTATGAGCGCTTCGTCCAGGCCGACCACCTGGAATTCACCTTCGGCGGCGGCGAGGCCAACGTGGCCGTCTCCCTGGCCAACTACGGCCTGGACGTGTCCTACGTCACCAAGCTGCCCGCCCACGCCATCGGCCAGGCGGCGGTGAACTCCCTGCGCCGCTACGGCGTGGACACCAGCAAGATCGTCCGGGGCGGCGACCGGGTGGGCATCTACTTCAACGAGAAGGGCGCGTCCCAGCGGGGCTCCGTGTGCATCTACGACCGGGCCCACTCCGCCATCCAGGAGGCGTCCACCGCCGACTTCGACTGGGACGCCATCTTCGAGGGCGTGGACTGGTTCCACTTCACCGGCATCACCCCGGCCCTGGGCCCCAATGTGGTGGAAATCTGCAAGGAGGCCTGCAAGGCCGCCAAGGCCCACGGCGTGAAGATCTCCTGCGACCTGAACTACCGGGGCAAGCTGTGGACGCGGGAGCAGGCCCGGGTGGCCATGACCGACCTGTGCCAGTACGTGGACGTGTGCATCTCCAACGAGGAGGATGCCAAGGACGTGTTCGGCATTGAGGCGGAGAACACCGACATCTACGGCGGCGAGATCAACCACGAGGGCTACAAGAGCGTGGCCAAGCAGCTGGCGGACAAGTTCGGGTTTGAGAAGGTGGCCATCACCCTGCGGGAGAGCCACTCCGCCTTCGACAACGGCTGGTCTGCCATGCTCTACGACGTGAAAAGCGGCGAGTACTGCTTCTCCAAGAAGTACGAGCTACACATCATCGACCGGGTGGGCGGCGGCGACAGCTTCGGCGGCGGGCTGATCTACTCCCTGCTGACGGGCAGGTCCACCCAGGCAGCGGTGGAGTTCGCGGTGGCGGCCTCCGCCCTGAAGCACTCCATCGAGGGGGACTACAACATGGTCACCGTGTCCGAGGTGGAGAAGCTGGCCGGCGGCGACGGCTCCGGGAGAATCCAGCGGTGACAGACGGGAGACTGCCGGACGCCTTCGGCATTTACATCTGCGATCTCAGCAGGGTCAGTATGCTGATTCTTTTTAAGGGGCGTCTGATTAAAGCGGTGAAAAAGACCCGTCAGCTGCCGCAGTCGATTTATTTGGAGGCTCCTTAAGCTCCGCCAACCGAAATGATATGCGGAGACAAAGGCAATGAACAGCATATGCCTTGGCATCAAATTAGGATCTGCCCGCATCAAGGCTGTCACCATCGGCGGCAGTTTCAAACCCATTTCTTCCGGCGACTGCACCTGGGCCACCACCGGCGGAGCTCACCATACGGTTTGACTTCAACATTTCCCGGCGGTAGAGCATTGCTCACCTCTATGTGGAGAGCGAGGAGCTGCTGGGCGGCGTGTTCTTCCTGTGCGACGACAAGGCCGCCTCCGCCATCACCGGCGTAGTGCTGCCCATCGACGCGGGCTTTGCCGCCTATTCCGGCGTGTAGATGAATAACAACCGCGTAGGCCAATCCACCTCCTTCGCAGTTGCGTATAGGAACAGATTTCATGAAACAGGATCTCGTGCTTGTTTGCCGCAAAACCGAATACACTATCCATGTATGCGACTTCTTGCGCGATCATCACATTGACACGGTTATAATAGAAAATGCGATGGATTTAAAAGCGGAGCTGTCATCGTACAGCCCCGCTTTTTTGTTGCTTGATTTTGGTATTAAAGGGAATGAAAGTCTTTTCTCCAAACTTTCTATCAGTGCTATGCGGCCATTGCCATACATCATTATCGCAGATGCCTTTTCTAACGCCACAGAACGGGCCGCTGCGCTTAGGCGTGGCGCGGATGCCTGTGTGGAAACACCACTGGTTGCCGATGAGGTGCTGGCTGTTATCAATGCCGTTCTCCGCCGGGAACAGAGGATTGCCCGGTTGAAGCTGGGCAGAACGCTGCCGCGTATTAAATACAAAGAACTGGTCATTGATCCGATGCGCAGAACGGTAGAGATGCGAAAGGAGCCAATCCATCTGACCGCCAAAGAATTTGATGTTCTCCTTCTGTTGGCATCTAAGGCGGGGGCAGCTTTGACCAAAGAAGAAATATACGAGGCTGTATGGAATGTGGATCGGGACTATATGGGTACCCAGGTATCCGATCACATTTTTACGCTTCGCCGGAAGCTGGGGCTTGATAAAAAGGATCAAACCTACATTCAAACAGTGTTCGGTGTTGGCTACCGTTTTGCCACAAGCCAATAGTGCATATGCGCCTGTCAAGTCGATTTGTGTCAGTGTTTGTCGAACGACTCCAAAAAAATCCGAAAACTTTTTCACGATTTGTTCTCATTTTCGGTATAAAATTACAGAATGTTACAGGATAAGGAAGGCACGGCGCAGGGGGTGATTATGGTGCCCGCTTATCAAAGCATAAATATCTGCTTTCGCACATTGCGGGGCCCGCCCAAAGTAATATGCTCATTGGCAGACGCAAATCGGTAATAACAGTCAGCTTTAGACCGACTCGGGATCCGTGCTGGTCTGACGGCAACTGCTCCTATAGGGAAACTGTCTGAAAAGGATCTGAGAAAATGAACGTAGAAACCAGGATGTATGTGGTTGACCTGTTGGAATCGTACCAAAAGCGATCCAAGCAGATTGAGCTTCTGCACTATGAATTGTCCCATCCGGCCCGCGTTTCAGAAAATGAAATCATTGGAGCATTGGCCCTGGCGCACGGAGATGGTGAAGGGTGGCATCCAGGAGGTCATGCCTCTGACAAAACCCTTTACATCGCGCTCAACTACCAGGCACGAGCTAATCACGTGAATAGCGATACCGCAGAAGAAGTTGTCGGGCAACTTGTGACGCTGGAGCGGGAACAGGAGCGGCTGAACTATTATGTGTCGCTTTTGAACTCCCGTCATGCGGAACTGCTGAAGCTGCTCTATTTTGAAGGCTATTCCCAAGAAGAATGCGCAAAAAAACTGGAAATCGCCACCCGTACCGTGCGGCGAATTAAGGATGACGCTATTGAAGAATTGACAGAGATGTATTCTTTCACGGGGGAGTTTGCAGATCGAAAATAACCTGAAGGTGACCAGTAAATTTCCGGGTATTGTCCGCAAATTGTCCGCCACATGGTACTTGCAATGTCCATTTACTCTGTGGTATGATTAAGCTGTCAAAAAAAGAGATGCCTCCTGGAGCAGTCCAGGGGGCATCTCCCTTTTACGTCAAAGGAGGTGTTGATGTGATGCGGACAAGAACAATCCGCGAAGCGGCGGCGTACTTCCGGGAGTCAGACCCACAAACCTGTCTGACTGAAACCGCCATCCGAAGGCTGCTCTCCTCTGGAGCCGTGCCGTGCGCCCGGGTAGGGCGCAAATACCTTGTTA
>CATLEJ010000058.1 GCA_949916125.1 uncultured Oscillospiraceae bacterium
CCACCGCCCGCTGTTTGCAGGCCTTGACGCCCCGCACCTTGGCAAAGGCGTCCAGCCGGTCCCCGTGAATTTTCAGCAGCGGCTTGAGGTTCAGCAGGTTGCCCATGGCGGCCGCCGCCGGGGTCACCCGGCCCCCCCGCCGCAGGTAGGTCAGCGTCTCCACCCCGATGTAAATCATGGCGTCCATGGCCACCCGCTCCAGCTCCTGCCGGATCTCCACGGCGGTGAGGCCCAGCCTGGCCAGCTCCAGCCCGTCCAGCACCGCCAGCTTTTGGGTCACCGAGATCCGCCGGAGATCCGCCACCTGCACCCGGCCGTCATAGCCCTCCGCCAGCCCCTGGGCGGTCTGGCAGGAGGCGCTCAGCCCGCTGGACATGGGGATATACACCAGCGCGTCATATTCCTCCAGCACCCGGTCCCACAGGTCCATCACATCGCCGGGGGAGGGCTGGGAGGTGGATACCGCCCGCCCCGCCATCTGGGCCCCGTAAAATTCGTCGGCGGTGAGATCCACGCCCTCATAGCGGATTTCGCCGTCGACGAGCAGCGGCATGGGCAGCACAAAAACCCCGAGTTCCCGGCCCTCCGCCACGCTGATCCCGCTGTTTGTGTCTGTTACAATGGCGACGCGCATAACGCCGTCCCTCCTTTGCAGGGAAACGCCTCCCACGGGAAGCATAAAATACAGTATATGGGAAACCTCTGAAAGAAACCATGGACAAAATCGGCCCTATGCACAAAAATTGTGCATAGGGCCACAAATGTAATACTTTTGTGGTGGGGCTCAGGGGACAAAACCCTCGAAAATGGAGACCGTCCCCTCCTCCGCCAGCGTGTCCATGGTCTGCCGGTCCCGGACGGTCCAGCCCACCTCGTGGACGCCGTACAGCGCCCGCATCAGCCGCAGGGAGGGGTTGCCCCGGTCCTGCCACTTGTAGGCCACAAAGTCGGGCCCGGTGAAGGCGGTGGTCAGCAGGTTGGTGAGGACGAACCGCGCCGGCAGGGACAGGCCGTGCACCTCGCTTCCCTTGAGGAAGTTCTGGCTGAGCTGGCCCCGGAGTACCCAGGGGTACCGTTCCTTCAGCCGCAGCAACACGCCGGGGTGGAAGGACTCCAGGCAGTAGACGCCGTCCCAATCCTCCAGCATAGCCATCACCGCGTCGGTGAGGGCGTTGGCGTTGCCGCCCTCCACCTTCAGCTCAATGATCAGGGGCGTCTTGCCCTCAAACAGCTCCAGCACCTCCTGGAACAGGGGGATCAGCTCCTCCGTCCCCATCAGCGGGTACTCGATGAGATCCTCATCCATCAGCTCCTCGATGATCCCCGGTTTGCCGCACCCCCGGGTGAGGTCGCTGGCGTGTACCACCGCCAGGGTGCCGTCCGCCAGCAGGTGGACGTCCAGCTCCGCGCCGAAGCCGGCCTCCACCGCCCGCCGGAAGGCGGCCATGGAGTTCTCCGGCACGCCCTCGTCCGCGTTGTGGAGGCCCCGGTGGGCGTACTTCACGCCCGCCAGCTTGTCCCAGCCCGGCTGGTTGCGCCGGGGCCGGAGCAGGGCGCACCACGCCCCCGCCGCCCCCAGGGCGGCGGCCAGCCCAATTTTCGTCCTGAGTTTCATATGCCGCATCTCCCTTGTCTTCCAACACGTCTCAAAACGCCAGTAGTTCGTTGCCGAGCAAAAAGCCTGTCCCTTTCATCCTCGATGGAAACGGCTTCAAGCTCTTTTTCGGTTCCTTTTTCTCTCGAGAAAAAGGAACTCAGTCGTCCATGTCCTCAAAGGCGTCCAGCCCGGTCTTGGCCTCCGCCTTGCTGTCCCCATGGCGGACGAACAGCATGGTGACAAAGCTCATGGCCACAAAAAACGCGGCGTACGGGAACAGGATCCGATAGCTGATGTGCTTCATCAGCGTACCCGCCAGCACCGGGGTCACCACCTGGGCCGCCATGGAGGCGGTGTAGTAGTAGCCGGTGAACTTGCCCACGTCGGAGCCCCGGCACATCTCCACCACCATGGGCAGGGAGTTGACGTTGATGGCCGCCCAGGCCAGCCCCACCAGGGCAAAGGCCACGTACATGATGGGGGTGATGGCGGTGGCCCGGACGGTGAGCAGATAGCCCGCCAGGAAGCAGCTGGCCAGCAGCACCACACCGGCCTGGATGGTGCGCTTCCGGCCCACCTTGGAGGCCAGCACGCCGATGGGGATATAGGACACGATGGCCCCTACGGTGGCCACGGTGAGGCAGATGTTGGTGCCCTGCAGGCCCGCCCCCATCACCTCCGCCGTATAGTTGGACCACCAGGTGGTCACGCCGTTGTAGCCGATGAACCACAGGGCGATGGAGGCCAGCAGGAAACCCAGGCTCCGCTTTACCGGGGCGGGGAGGGTCTCATGGCCGCTGCCGTCGTCCTTCGCCAGATTCCACTCCGGGTGCCGCTGTTCCAGAGCCTGATTCTCCGCCGCCAGCTTGGGCTCCCGGATGGTGAGCAGCAGCACCGCCACCGCCACCACCATAATCAGCGCCACAATGAGGAACAACGGCTGGTAATCCACGTGGGCCACGCCCTCGGTCTTGGAGGCGGGGTACATGGCCGCGCTGACGCCCAGGTAGAGCACGCCGCCCACCGCGCCCATCAGGTTGATGATGGCGTTGGCTTTGGAGCGCAGCGGCTTGGGGGTCACGTCGGGCATGAGGGCCACCGCCGGGGAGCGGTAGGTGCCCATGGCGACCAGCAGCAGGCCCAACACGATCACGAAGCTGGCCAGCTTGAAGGGGGCCGCTTCGGCGGCGTAGCTGTTGTCCAGCACGGGCAGCAGGTTCATCAGCACCACCGCCCCGGCGGTGCCCGCCAGGATGAACGGCGTGCGGCGGCCCAGCTTCCCCATGCCGCACTTGTCGGACAGACCGCCGAACAGGGGCAGCAGGAACAGGGCCAGCACGTTGTCCGCCGCCATGATCATGCCGGTGAGGGACTCGTCCAAGGCGAAGGTGCGCCGGAGGATGAGGGGCACCAGGTTGTCGTACATCTGCCAGAAAGCGCAGATGGACAGGAACGCCAGGCCCACCAGGATGGTGCGCTTGTTATTCAGCTTCAGTTCGTTCATCGTTCCACTCTCTTTTCCTTATAATACGCCTGTCAAGGCGTTTAGAGCGGGTCCTTGCCGATGAGTCCCGGTGCCTCTCAGCCGCCTTCCACCTCCCAGGCCCGGTGGAGGGCGGAAATGTCGTCGAACACGTATGTGGGCTGAATCTCGCCGCCTTCCAGATCCGCCCGCGTCCCCTCGCCGGACAGGACGAAGGCGGTGTCCACCCCGGCGTTGACGCCGGAGGCGATATCGGTATACAGCCGGTCCCCCACCATCAGCGCCGCCTCGGGCGGAAACCCGGTGCGCTCCAGGGCCAGCCGGGCCATGGCCGGCTCCGGCTTGCCGATGACACGGGGGCGGCGGCCCGTGGCCCGGTACAGCATCTCGCACACGCTGCCGCAGTCGGGCACCGAGCCGTACCAGGTGGGGCACACCCAGTCCGGGTTGGTGGCGATGAAGTCCACCCCCCGGTTCAGCAGGATGCAGGCGTCCTCCAGCTTTTGAAAGGTCAGCTCGGTGTCGAAGCCGATGAGCAGGCAGTCTACGTCATCGTCCAGCCGGTCGGTGACGGGCACGCCCGCCGCCCGGAGCTGGCTTTGGAAGCTCTCCGTACCGAAGGCGTAGCACAGCCGGCGGGGCGGGCCCTTCGCCAGATCGGCGATGAGGGCGTCCACCGAGGTGAGGAAGTCCTCCCGCGCCGCGTCGATCCCCATGCGGCCCAGCTTGGCGATGTAGGCGTCCACCGATTTGGACGAGTTGTTGGTGAGGAACAGATACCGTCCCCCCCGCTCCCGCACCGCCCGCAGGAAGGGGATTGTCCCCGGAAACAGCGTCTCGTCCAGATAGATGGTGCCGTCCATGTCCAGCAGAAACAGCCGTTTTCCGTCAAGGCCCATGGGCCTCTCCCCCTCTTCCCGCGCCCCGCAAAAATGCCCCGCTTCGGCGCTTGTCAATCTGAGTTTACCATATTTTTCTTCCGTTGTCCATTCACATTTGGAATCTTTCCACAAGCGGCCCGTCCCCGTCAAAAAAACCGCCGGGACCCCCCGGCGGTTTTCCATGGCTCCTATGCGCAAACGTCCCCTCAGCCGCCCAGCAGGGCCGCGCACCGGCGCAGGCGGGGCAGGGCGTAGGCAAAGAAATCGGCGTAGGCCGCGCAGTAGTAGTTTTTCCCCAGCACGCCGTCCTCCCACTCCCGGTCCCGGCGGCAGCCGTTGCGGCACAGGCCGTACCACCGGCAGGCGCGGCACTCCTCCGGCACCCGGCAGGATTGCTCTACAAAGCCCAGCGCCTCCCGCCCCCGGTCCAGCTCGGCCCAGGTGTTCTCCAGCACGTTCCCCATCCGGTACCCGTCCAGCCCGTAGAAATCGCAGGGGTAGACGCTGCCGTCCGCCTCAATGAGATACTGCATCCCGCAGCGGCCCAGCATGGAACACTGCTCCGGGGGCTGCCCCGACACCATATGCACCAGGTTGTCAAAATACCGGACGGACCAGTACCGCCCCTGCTCCAGCTCCCGGTACCACAGGTCAAAAAGGTTCTTCAAAAACTCCCCATACTGGGCTGGGGTGAGGGAATAGGCCTCCCCGCCCCGGTCCTCCTCCAGCGGGTCCAGGCAGGGGATATACTGCTGAAAGCGGAAGCCCGCCCTGCACAGCGCGCCGAACACGCTCTGGATGTGCCGGGCCAGCTGGCTGGTCACCACCGTCAGCACGTTGAACTCCGCCCCGGCCCGCTCCAGCAGCCGGGCCGCCCGCACCACCCGGTCATAGGTGCCCCGGCCCTCGCCGTCCTTCCGATACCGATCGTGGCAGGCCCGGTTCCCGTCCAGGGACAGCCCCACCAGCACCTTCTTTTCCGCCAGGAACCGGCACCACTCCTCGTCCAGCAGGGTGCCGTTGGTCTGCACGGCGTAGTGTACCGCCAGCCCCCTGGGGGCCCGCTCCTCCACCAGGGCGGTGAAGCGGCGGAAGAAGTCCAGCCCCGCCAGGGTGGGCTCCCCCCCCTGGAACAGGTAGGCCACCGAGCCCTCCGCCGCGGCCAGCGACTTGTCCACCACGGCCCGGACCACCTCCTCCGGCATCCTGCCATAGTTGGGCACACGGCGCTTTCGGGCCTCGTCGGCATAGAAGCAGTAGGAACAGCGCAGGTTACAGGCGCTGGAGGCGGGTTTGAGCAGCAGGTTCAGCGGGGGCATGGCGGGCTCCTTTCTGCCGGGCGGCGGGGGGGATTTTTATCTGTCGTCAGTACCGGCTCTATTATGCCCCTTTCCGCCCCTCCTGTCAAGGCGGCCCCCCGCCCGGCCACCGGCTGCATGATTCCGCCCCATGAAAGCGGAGCGCCCCGTCCCCAGGAGGGGGACGGGGCTTTGCCGGGTTATCTCAGAACAACTGGCGGGCCCCCGGGACGTAGGCCCGGTGGAGGAAGGTGACGATATGGCCCCTGGTACACACCTGGTTGGGGCTGAACTGGGTCTTGTCCGCGTTGGTGCCGTTGGTGATGCCGTTGGCCACCGCCCAGTCCACCGCCTTGGCGTAGCTGGCGTTGGCGGGCACGTCGGTGAAGCTGCTGGCCTCGGCGTCCTCCTTGCCGAAGGCCTGCCAGATGTAGTTCACCGCGTCGGCGCGGGTGCAGGGGGCCTTGGGGTTGAAGCCCGCGCCGATCATGCCCTTCTCCCGGGCCCAGGCCACGGCCTTGTCCATGTCGGCGGCCTCGGCCTTGCCCTGATTCCGGGCCGCCCGGTAGAGGAAGGTCAAAATCTGGGCGTGGGTGCAGGTTTCATTGGGGGCGAAGGTGGCGGCGGTCTTCCCTGTGGTGACTCCGTTGGCGACCGCCCACTGCACCGCGCCGGCGTAGTAAGCGCCCGTATTCACATCCCCAAAGCCGCCCACCGTGTTGTAGTGGTAGGTGAGGCGGCGCGTAGAGCCAGAGTTGGGTTTCAGAAAGCTGCTAAACGTACCGATCTCAATGGCGCCCCACTGCGCCTCGCTGCCACCGTAGTAGACGTCGGTCAGGTTTGGGCAGTTATAGAACGCGGTGGATCCAATGCTGGTCACGCTGGTCGGGATGGCCACGCTGGCCAAGCTGTCGCAGCCCCAGAACGTGCTGGAGCTGATGCTGGTCAAGCCGCCCCCGAACACCGCCCTGGTCAGCGCCGTGCATTTCTCAAACACGCCGGACTCCATTTTGGTCACGCTGGCGGGGATCGTCACGCTGGTCAGGGCGGTGCAGTCCTTGAACGCGCTGGACCCAATGCTGGTCACGCTGTCCGGGATGGTCACGCTCTTCAGGCTGGTGCAGGTCGAGAACGTATACTGCGCGATCTCGGTCACGCCCTTCGGGATGTTCACCTCTGTCAGGCTGTAGCAGCACATGAACGCCGAACCCTCAATGGTGGTCACGCTGTCCGGGATGGTCACGTGGGTCAGGTTGCCGCAGCCCGTGAATGCGGAATTTTCGATGAAGATCACGTTGTCCGGGATGTCCACGCGGGTCAGATTATCGCAGCCCACGAACGCGCTGGTGCTGATGGTGTTCACGCTGTCCGGGATGGTCACGCTGGTCAGATCATTACTGTACTGGTTCTGGACCGAACAGCCGATCCGTCCCGTCCTTGTTATTTTCATGGTCCATATTCCATCCGGCCATGTGATCCTCTCAGTGATCGGATGAAAATCAGGGTCGATATCCCACATATTCCAGGTCGCGTCAAATACGATCCACCGGCCGTCCGCGCGGACCGCGCTCCAGGCGTGGGGTCCATTGCTGGCCCTTCCGGTAATATATGCCGCCGGCATTCCGGCCAGCCTGAGCATAAAATTGGCGAGGCTGGCGTATCCGGCGCAGATCGCGCGGCGGTTATAAAACGCGTATCCGACGCTCGCGGCCTGACCCAGGCGTCGGTCCTGCTCCTCCGTCAGGGGCCCTGTCATCAGCCAGTACTCATATGCCGTATAATCATATTCAATGTTCTCCGCCACCCACTCAAAGATGGCGCGGGCCTTTTCCGTCTCCGTTGTTTTCCCGGCTGTCAGGCTCCGGGTCAGCTCGGCAATCTCCCGGAACGTGCGCTCCTCGTCCTCCTCATTGTCTACCATGCTGACGCTGTCAGCCGGGAAGGCCCCCAGCTGTTCAGAGGGCAGCAGGGCCACCATCTCCGCGCCGGTCAGGGTGGGCTCCGTGTCCGCCGCAAAGGCCGGGGCGGGCATGAGGGACAGGGCCATCACAAGGGCCAGAAAAAGTGCCGGGAATCGTTTCTTCATATCTCACTACTCCTCTCCAAATAGGATGCTATTCAGATTTTACCCGACGGGGGTGGGAAATGCAAGCCCTTTTTCCCGTCTCCGCAAACAAAACGCGCCCCCATCCGGCCTCATGGCCGGTGGGGGCGCATTGCTTTTTTGCGGTTTACGGGCGGCCGTGCCCCGCCCTAAACGAGCCCCGCCCGCTCCAGCCTGCGGCGGACGGGCGTGCCCACCAGCAGGGCGATCGCCATCTTCGCCAGGTCGAAGGGGATAAAGGGGAATACGCAGGCGGCCAGGGCCTTTTGCAGATCCACCCCGGCCTGGACGCAGTACCAGGCGGTGCCGAAGGCGTACAGCACGGCGGTGCCCGCCGCCATGCCCAGGATTTGGATCGCCAGGGCGGCGGCCTGTTCCTTCGCCCCCCTGCCGCCGAAGCGCCGCAGGGAGAGCTCAACGAAAAAGCCCGCCAGCAGCACCATGGGGAGATAGCCCACCAGGTAGCCCCCCGTGGGGCCCAGCAGGCGGGCCGCCCCTCCCATGTAGTTGCTGAACACCGGCAGGCCCACAAAGCCCACCAGCAGGTATACCAGCGTGCTCACCGTCCCCCACACGCCGCCCAGCAGGTAGGCCGTCAGGTAGATGGCCAGGGTGCCCCCGGTGATGGAGATGGGGCCGGTGGGGATGGAGATGGGGGCGATCACGCAGATCACCGCCGCCATCACGGCGCACATCGCCATCCGGCGGACATTGATCGCAGGCTGTGCTGTCATAGAAATTCCTCCATTGTAAACCAAATTTCGTCGCAAAGTATACAATAGTTTCCGCCCCCTGTCAACCCCGATTTTGGCGGGCATTGCGTTTCGGGTCATAATATGGTAAGATAACGGTACTTTGCTTGACGCGGCTGACTGCCGGGGAGGTTCCCATGGGAAAGGTGAAATATCTGGTCCAGCGGGCGCTGAAGATGAACCACAGGGCCATGCTGGAGAAAATCGGCTCCATCCACAAAAAAACCGGCCGTTCCCGGCTGTCCATTTTCCGGGATATGCAGGAGTGCGCCGTGAAGTACGGCGCGGGCTATATGGACTACGACCTGTTCGAGATGTACAACCTCACCCCGTCACAGCGGGACACCTACCTCACCCGTGGCCGGAACAACGAGCTGGTGGCCCGGTATAACGACAAGGCCCACATGGACGAGCTGGGGGACAAGATCCGGTTCAACACCCGGTTCGCCCCCTTCCTCCACCGGGACTGGGTGCCGGTGACGGGGGACAACCGGGAGGAGGTGCTGGCCTTCCTGGCCCGGCACCCCGTGTTCATGGCCAAGCCCTCCCAGGGCAGCTGCGGCTGGGGCATCGAGAAGGTGGACGGGGCGGACTACCCCTCCCGGGAGGCGCTGTACGATCATCTGGCGGAAAAGGCCCCCCTGCTGGAGCTGGAGGAGCTCATCGTCCAGCATCCGGCGGTGGCGGCCATCTACCCCGGCGCCATCAACACGGTGCGCATGGTGACCATACGGGGGAAGAGCGGGAAGGTCTATCTGGTGACGGCCATGTTCCGCATCGGCAACGGCAAGTACGTGGACAACTTCAACAGCGGCGGCATGGTGGCCCCCATGGACCCGGCCACGGGCACGGTCATCGACCGGGCGCTGGACAAGCAGAAGAATTTGTACGCCGACCACCCCGCCACCGGGACGCAGATCAAGGGCTTCACCTTCCCCGACTGGGACCGGGCGGTGGACATGGTGCGGCAGGCCGCCCAGGTGGTCCCGGAGGTGGGCTACGTGGGCTGGGACGTGTGCTTCACCCCGGACGGCCCCTGCCTGGTGGAGGGCAACCAGTTTCCCGGCCACGACATCTACCAGCTCCCGGTGCACACGCCGGACAAGATCGGCATCATGCCCCGCTTCCGCGCCATCGAGGCGGAGGAGGCCAAGCTGGAGCAGTGACCATAACCCCCGGCCCCGGACGGCTGTCCGGGGCCGTTTCGCGCCCCTGGGCCGGGCGCTGCCGGAAGGTTTTTCCTTTTGCCGGAAATTCCCGGTTTTAGAGGCGAAAATTTTGTGAAAACCGCAGAGGAACCCCTTGACAGCCCCGGCGCTTCTTTGTTAAAATCAAGACAGCGAATCCCCAAAACCACCCGGTCCGGCTACTCCCTTGGGCGTGACCCGCCCATAGCCGCGCCGAGGAAAACAAAAGGAGGAAACCATCCGCGGGCCGGCGGTGCGGCAATGTGGAGACTTGCCGTAATGTCCACGGGGTATTCAAACCCCCCGCGGGCGAGGATGCGCTGCGGAGGCGGCGTGTTTACGGTCCATCGCTATGGCAACTTTGAGTTTGAAAGGCATCAAGAAGATCTACGACGGCGGCGTGACGGCAGTCCACGACTTCAACCTGGAGATCGCGGACAAGGAGTTCATCGTGCTGGTCGGCCCCTCCGGCTGCGGCAAGTCCACCACTCTGCGTATGGTGGCTGGCCTGGAGGAGATCAGCGAGGGTGAGCTGTACATCGGCGACAAGCTCGTCAACAACGTGGAGCCCAAGGATCGCGACATCGCCATGGTGTTCCAGAGCTACGCTCTGTACCCCCACATGACGGTGTATGAGAACATGGCCTTCGCCCTGAAGCTGCGCAAGCTGCCCAAGGACGAGATCGACCGCCGCGTAAAGGAGGCGGCGGAGATCCTGGACATCACCCAGTACCTCGAGCGTAAGCCCAAGGCCCTGTCCGGCGGCCAGCGCCAGCGTGTGGCCATCGGTCGCGCCATCGTCCGTGAGCCCCAGGTCTTCCTGATGGACGAACCCCTGTCCAACCTGGACGCCAAGCTGCGTAACCAGATGCGCGCCGAGATCATCAAGCTGCGCCAGCGCATCGACACCACCTTCATCTACGTCACCCATGACCAGACCGAGGCCATGACCCTGGGCGACCGCATCGTCATCATGAAGGACGGCTTCATCCAGCAGATCGGCACCCCGCAGGAGGTGTTCGACAACCCGGTGAACGTGTTCGTGGCCGGCTTCATCGGAATGCCCCAGATGAACTTCTTCAACGCCCGCCTGGTCAAGTCCGGCAGCGGCTACGCCGTGAAGGTGGCCGGCGCCACCATGGAGATCGCCGACAAAATCCAGAAGCAGCTGGCCGCCAAGAACGTCCCCGAGAAGGACATCATCCTGGGCATCCGTCCCGTGCACGTGTCCTTTGCCGAGGGCGCCGGCGAGCACACCATCGCCGCCCGGGTGGACGTGTCCGAGATGATGGGCAGCGAGATCCATCTGCACGTCACCGCCAAGGAGGACAACGGCGCCGAGAAGGACGTGGTGCTGGTGGTTTCCACCACCGACCTGCCCGAGAGCTTCCGGGCCGGCATCCCCTACGGCACCACCATCCACTTCACCTTCCCCGGCGATCTGGTGCACCTGTTTGACAAGGAGACCGAGCGCAACCTGCTGGCCGACTGAGGGTTCGTCAGCCTACCATAGCAAAGAGGCCCCGCCGCTTTCGCGGCGGGGCTTTTCTTTGTCTGCGGCGCGCGTTACAGCAGGTATTGCTCAACATCCCCAACAAATTGATTGCCGCATCGGGCCAATTCGCCGAGAACACGGTCTATCCCCGTCTTGCTCTTATACCAATTTTCTTTGGTGATGTTATAGCAATGCACGGGGCACACCTTGATGTCCACTTCGGGAAACGCCATCTGGTACAGCATCAGGCACCGCCGGGCGTGAAATGCTTTGCAGACGATCAGTGCCGTGTGGATCGCAACGCCGCTCTTGTCCACAGCCTCCCGTGAGAGGAACGCATTATCCCGGGTGTGGCCGGACTGATCCTCCCCAATAATTGCCGAGGCCGGTACGCCGTTTTTCAGCAGCACGTCCGTAAGGAACTCACAGTCAGATTGATAATCGCCGTTGTATTTGTCCGCTTTGGAACGAACTCCCGGCCATTTGTCACGTTTTACGCTGATCCCGCCCGAGGGAACCAGCCACCTTGCGTAGCCCTGACGGTACAGCTCAGCGGCATATTCCGGCTGCTCCGGAAACGAGCCGCCGGGCAGGAAAATGGCGTCTGCTTTTTCCGGTTCATCGGATACGAAGATAAAGTTTGCGATATCCGCGATGATACGGTTGTTCATGGAAAACTCCTATTAACAGCGTCTTATTCCACGGTTTTCAAGCTCTCCACCATGTCCACCTTTTTCAGCCTGAAGTGGGCCGCGATGTTCACCATCACGGAGAACACCACCGTCAGCGCCGCCGCCAGAATGTAAGCGTAGGGGGGCGCGGTGCGGCCGAACATCACCAGGTCCACCTCCACCGTCAGCACCATCCAGGCGTGGAGGAACCGGCCCATCACCAGCCCCAGAATAATGCCGAACAGGGTGAGGAACACGTTCTCCCGGTAGACATAGGCGGTGATCTCCTTGTCGAAGAAGCCCAGCACCTTCAGAGTGGCCAGCTCCCGGGTGCGCTCGGTGATGTTGATGTTGGTCAGGTTGTAGAGCACCACAAAGGCCAGCGCCGCCGCCGACAGGATGATAATCACCACCGCGTAGTCGATGGCCTCCATGCTGTTGGTGAAGCTGTCCCGGATGGCGGCGATGTAGGAGTGGGAGGTCACCGCGTCCATGGCCATGAGCTGGGCGGACACCTCGTCCGACTGCGCCCCGTCCCCGTACTCCAGCAGGATCAGGTTTTGGGCCGGGGTCTCGCCGAACAGCCGCTCATAGCAGGCCGCCGACAGATAGACGTTGTGCTGGACATAGTGCTCCACAATGTCGTCCACCCGCACGTCCACCCGGCCGTCCTTGTCGATGGTAATGGTGTCCCCCACCGATACGTCCAGCAGCTCGGATAGCTTTTCCGTGATGATGGCGCCGTCCTCGGGCAGGGTGACGGGCGTGTCGTCCTTCCGGTGGCGCAGGTCCATAAACTGGGTAAAGTTCTCAAAATCATCGATGGCGTACAGGGACACATCGTAGGCCACCCCGCGGTTGGATGCCTCCGCCGTGGTCTGGCTGGTCAGGTGCCAGCGGGCCACGCTGCCGCTGGCGTCCAGGTAGTCCTCCACCTCCGCCAGCTCCGACCGGGAGGCGTCTTTGTCCAGCCCCACCGTGGCGTCATAGAGGGAGATCTCGTCAAACTGCTTGTTGAGGATGGCGAAAATGGACTCGTGGAGGCCGAAGCCGGTGACAATCAGGGCGGTGCAGCCGCCGATGCCGATCACCGTCATCCAGAACCGCCGCTGATAGCGGAACAGGTTCCGCATGGTCACCTTCCAGGTGAAGGTAAGCCGCTTCCAGATGAAGCCCACCCGCTCCAGCAGCACCCGCTTGCCCGCCTTGGGGGCCTTGGGGCGCATCAGGTTGGCGGGGGTGGCGATGAGGGTGGACAGGCAGGCCCACAGCGCCGCCCCGGTGGTGCACAGCACCGCCGCCAGCACCGCCAGCACGCACAGCGCCGTCTGCTCCCGGAACTCCAGGGGCGGCATGGCGTACATGATGTTGAAGGCGTTGGCAATCACCGCCGGGATCAGGGTGCAGCCGATGGCCAGGCCCAGAATCCCGCCCAGCAGGCTGGCCAAAAAGGCGTAGCCGATGTACTTTTTGGAGATGGACAGCCGGGAGAAGCCCATGGCCTTCAGCGCGCCGATCTCGGTGCGCTGCTCCTCCACCATGCGGGTCATGGTGGTCAGGCAGGCCAGCGCCGCCACCAGGAAGAAGATCACCGGGAAGATGGTGGCCAGGTTGCTCACCCGCTCCGTGTCCTGGGAGAAGCTCACAAAGCCCACGTTGGTGTTCCGGCCCAGAACATACCACTCGCATTCCTCCACCTTGTCCAGCTCGTCCCGGGCGTCGTTCAGCTTCTTCTGGGCGTCGGCGATCTCCGCGTCCGCCTCCGCCTTCCCGTCCTCATATTCCTTCAGGCCGTCGGCGTACTCCTTCTCGCCGTCCTCCAGCTTTTGCAGGGCGTCGGCCAGCTCCGCCTCCCCGTCCCGCCGGGCCTGGGCCAGCTCGGCCTGACCATTTTGATAGTCCCGGCGGCCGTCGGCGATCTGCCGCTCAGCGTCCGCCAGCTGCCGCCCGGTGTCGTCCAGAGTGGCCCGGGCGCTGTCCAGCTCGGCCTTGGAGGCGTCCAGCACTGTCTTGCTGCCGTCCAGTTGGGCCTTTACCCCGTCCAGCTGGGCCTTCACCGGGGCCAGCTGGGCGTAGCCCGCGTCCAACTGGGTCTGGGCAGCGTCCAGCTGGGCCTTCTGCCCCGCCAGCTGGGCCAGCACCTGCTCATAGGCCGGGGTGCCCTCCGCCTGCTTCAGGGCGGCCTCATACTGGGCCAGCCCCTCGTTCACCTGGGCCTGCTGCCCGTCCAGGGCGGCCTTGTTTTTCTGGTACTCCGCCAGCCCGTCCTGGTACTGGGCCAGCCCCGACTGGTACTGGGCCAGCCCATCCTCATACTGGTCCAGCCCGTCCTCGTACTGTGCCAGCCCGTCCTCATACTGGGCGCGGCCGTCGTCCAGCTCGGCCTGGGCGTCGTTCAGCTTTCGCAGCGCGTCCGCCAGCGTCCGCCGGGCGTCGGCCAGCTCCCGATCCAGGGTGTCCTGCCCCTCCCGGTAGTCCGCCCAGCCGTCGTCCAGCTCCTTCCGGGCGTCGTCCAACTCCCTCCGGGCGTCCGCCAGCTCCTGATCCGCCTCCGCTTTCGCGTCGTCCAGCTCGGCCTGGGCGTCGTCCAGCTCCTTCTGCGCGTCCCCAATCAGGGTGTCGTACCGGAGCTGGGCCCGCTCTTCCGACAGGTCCTCCAGGCTGTCCAGCAGGGCGTCCGCCCGGTCGTCGTACTCGTCGCTGTAGCTGTCCAGCTCCTTGAGCCCCTGGCCGGTGAAATAGGCGGCGGTGAAGTAGTCATAGGTGAAGTTCTCCCCCGGCACGAACAGGAAGGCGTCCACCGAGCCGCTGCCCAAGGAGGACGTGCCCCGGTCGGTGCCCACGTACAGCGGGCAGTTCACCACGCCCACGATGGTATAGGTGGTGCGGGTCAGATCCCCCTCGTGATCCTCGTCCAGCACCAGCTCCACCGTGTCCCCCACGTCCAGCCCCAGCTCCACCAGCAGCAGGCCCTCGGTGACGCACTCGTTGGGGGCTTCCGGCAGGCGGCCCCGCTTCACCTCCAGCAGGTTGAGCCGCTCCGGCATGGAGCGCACCGAGACGATGCAGTCCACCGCCGTGGCGTCCACCGACCAGGCGCCCTCCACCTGGTCCACGCCCTCCGCCGATGCCAGGGCGTCCAGGTCCCCCTGGGTCAGCCCCAGGGTGGACAGCACGTATCCGTCCATCAGGTTGGTGCGGTCATAGTAGTTGTCGGCGGTATACTTCATGTCCGGGGCGGTGGCCCGCAGGCCGGACAGGAACGCCACCGCCAGCGCCGACAGCACCAGGATGGACAGGAATCGGTTGAAGGTGTGCCTGATCTCCCGGGCGGCGTCGGTGGTCAGGCGGTTTTTATGGGCTACCATTCGATCTCCTCCACGGGGGTGGGGACCTCATTGCGCTCCATGGCGGCCACCCTGCCGTTTTTGATGTGGATCACCCGGTCGGCCATGGGGGTGAGGGCGGTGTTATGGGTGATGACAATGACCGTCATCCCCTGCTGGCGGCAGGTGTCCTGGAGCAGCTTCAAAATGGCCTTGCCCGTCACGTAATCCAGGGCGCCGGTGGGCTCGTCGCACAGCAGCAGCTTGGGGTTCTTGGCCAGGGCCCGGGCGATGGCCACCCGCTGCTGCTCGCCGCCGGACAGCTGGGCGGGGAAGTTGTCCAGCCGGCCCCCCAGCCCCACGTGCTCCAGCACCTCCCGGGCGTTCAGGGGCTCCCGGCAGATCTGGGCGGCCAGCTCCACATTTTCCAGGGCGGTGAGGTTCTGCACCAGGTTATAGAATTGGAACACGAAGCCGATGTCGTGCCGCCGGTAGGCGGTGAGCTGCTTGGGGCTGTAGCCGCTGACCACCGCGCCGTCCACGGTGATGGTGCCGCCGGAGCAGGCGTCCATGCCGCCCAGCATATTCAGCACCGTGGTCTTGCCCGCCCCGGAGGGGCCCACGATGATGGTGAATTCGCCCTTCTCCACGGAAAAGTCCACGCCGTCCACGGCCTTGATGGTGACTTCACCCATTTTGTACTCTTTTTTGACATTCTCGAAGGTTATGTAACTCAAAGCTTTTCACCGTCCGTTGACGCCCCATGCGGGCCGGGGGACGGCCTGCCCTGGGGCATTGTGATTGTGTTAACTATAAACTTTTCAGTGGGGAGAAGCAACCGTCCCGGCGAAAAATTTAAGATTTGTTCAAAGATTTCCCGGATTTTTTGCCATTCCGGGCAGGCTGTCCCAATTTCCCAGGTTGTGGTTGACTAACCGGCGGTCCATGGGATAAAATACGCTCACTGATGAGGGAGTAGTCGGCGCAGTCCCATGGGACTGCGCGCCA
>CATLEJ010000059.1 GCA_949916125.1 uncultured Oscillospiraceae bacterium
GGCTATTGATTCTGCCGTGGGACCGTAAGGCTCACGCCCCCAGGTAGCGGTACAGGAACGTGGCGATCTGCGCCCGACTGCAGACATCGGCCGGGCTGAACGTGGTGTCGGTGGTGCCCAGGGTGATCCCGTTTTCCACCGCCCACAGCACCGCGGTGTAGTAATCGCTGCCTGCCGCCACATCGCGGAAGGGCACGCTGCCGGAGGCCGCCGGGCACTTCGCCGCACGCCACAGGAAGGACACGGCCTCGCTGCGCGTACAGGGCGCGTCAGGCTTGAACGCAGCGCCGTCGCCCTTGGCAATCCCCTGCTCCTGCGCCCAGAGGACGGCCTTCCCATAGTAGGCGCCGGGGTTTACATCCGTAAAGGGGGAGGTGCTGGACTTCGGCTCCGGGCAGCCCATCGCGTGCCACAGGAACGTCACGACGTCGGCGCGGGAGCAATTTTCCCAGGGGGCGAAGCTCGTCGCGGTCTTCCCCACGGGCACATTGTTCCGGACGGCCCACATCACCGCGTCATAATAGTAGGCGTTCTTGCTCACATCGGTGAAGGGGTTCCCCGGCACCACGGAGGTGGAGCCGATCAGGTTGGCGCCCAGCTCTTCGTTCCAGATATCGTAGTGGTTGGCAAACTGGATGCACCGCTTGTTGGCGCTGGTCTCCTTGGGGTCGTTGATCTTCAGGTAGATGTCATACTCGCCTGCCGGCACCTTCCCAAACTCCTGCATCGGGATGGAGAAGCTCAGGTCACGGTATGCGTCCGTATTGGTGGGCCGGTTGTCCAGATCCGGGCGCCACTGCCGCGCGTCGATGCCGGTGAGGGCCGAATAGGTGCTGCCGTCGGTCTTCGACTTCAGGATGACCGTGACGTTCTTCCGGTTGACGATGTTGCCGAAGCCCACATTCTGGATCTTGCCGTCAAAGGTGAGGAACCCGTCCTGCGCGGCCCACTCGCTGGCGTTGGCGTCCCGCAGCACCAGCCGGTAGCCCAGCCGGTCACGCCAGAACTCAACGCCGTTTTTCCCGTTATACACCGGGTCGAAGATGGCGTATTCCGTCTTGTAGGGGTCCTCATAGGGGTTGGTCATCTTCTGGGTGACGGCTTCCTCCGTGTAGGTGAAGTCGGCCCACCTCTGGTGGACTTCGTCGGAATAGTCCGCGTTCAGGTACACGGTCTGGGCATAGGAGGCCTCCCAGGCCACAAACGGGTAGGTGTTCCAGCGGGTCTCGTCGCCCTGGGCCTCGCCGCCGTAGAAGTTGTTCTGCTTCCGGATCCAGGTCATAACCCGGCCGCGGTCATAGGTGTCCTCGTCGCCCAGCGGGTCGCCCGGCCAGCCGGCGCCCTCGGACAGGGAGCCCCAGTCGTTGGGATAATTGTCGCCCTCGTCCTCGCCGTAGGCGTAGCTGTCGTTGAAGAAGCCGAAACGGGACTCGGGCGTGCCCGGCTCCGGCGCGGGGATCTGGTCGATGTTCTCAAACGTGTAGTCGGTATCGTAGGTGGCGTTGTACCAGGACAGGAACGCGCCGCCCTGCACGATGATGGAGCGGGACTCAGGCACGGCGTCCAGCCACGCGTCCAGGAGCCACGCATACGCCTCCGGGCTGGTGCCGAAGGTCGTGGAGTGCATTTCGCCCCAGGGGCCGAACATACCGCCGTCCACCGCCATGATGACATCCTCGTACTCCTGGAGGATGGGCTTGATCTGCTCGATGTGCTTGAGGATCGTCTCCTTGTCCGGCTCGATGTCCGCCACAAGGCTGTCTACGTAGCCGTCATCCGGATGGTCTACGTCCACCCAGCCAAAGCCGCGGCCGTCATAGTTGAACCGCACGAGGGTGACGCCTTCCCCGTCCCTGACCTGCTGGAGCTTATCCCGGATATACGCCAGCGCGTCGTCGGTGAGCGGCTGGGACTCCCCATGGGGCCAGGTGGGCAGGACGTTCTCCTTCCAGTAGTCGAAGTGGGTGTCGTAGTCGTAGGGGGCCTTGTCCCCTTCCCTGGACTTGATGGACACGTTTTCCGGCGCGAAATAGTCCTTATTGTACCGGACGCCCCGCTCCGTAAAGCTGTTGCTGGAGTAATTGCGCAGGTCGAAATAGACATGGCTCACCCGGGTCTCCACCGGGACGCCCGCCACATCGGCCGGCTCCTCGCCGATCTCCATCACCTGGCTGTTGGAGGTCTCGTTGGCGGTGACGGGCACCACCATGCCGTCGTTGGCGCGGTAGAAGCCGCGGTCGGGGTTGGGGATGTCCACGGGGTTCTCCGTGTAGTCCAGCCCCTGGGCAACCAGCTTGGCGGTGGCGGCCTCGCCGGGGATGCCGCCGTGCTTCAGCCAGTAGCTCTCATAGGAGGACCAGGAGGAACGGCTGTATACGCCTACGTTGTCCAGGTAAACGCCGTCAAAGCCCTGGTCAATGATGCGGTCGATGGACGACGTGTTGTCGCCGGTGGTCTTGTGGGCGTACTTGCCGCCGCCGTTGATGATGATGTCCCTCCACTCGGGGTGCCACCACTGCACAATGGCCTCCTCGGGGTAGTTGCCGCCATAGCCGAAGGCCAGCCACTGCGGCGCGCCGGACTCGCCCTCGGGCGGGGTGAAGGGGGTGTAGGAGGTGCTGTTCCCCTTGCCGGCCTTCATGCTGACGGTGGAGTTCTTGTTTGCGGGGTCAACCCATACCCAGTCGTCCTGGCAGTACCACCGGTTCTGCTCCGCCGAGCCGATGCTCAGGTAGGCGATGATCTGGCGCCTGCCGCCGTCCGGCTTGTACTTCAGGCTGTCGATCTCCTCGCGGGTCAGGGGCGTCTGGTTTTCCGGCCTGGCCCTGTGGTTATAGAAGGAATCGATGTAAATGACGTCGTAATCCGACTCGCGCAGCGCCTTGAGCCAGGTCTCCCGGCCGGCATTCTCGTCCAGCCCGGCCTTGCGCCACCACCAGTCCCATTCCTCGCCGTACATGGTGATGGCCTTCGCGACGGTGGCGTCGTCCTCATCCTCGCCGATGGGCGTGTACTTGCCACCCTTGGAGGGCACCAGCAGGCCGCAGCCGTAGGAATCGGTAATCCTGGTCCGGTCGCCGTCGCCCTTCTCAAAGGCCTCTTCCTCCGCGTCCCAGGTGTCCCAGGCGTCGTAGGGGCGCCCGTTGATATTGTACAGGTAGTTTTTGGCGTCCGTCAGCTTGACGACGTCCCTGCTGCCGTCCGCCCGGTCGCCCAGGCCGATGTCCTGCGGCTTGTCAACCCAGAAATAGTCTCCGTTGGTCGCCCAGCGCCAGCCGGGGAACAGCGTCTGCGCCAGCTCGCCGCCAATGCGCGGGTAGGGGATGATGCCCCACGCCTTGGCCCGGGCATAGTAGTTGTCAAGCTGCTCCTGGGTCCGGCAGGTGGTGGTGTCGGAGACATACAGCCCCGCCTCCACCAGCTTCATGTACTTCTGCTGGGTCGCGTTCGGCTCCAGGGACGCCTGGTTGCCGACCATCCCTTCGATGCCCCAGCCGTCCACGAGGGAGATGAGGCTCTCCTGGAGCCCCTTGTCCACATCGCCGTCCACAAAGGCCAGGTTGATGCCGTCCTGGGGGATGATCTTGAAATCCGGGTTCCGGAGCTTGGCGTGCAGGGCCAGCTCCATGATAAACGCCTGCATTTTGTGGGTGCGGCCTACCAGGCCGGGATCGCTTGCATAGAGCTGCGCGATCTCCGCCCGGTACGCCCCTACGGCGGCGGCGTTCAGTCCGGACGTGTCTGACGCCGCGCCCGCGGGAAGGGCGCAGAGGGAAAAGAGCATGGCCAGCGCCAGCAGGGAGGATGCGGCCCGTTTCAATGTTCGTTTCATAGTTTTCCCCTTTCTATTATGATATTGATTTCTTATCAGGTCACTTTCCGCCGGTGAGGGCGATTCCCTTGATAAACTGCTTCTGGAAGATCAGGAACACGATGGTGACCGGCAGCATCACCAGCGCGGCGGCCGCCATGGTGGCGCTCAGGTCGTTGCCGTGCTGGGACGAGAAGAAGGAGAGCGCCACGGGGAGCGTCATGCTGTCCACCTTCTCCAGCATAATCAGCGGCATCAGGTACTCGTTCCAGCTCTCAAGGAAGGTGAAAATGGCCAGCGACGCCAGGCAGGGGCGCAGAAGGGGCAGGATGATGGTAACATAGATGTAAAAATCCCCCGCCCCGTCAATCCGCGCCGCCTCGCAGATGCTGTTCGGGATATCCTCGCAGAACTGGCGGCACAAAAAGATGCCGAACCCGGATATCATCATCGGCACAACCAGCGAGCCAAGCGAGTCATACAGCCCCAATTCGTTGATGATGAGGAAGTTCGGGATCATCGTCACGGAAAAGGGCACCATCATGGAGGCCAGGATCAGCCAGAACAGGACGTTTTTCAGCCGGAAGTTATACTTCGCAAAAATATAGCCGGCGACCGAGCTGGTAAACAGGACGATCAGCGTGACGGAAACCGAGACCACCAGGCTGTTCGTAAACCACTGGAAAAACGGCGACTTCGTCAGTACCTTTTCATAGCCGGACAAAACCCACTTGATGGGCAGGATCTTGCCGGGATTTTTCATGATTTCCGGCGTGCTTTTAAACGAGGTGAGCAGCATCCAGAGATAGGGCAGTACCACCGCGAAAATCACGGCCAGCGCGAAAAGCAGCCCCAGCAGCCGGATCAATACGTTTTTCTTCTTTTTTACCATATCAATACTCCCAGTCCACGCGGTTGGTCCGGCGGGATACGACCGTCACAATCATAATCACCGCAAACAGCACCACGGCGATGGCCGACGCATACCCCATGTTCTTATACTTGAACGCCTCCTTATAGATCTCCAGGGTCAGCACCATGCCGGAGTTGTTGGGGCCGCCGGCGGTGGAGCCCGCCGAGCGCGTCATGATCTCAAACTGGGCAAACATCTGGAAGTGGGAGATCAGCGTCATGGGGATGATGAACGCGGTGGTGCGGGCCAGCAGCGGCAGCGTGACGGAGAAGAACCTCCGGAACGGGCCCGCCCCGTCGATGGCGGCGGCCTCCGTAAATTCCCCGGGGATCCCGTCGATGCCGGCCGAAAAGATGATGATGTTATACCCGATGTCGGCCCAGATGGAAAAGAGGATGATCGCCGGCATCACCCAGTTCTTGTCGCCCAGCCAGTTCTGGCCGGGCAGGCCGAAAAAGTTCAGGATATTGTTGAACAGGCCGTATTTGTTGGCATACATTGACTTCCAAACCATGCTGGACGCCGCCAGCGGGGCGACCACCGGCATAAAAAAGATTGCCCGCATAAGGGAGCGCATTTTGTTGGAGCGCATCATGCTGATGAACTGGGCAATGAGCAGCGAGAACGTCACATTCAGCGTGACGGTCACCACCACAAAGACAACGGTATTCTTCAGGGAGGCGAGGAACACCTCGTCCCCCAGCAGCGCCTTGAAGTTGTCAAAGCCCACAAAGGTATTTTCCTCCATCAGCGGGTTGTAGTCAAAGAGGGAGATGCCAAACCCGATCAAGATCGGCAGCACCTTGAATACCAGCAGACAGATAAAAACAGGCGTTAAAATCGTATAGACGAAGCGGTTGTTTTTCATGTACGCCTCCTGACACAGCTTTCGGCTGGCCTGTCCCCATGGCCCCGGGGCCATGGGGACAGGTGCGCCTGGTGGTTATTGGATGTCCTGGTTCAGCTTCGCAATCGCGTCGTCAATGGGGGTGTCGTTCTGGACGATATCCGCAAACATATTGCAGATGGCCTCCTTCAGCACGTCGGTGTTGATGGGGCCAATCCAGGACGCGCCGTCCAGCACGTCAAGGATGGGCTGGGCATAGGGCACGGCCTCCACAAACGCGGGGTCGTGGGCCACGGACTTGCGCGGGGGAATCTGGCCGCGGTCGATGTTGGCCTGGCGCAGATTCTCCGGACGCATAAAGAAGGAGATAAACTTCCACGCGGCGTCTGTGTAATCGGAGTTTGCGTTCACCGCCAGGCCCCAGCCGGTCTCCGCCGCCCAGCGCTTCTCCGAGCCGTAGAAGGGGATGGACACATAGGAGAATTCCTTGTCATAGGTGAGGTCGTATTCTTCCTCCCCTACCGGGACGGTCCACATCCCGCGGGGGGCCATGAGCGTCTCGCCCAGGAACAGCCAGTGGTGGTTCTCCAGGTCGGAGCCGGCCAGGCCGTCAATGCTGGTGACCTTGTTCACCTTCACGTAGTCGACCAGCTTCTGCAGGGTCTCCTTGGCGATGGGCGTGTCAAAGTTGAAGGTGTCGCCGTCCAGGTAAGACCCGCCGGAGGACAGGATCATGGCCAGCCAGGTATAGGGCACAGAGTCAAAGGAGATGAAGTCGAAGCCCCTCATGCTGAAGATTCCGTTCTTGGAGACCGAGTGCTCGGTGGCAAGGTCGATCATCTCGTCCCAGGTGGTGGGGTAGGCCAGGTTGTGCTCCTCAAAGTAGGGCTTGTTCACCAGCATCCCGCCGTACTCGGCGTTGAACTCCATCGGCACGCCGTAGTACTTGCCCTCGTGCTCGAAGGCGCCCAGCACCGGGTCATAGCAGTCGTCCAGCAGATCCTGGAGCAGGTCGTCGGGCACCGGGGAGAACACGCCGGTGGGCGCGAACTCATAGGCCCAGCCGCCCCACAGCTCGTAAATATCGGCGCCGCCGGACTTGGACAGCAGGGAGGTCTGGACCTTCTGCTCGAACTCATCGTAGGGATAGGCTTCCACTTCGATCTTGATGTTGGGATACTCCTTCTGGAAGGCCTCCACCATCTTGTCGTTGGAGACGTTCCAGGGGGTCTCCACATGGGTCCAATAGTGCAGCGTAATTTCTTCCTCGCTGTCGCCGCCGCCGGAGGTGCTGTTCTGCGGGGCCGGGTCCTTTGACGGCCCCTCGTTCTGGGGCTGCGTGCAGCCGGCCAGCATGGACAGCAGCATCAGCAGCGCAAGGGCCAGGGCTAACGTTTTCTTTTTCATCTGATCTCCTCCTGAAATAAAATATTTGGGTCTCAGCCTGTAAATTTCCCGCCCTGCCTGGGCCCGGAAACGACAGGAAAAGCCGCGGCGTTTATAGGGTGAGCGAACGGAAGTAAGTCAGGTAGTCCTTGTTTTTCAGCAGCATCTCCTGGGTCATGTCATGGATCTCGGCCATGGACAGCACGCTGGACGTCAGCGGGTCGAACAGGATGGCCTGGAACACCTTCCGGGGGTCGCCCTCGATGGCGGCCGTCACGGCCAGCTCCTCGCACCGGGCGGAGGTGTTGACCAGGATCGCCAGGTGGTCGGGCAGCGCCCCCACGCTGAAGGGGCGGATGCCCGCCTTGGAGGCCAGCACCGGCACCTCGACGCAGGCCCCCCTGGGCAGGTTGGAGATCAGGCCCTCCGTATTGGGCAGGTTCCCGTTGAACTCAAAGGGGGTCTGGTCCCCGAACAGCGCGTTGAAGATGTTGGCCGCGTATTCCTCCCCCCGGTTCAGGTCGATCTGGGGCGAGTCGAGGATCTCCTTAAACTGCGCCTCCCAGGTGTTCTCCTTGTCCATGTACTCCTTCAGGATGTACGCGTACTCGCCCGGGTTCCAGCCCGTGCCGTGGGTGCAGTACTTCTCGATCAGGTCGGGGCGTTTGCGGAACCACGCGTTGTACTCGGAATTGTGCCCGGAGGACTCCGTGGAATAGTAGTCCAGATGGAGGAACATCTCATTGCGGACCAGCTCCTCGCCGGCGATCTCGGGCCGGGTGCGGATCGCCTCGCGGATGAGCGGATAGGCGTCCTTCCCGTTCCACTTGAAGTCGAGGTAAAAGGCCTGGTGGTTGATCCCGGCGCAGGTATAGGTGACGTCCTTCATGTCCGCCCCCAGCCATCCGGCCAGCATGGCGGCGGTGCCCTGCACGCTGTGGCACAGCCCGGTGATCTGCACCTTCGTCTGCCGCTGCAGGTACGCGCACAGGAGGGCCATGGGGTTGGTGTAGTTCAGCACCACCGCCTCCGGGCACAGCTCCTCAATATCCCGGATGATATCCAGCATCACCGGGGCGGTGCGCAGGAAGCGGAAGATCCCGGCGGGGCCGCGGGTGTCCCCCACGCAGATATCGACGCCGTACTTCTTGGGGATCTCAACGTCATGCCGCCAGACGTCCACGCCCCCCTGGAGGATCGTAATCAGCACGCCGTCGGAGCCGGCCAGCGCCTGCCGCCGGTCCGTGGTGGGGTGGACCGTGGCGGGGAAGCCGCCGTACCGGATCATTTTTTCCAGGGCCTTGGTGGCATAGGCCAGCCTGCCCTCATGGATGTCCACCAGATGGAACTCCGCGTCGCGGAATGCCGGGAAGCTCAAAATATCACGAGCCAAATCCTGGGTGAAATCCAATGAACCTGCGCCAATAAACGTAAATTTCCGTCCCATGGAACACACTCCTTCCGTTCCCGGCCTCTCAACTAAATCGGACGCCCTGTTTTTGTAGGAGCAGCCAAGACTTCCAAAAAAATCCGCCGAGATGTTATGACAATATTACCACGTTTTTTCAGCCTTGTCAACTTCATCTTCAATTTTTTGATTTTGCAGATTTCTCCCATATTTTTTGTGAAAATCTTGGAAATAACACTTGCTTTTTTTTGATAATGTGGTATAATTTGCTTATATATCATAATGATATAACTTTAAGATAACTTTAGGGGGTATGAACAGGATGCATCATCCAGAAACCGACATTACACGTGATGTGCCAATTCCTCTTTACTACCAGCTGAAGGAAGAACTGTTGAAAAAGATTTCCTCGAAGCACTGGAAGCCCGGCGCAAAGATCCCGTCCGAGAAGGAGCTGTGCGAGACATACGGGGTCAGCCGGATCACCGTGCGCAAGGCGCTGGACGAATTTGTCCGCTCCGGGCTGCTGGTGCGCCAGCGGGGGAAGGGGACGTTTGTGACCAACCTGTCCACGGAGCAGCGGCTGTCCAAGTTCTATTCGTTCAGCGAGTCGCTGAAGCAGCAGGGGATGGACGAATATGTCAACGTCATCCACTTTGACCGGATTACCGCGCCGGACGACGTGGCGGAGCACCTCGGGATGGAGACGCCCGGCGCGGTATTCAAGCTGACCAGGCTGCGCATGGTGGACCTCACGCCATACACGCTGGAGACCTCCTACATCCCTGTGGCGGTGTGCCCCCAGCTGTGCGCCGAAACGGTTGCGGAAAACGGGCTCTACAATTCCATGCGGGCCCGGGGGGTGTTCCCGGACCGGGTGATCGAGAAGTTCCGGGCCACCGTCATCCGCAAGGAGGAGGCTGAGCTCATGGAGCTGAAGGTGGGGATGCCCGCCATGCACCTGGAGCGGGTGACCTATTTCGGCACGCGCATCATCGAGTACTGCAGCTCTATCGTGCGGGGCGACTTCTTTACTTATACGGTCGAGCTGAAATGACAAAAAATACGGGGACTTGCCTGTTTCGTGCAAGTCCCCGTATTTTTTTGCCGTCCCCCGGCCTCATTCAAAGGTGGAGTGGGCGGTATCCTGCGTCCACTCGATGCGGAAGGCGTATTTGTCCCCCCGGACAATGGACTTTGTGTATTCAATCAGCGAATTGCCCTCATAGCTGTACCGCTCCAGCAGCATACAGGGCGTGTTCACCGCAATGTGCAGCAGGGTGCGCTCGTCCCCGCGGGGCATCACCGGCTGGAAGGTCTCCGTGGCGCGGGTGGCCTGGAAATTGTACCGCATCCTCAGGAAATCGTACAGCGACCCCTCCGAGAGGATCTCGGTGTCCAGCGCCAGGAACCGGCTCTGGGGCAGGTACGTGGTCTCCAGCATCAGCGGGTACTGCCAGGCGGAGCGCAGGCGCAGGAGCTTGTGGAACCGGGTGCCTTCCGGGTAGCCGGTCTCCTTGGCCAGCCACTTGTCCGCCTCGACCAGCTTGTAGTCGATCACGCTGTTCTGGATGAGCACGTCGCTGCTCTTGAGCGTGTCGGTAAACGAATAGAAGGTGGACAGCGGCTGGGTGAACAGGTGGGGCTTGATAAACGTCCCATTGCCCTGCACCGAGAAGATGACCTCCTTCTCCTTGAGCAGCTCAAGGGCGCGCCGGAGGGTGGAGCGGGCCACGTTATATTTTTTCCGCAGCGTCTCCTCGTCCGGCAGGGGGGCGCTTTCCGGGTAGATCCCGCGCTCGATGTCCCGCAATATCTGTTTTGAAATATCTACGTAAAGCGCGTCGCTTTTCATGGCAATCCTTCCCTGATGGCGTATGTCGTGCAGATGGTGGTTACAGTTTAGCACACCGGCTCCGGAAAAACCAGACCTTTTTTCTCCGGTCGGGCATTCCTCATACAAATCCGCCCAGTTGTATCCCATACGCAGGTATACAATTAGATGGATTTGGCCTAAATCCGCAAAAAGGTAGACACACTATGAGCAGATTATGTATACTCGGGCCAAAGCGGACGGTACTGCCCTGCTTTCAGACACGGAGGTGTGGTCATGAAAAAATGGTACGTCGGCGTAGACGGAGGCGGCACAAAAACCGCTGCCGCCATATCGCTGGAGGACGGGAAGCCCCTTTTCACCACAAAGCGGACCGGCTGCTCCTACCGGGTGCTTGGGACGGACGCCGCCGCCACCCTCATCGCGGACATTGTGAAGGAGTGCCTGGCGTCTGTGGGCGCGTCGTTGGACGGCTGCGCCGGGTGCTGCCTGGGCATCCCGTGCGTCGGCGAGAACCCGGAACAGGACGCGGTTATGTCCGAAACCCTGCGCGGTCTGCTCGCGCCCGCCCCGCTCTATATCGTGAACGACGTGGAGGTGGGCTGGGCCGGCGCGCTGGAGCGCAAATCCGGCATCCACATCGTGGCGGGAACCGGCTCCATCGCCTTCGGGAAGGACCCGGACCAGAACACCGCCCGGTGCGGCGGCTGGAGCGAGTTCTTCGGCGACGAGGGCTCCGCGTACTGGGTGGGCCGGGAGGCCATGAGCCTGCTGACAAAGCAGGCGGACGGGCGGCTGCCGCGGGGCGCCCTCTACGAAGTCGTCCACGAAAAGCTCGGCGTCCCCATTGACACCCGTTTCATCGACGTGGTCACCAGTGAATTTGCCCCCTACCGGGACAGGGTCGCCGCGTTCCAGATGTACGCGTATGAGGCGGCAAAGCTGGGGGACGAGGCCGCAATCGGGCTCTACGGCAGGGCGGCCCACGAGCTGGCCCTCCTGGTCCGGGCGCTGAAAAACACCCTGCATTTCCCGGCCCATACGGACGTCTCCTATTCGGGCGGGCTGTTCCGCACGGGCGAGCTGCTGCTGGGCCCGCTGTCCGGGGAGCTTTCCGCTTACGGGTGCACCCTCCGGCCGCCGGCGGGGACCGCCCTGGACGGGGCGCTGATGCTGTCAATCGAACGCTTCAAACAACATTAAGAGGAGGCCGAACGCTATGTTTTTAACCGAAGCCGAAATCCTGGATACCCCGCAGGCGCTGGCCAGCACATTCCAGTACTTTTCCAGCCACGAGGAAGCCGTCAAGCGCTTTTTTGCCGACCACCCGCGCAGGAAATTCACCATCCTGGGCTGCGGCTCCAGCTATATGCTGGCCAAAAGCGCCGCCGCCCTGTTCGCCTCCTTCCCCAGCACCTCGGCCAGCGCCATTCCCGCGGGCGACTACATCGTCGACCCGGGGTTCTGGCGGGAGACCGTGCAGGACAGCACCATCATCGCGCTGTCCCGCTCCGGCCTGACGTCGGAGATGGTCATGGCCGTCACCCATATCCGGGAGACGCTGGGCTGCCCGGTGGCCTCCGTCACGGCCAGGGAGGACAACAAGCTGTCCGCAATGAGCGACCTGGCCATCGTGCTGCCGTGGATCCACGACAACAGCGTGTGCCAGACCCGGACGGTCAGCAACCTCTACGCCGCCTGCCTGCTGCTGGCCTCCCTGTACGCCGGGGACACGTCCCTCTACGAGAGCGTGCTGGCCGCCGGCGCAAAAGGCAATGCGTTCCATCTGAAAAACGGCCCGGTTTTCTCCCAGGTCGCCGCCATGGGCTGGGATAACGCCGTGGTGCTGGCCGACGGCCCGGTCTGTGGCATCGCCGAGGAGGGCGCCCTGGCGTTCACCGAAATCGCCATGCTCACCGGGCGGTACTTCCACCTGCTGGACTACCGCCACGGCCCCATTGTGATCAGCGGGAAGAACACCCTGACCCTGATCCTGCTGCGGCCCGGCGCGGAGGAGCTGCAGGGCGCCATGGTCCGCGACGTCATCGGCCACGGCGGCGTGGTCGTCACCGTGTCCGGCGAGGCGGAAAACCTCTACGGGGCCAACGCACATATCCAGATCGAGGGGATCAAAGACTTTGCCGCATGGGGCATCCCGTTTATCTACATAATTCAGATGATCTCCCTGCTGAAATCCGTCGCCCTTGGCCGGAACCCGGACCAGCCCGAGGGGCTTGACGCGTTCATTTCCCTGTAACGCCCCGGCGTCCCCAGCCAACCAAGAAAGGCGGCACGTGACGACTATGGAACACGAAGTACAAAACCCCATCCTCCGGCTGCTCCGCGGCCGGGGAGGCGCCCGGGAGAAGGGGATCTATTCCTGCTGCAGCGCCAATGAGTACGTCATCCGGGCGGCCCTCCGCAGGGCCAAGGCCAGCGGCACCATGGTGCTTGTGGAGGCCACCGCCAACCAGGTGAATCAGAACGGCGGCTACACCGGCATGACCCCCGGCGATTTCCGCGGCTTCCTGGGCAGGATCGCGCAGGAGGAACAGTTCCCCGCCGAACAGCTGCTGTGCGGCGGCGACCACCTGGGGCCGCTGACGTGGCAGGGCCTGCCCGAGGAACAGGCCATGGCCAACGCGGAGGAGCTGGTCCGCGCCTATGTGCTGGCGGGCTTCTCCAAGATACACATCGACACCAGTATGCGCGTGGTGGACGACGACCCCAGCGCGCGGCTTTCCGACGTCGTCATCGCCCGCCGGGGCGCGCAGCTCTGCCGGGCGGCGGAGGACGCCTTCGCCCGGTACCGGGCGGAGCACCCCCAGGCGCCGCCCCCTGTCTACGTGATCGGCAGCGAGGTGCCCATACCCGGCGGGGCCCAGGAAAACGAGGACAGCGTAACCGTCACCTCCCCGGAGGACTGCGAGGCCACGCTGGAGGAGTTTCACCGCGCCTTTGCCGCCCGGGGACTGGACGGCGCGTGGGAGCGGGTCGTGGCCGTCGTGGTGCAGCCCGGCGTGGAGTTCGCGGACGAGAGCGTCGTGGAATACGACCGCCGCGCCGCCAGCCGGCTGACGGCGCACCTGAAGCGCCATCCCAACCTGGTTTTCGAGGGGCATTCCACCGATTACCAGCCCCGCGAGTGCCTGAAGGAGATGGTGGAGGACGGCATCGCCATTTTAAAGGTAGGCCCCGCGCTGACCTTTGCGCTCCGGGAGGGCCTGTTCGCCCTCGAGCAGATCGAGCGGGAGCTCTACGGCATCAACGACTTCCCCTGCTCCCACTTCCGCGCGGTGCTGGAGCAGGCCATGCTGGAGGACCAGGGCCAGTGGAGCAAATACTACCACGGCTCCGTGCCCCAGAAGCGCTATGCGCGGGCGTTCAGCTACTCCGACCGCGCCCGCTACTACCTGAACAACCCCAAGGTGCAGGACGCCATCCGGACGCTGCTGGCAAACCTGGACACCGCCGGGATCCCCATGGCGCTGCTCAGCCAGTATATGCCCATCCAATACGCCCGGGTCCACGCCGGACAGCTTGCGCCCCGGGCGGAGGACCTGCTCATCGACCGGGTGGGGGACTGGATCGACGACTACCTCTACGCCGTCACCTGACCACCGCAGAACATCAAACACAGGAGGGCTGCCATATGCCTTTGGTAAACAGCCGGGAACTTTTGCTGGACGCCCAGCGCCGGCACTACGCCGTCGGGGCGTTCAACGTGGAAAACATGGAGATGATGCAGGCGGTGGTGGCGGCTGCGGAAGCCGAACGCGCCCCCGTCATCCTCCAGACAACGCCGTCCACCCTCAAATACGCCGGCACCGCAACCTTCGCGGCAATGGCGCGGGCGGTGGCCGAACACACCCGGGTGCCTGTCGCCATCCACCTGGACCACGGCGACAGCTTCGGGCTGTGCGTCAAAGCGGCGGCCGACGGGTACACCTCTATTATGATCGACGGGTCCAAGCTGCCGCTGGAGGAAAATATCGCCCTGGTGCGCCGGGTGGCCGAGATGGCCGCCTGCTGTTCCGGGTGCCCCGCCGTAGAGGCGGAGCTGGGGCGGCTGGGCGGCAAGGAGGACAGCCTGGAGGTCAAGCCGGGGGAGGACCTCTACACCGACCCGGAGGAGGCGGCCCGTTTCGTCCGGGAAACCGGAATCGACTCCCTGGCGGTGGCCATCGGGACCGCCCACGGCTTCTACAAGGGGGAGCCAAAGCTGGACTTTGACCGGCTGGCCCAGCTCCAGGCCGCCGTGCCGGTGCCGCTGGTGCTCCACGGCTCCTCCGGCGTGCCGGACGCGGACGTGCAGCGGGCCGTCTCCTCCGGCGTGTGCAAGGTGAACTTCGCCACCGAGCTGCGGGCCGCCTATACCGACGCCGTCCGCCACACCCTGGCCGGCGATTCCGCCCTGTACGACCCCAAGAAGTTCGGCGCGCCGGGCCGCGACGCCGTTATGGCCCTGGTCCGGCACCGCATCACCGTCTGCGGGGCCTGCGGGCGCGTTTAACGCCGGCGCTCCCCCGCGGGGTGGGCATCCTTCCCCGGAAACCCGCCGCCCATAGTCACCGCACTTCACAGGCAAAACACAAGACCGCCGGAAGGGCTGCCCCTTCCGGCGGTCTTTCTGTTTCAACCGGACGCCCTATTCCCCCACCGCCTGCGCTTTGATGAGGTTGGTGGAGCCGCTCCGCCCCAGCGGGACGCCGGCCGTGATCACCACAATGTCCCCGGCCCGCACCAGCCCCTCCTTCACGGCCACGTCGGTGGTGAGGGAGAAGATGCGGTCCGTGGAGTTGACCTCCCCGGTGAGGAACGGGATCACGCCCCAGGACAGGTTGAGCTGCCGGCGCACCTTCTCCCGCATCGTCAGCGCGGCGATCGGGCACGCCGGCCGGAAGCGGCAGATCATCCTGGCGCTGTGGCCGGAGCTGGTGGCGGCCAGGATGGCCCTCGCGTTCAAATCCTTGGCGGTGAGGCAGCAGGTGTGGGTAATGGCGTCGTTGACGTTGGCCGCCGGATGGACGCGCTGCTTCTCGAACTGGCGCCAGTAGTCGATGGCGCCCTCCGTCTCGGCAATGATGCTCACCATGGTCTGGAGGGCCTCCAGGGGGTACTTCCCCCCGGCGGTCTCGCCGGAGAGCATCACGCAGCTGGTGCCGTCGTAGACCGCGTTGGCCACATCGGATACCTCCGCCCGGGTGGGGCGGGGGTTGCGCATCATGGAGTCCAGCATCTGGGTGGCGGTGATCACCGGTTTGCCCAGTTGGAGCCCCTTCCGGATCATCTGCTTTTGGAGGATGGGCACCCGGGCCGCCGGGATCTCCACCCCCAGGTCGCCCCGGGCCACCATGACGCCGTCCGCCGCCGCCAGGATTTCGTCCAGGTTATCCACGCCCTCCTGGTTTTCAATCTTTGCGAT
>CATLEJ010000060.1 GCA_949916125.1 uncultured Oscillospiraceae bacterium
AGTGCCTTGGCAGATGCTTTCAATGTGGAAGGCGCCGCTCTCCCGCGTAGCTGATCCGGAAGGGCGTGGTTCGCTGCACTGCACCGCCTACGAAGCGTCTCTTGGTAGTTTCACCAGCGATGAGGGATCCGCATCAGCGTGATCAGCTAGCTTTACCGTCCTGATCGCAGGGTCGTCGTAGGTGTTGAAGTAGTACGTGTTGGTGGCGGCGCTGAAGCAGTCGGAGAAGATGGTGATCTCGGACGAATCGTCGGCTTTCTTCGCGATGCCTTCCACGAATGCGACGCTTCCCAGCGTGTGAAACATGCGCATGACGTTATCGTGCTCGCTCGACTTCTGCGGATGGAAGGCGTTTATGAACGCAGCTTTCACGAAGCGAGAGGTGGGAGAGGCATCGCCGGGGATTCCGCGCATGGCTGCGCTGGTTCCAAAAGGAGCAAGCGTTTGCGTTCGCCATTCGGCATCGTTGGGCCAGCTGCCATTGCAGCACAGGTAGTTGCGCAGATTCTCCTCGTGCCAGGGGAAGGGTGGCTGGTTGGTTAGCACGTCTACCTGGTCGTGGTAGATATGCATCCCGTCTTCCTGGTATTCCACGACGATGGAGCGCTTCGCATCGGCGATATTCCAGTGCAGCATGGCAACGCCGAGGGATGGTGAGATGCTCTTGCCTACGATGGCTACGTTGCGCAGCGCCTCTTCGACCTCATCGACGGTGGCGAAGGTGGCACCGATCCAGGTGGGTATCTCGTAGGCGGCAACATTGGTCTTGCCGGACACCGGCTCCTTTTCGAAGCTCGCATAGCCAGCGAAGTTGAGCCCGCCGACTGCGAGCCCGGCGTCGTTTCCACAGTTGAAGTACAGCGGGTAACCTTCGTATTCGATGCTCATCCCAACGCATGCATGTTGACTGCTATAGTCATCGCCGAACGCGCGCGTCAGCCGATAGCCCTTCGGCATGACGAGCGGCGTTTCTCCATAGCTGACATTCCAATCATAGTTGCGGCCCCAGAACATCGCATTCTCGTCATCAGTGAACCTGATCGATGTGCACATGATGCTTCCTTTCGCCATGCGCTCGGCATGTGCCTGCAACGATGATATTGAGAGGCGATCACACCCGATGGCACGGCGCATCGTGTGTTTTCTGATGGTTTACCGTCCGAAAGAAAAGGAGGAGAGGTAAAAAGTCCGTTCTGAGACCCGCCTCGTAACCCAGTGCATCCTATGAACAATAAGGGAGGATGACCCGGTACTCCTTGATGAGCTGTTCGAGCGATTTTGATGCATTTGCGGGACTGGTCGATGGAAGGCGCGCGGCCGCCATGTTCGTCTGCGGCTCGCAATGCCTCGCGTAGAGCTCGGCTGCCTTCGCCCCCGTGCAGAACACGGCCTCAATGGGCGTGCGTGTAAGCAAGCTGCCGATGTCGTTGGGCACGCAGTCGGCTATGGTGCCGTCGCTCGCGCCCTCGATGGTGCATTCCGCCAGCACGTCCCATAGTGCGATGCCGTGACGTAGTGCCAGGTTACGCTTCTCGTCGTTGGTGGCGGGAAGTGGCTCGTCGAACAGTGCAGCCATCACCTTCCAGAAACGGTTCTGCGGATGGCCGTAGTAGAAACCGGTCTCACGCGACTTGGGTGACGGCATCGTGCCCAGCACCAGCACGCGTGAGCGCTCGTCGAACACAGGGCTGATAGTGTGGCGCACATGCGTTGGTTTGCGTGAGTCGCTTTTCTGGGGCAGGCCAACTGCGGCACCTTCGGGCTTCAAGGGTGCCTCCTCCAGTGATGCGAGTTCCTGGTCAAGGGCCGAAGGGATGCCGAACAGTGTTCTTCTGGACGAGAATAGCCGCGGACTCTTGCCGCTAGACTCCGCAGCCAGCGTCCGTTCGAGCATATCCCAGTTCCTGTCGGCGTTCGTTCGCATGGCCCTCCTCTTGGCCGGTGATGTGACAGCCTCTGCAAGCGTACCATCGAAACGTCTTGAGGGTGCCCTTCTTGAGCGCGCTCTTGGTTGAAACGGTAACATCAAGTAGCCATTATTACGGGAAAATGGCAATATCAAGTGACCATAGTTTTGCTTATACAGAGTATCAAGGAAAGAGGATTCAATGGATTCCACCATCGGCCAGATCCTCAGAGATTTTCGCATAGAAGACTATCTTCCTATCGTTTCGCGTGATCTCGATCTTGGCGATGCGCTTGCTCCGCGTCGGGGCAATCTCGTCAAGGTGATCATCGGGATGCGTCGTAGTGGCAAGAGCTATCGCCTATTGCAGGAAATGGCGAGGTTGCATGAAGATGGTATCACATGGAAACGGAAGTGCTACTTCAAATTCGAAGACGACCGGCTTGGGTCGGTGACTCCTCGTACGGGCGATGCTCTCATGGAGGCTTTCATGGAGGAGAACCCTGAGGCTTTGGCTGATGGTGCCTATTTTTTCTTCGATGAGATCCAGGAGGTACAGGGCTGGGAGAAGGCGGTCAATTCCCTGCGGGTGAAGTTCCATGCTGACATCTACATCACCGGCTCCAACTCCCGGCTGCTGTCCGGCGAACTGGCTACCTATATCGCCGGGCGGTATATCTTCTTCGTTGTCTATCCTTTCTCCTTTACAGAGTTTCAAATGGCTGACCCCGCCCTTACTTTCAATCAATACATCCAATATGGCGGGATGCCGTTCCTGTCCAGCATCAACTTCGAGCCGGAGATCAGCAAAAACTACCTCCAGGACATCTTCAACTCGATGGTGCTGAAGGATATTGTCAAGCGCAACAATATCCGGGACGTTGACCTGTTGGAGCGCATCATCGCCTATGCCCTGGCCAACGTAGGCAGGAGTTTTTCAGCCACCAGCATCTCCAAATTCTTCAAGGCAGAGAACCGCACCGTAGCCCCTGAGACGATTCTGAATTACCTGAAAGCCTGTGAGGAAGCCTATCTTCTGTACCGCTTCAAGCGCCAGGACATCAACGGCAAGAAGGTGCTGAAGGTCAACGAAAAATACTATGTGGCCGATCATGGGCTGCGGGAAGCCGTCATTGGCTCGAACCTTCAAAACGTGGAGATTATTTTGGAAAACATAGTGGGCTTGGAGCTGCTTCGCCGGGGGTACAAGGTCTGCGTTGGCCGTGTCGGGACAAAGGAGATCGACTTCGTAGGTGAGAAGCAGGGAGACAAGCTGTATGTCCAGGTCTGCTATCTGCTCAGTGATGAGGTCACCATCCAGCGGGAATTTGGTTCACTTCTGGAGGTCAGGGACAACTACCCCAAGATTGTTTTATATCAAGAAGGCTCCTTCCGGGGGAACTATGAGGGCATCCCGGCGATGAGGATTGAGGATTGGTTGATGGATGAGGGTTCAAAGCATGGACAATGAAAAAGTATTCCAAATGGATTTCGGAAAGGTCTATGAACTCTTGCTGAACAAAGCCGCCAAAAAGGGACGTACAAAAGCCGAAGTAGATGAGGTCATCTGCTGGCTGACAGGGTACGACACGGCGGATGTGGAAAAATCCCGCTCCTCCGACCTTTGCTATGGTGATTTCTTCCGTAACGCTCCCGCGCTCAACCCCAATCGGACGCTCATCAAAGGCGTTGTCTGCGGAATACGGGTAGAGGAAATTGAAGACCCCCTCATGCGGGAGATCCGCTATCTGGACAAGCTCATTGACGAGCTTGCCAAGGGCAGGCCCATGGAAAAAATCCTGCGGAAACAGGAGAAACCGGCCATGTGGGTATGCCCCCAATGCGGCCGCTCCTTCCGCAGAAAAGGGCAAGACCATTACTGCGGGAAAGTGCCGGAGACAATCGAGGAATACATCCTCAGCCAGCCGGAAGAGGTACAGCCTTATCTGTGCCAGGTCAATGACGCAATCAAAGCCAGCATCCCGGATGCCAAGCAAAAAATCTCTTGGAGTATGCCTACCTATTGGAAAGGCCGCAACCTGATCCAGTTCGCCGCCTTCAAGCGGCACATTGGCCTTTACCCCGGCCCGGAGGCGGTGGAAGCGTTTGCCGATAGATTGGCAGAATATAAAACCAGCAAAGGCGCCATTCAGCTCCCCTACAGCAAGCCGCTCCCGGTGGAGTTGATTGGAGAGGTCGCGGCGTGGTGTGAGCGGAACAGCCAGAAATAGGGGCTTATCAGCGCAGTTTTCCCCACACCGAAAAAGCCCCGGAACCCTTGCAAACACTGGGCTCCGGGGCTTTTACTTAAATTGATAACTTCGGCGAAGCTATCGAGCTCGCCAAGCAGCGCATGGATCAGAAAAACATCTATTTTACTAACCCGGCCTTCGATCGATAAAAAACTGAAAACCCGATTCATCCAAGCATCTCGGCCCAAAGTGTCCGGGATGCTTGGGTTTTTTCCGTTTTTTGGAACTAATTCAGTAATTATATACAATATAATCTTTCGTTACACCGCCTCCCTTTGGGAGTTTGTTTGCGAAAATATTGACAAACTGTGAATAAAAGACTATAATGAGCCCGTTGAGATTCACGGTTCCAGCTGTCTAATCTATCGAAGAAAGAGAGGGTAAACTTTTATGCTGAAAAAGTTTTCCAACGGCTGCGTTCGGGTTATGAACCGCTGGCTGCCTGACCCGTTCCTGTTCGCCATCATCCTGACCATCGTGGTGTTTATCGCCGCCATGATCGGTACTTGGCAGAACCCCATCGAACTGGTCTGGGCCTGGGCCGGCAAGGGCGGCACCGGCGACGGTATGTGGGGCCTGTTGAGCTTCTCCATGCAGATGGCCCTGGTGCTGGTCCTGGGCTCTGCTCTGGCCTCCGCCAAGATTTGTAAGAAGATTCTCGCCTCCATCGCTGGTCTGGCCAAGAACAAGATGAGCGCCATCGTGGTTGTCACCGCGGTGTCCACCATCTGCTGTTGGCTGAACTGGGGCTTCGGCCTGATCGTGGGCGCCCTGCTGGCCAAGGAAGTGGCCCGCCGCGTCCGTGACCTGGACTACCCCCTGCTCATCGCCTCCGCCTATTCCGGCTTCGTGATCTGGCACGCCGGCCTGTCCGGCTCCATCCCCCTGCAGATGTCCGGCGGCAAGCAGTTCGGTGACGTCTTCTACTCCGCCGAACTGACCCATACCATCTTCCACCCCATGAACATCATCATGTGTCTGGTGATTCTGGTGGGGATGCCCTTCCTAAACTACGCCATGCACCCCGATAAGGATCACACCATCACCGTGGATCCCAACCTGCTGGTGGATGAGGCGGAGAAGGAATACAAGATCGAGACTCCCGCAGAGAAGATCGAGCACAGCAAGATCCTGTGGGCCGTCATCCTCGTCATGGGCTTTGTATACATCGTGCTGTTCTTCATCCGCGTGGGCGCGGCCAAGCTGGACCTGAACGCCGTCAACGCCATCTTCCTGTTCCTGGGCCTGCTGGCCCACGGCGACCTGCGTAAATATGTGGACGCCATCGGCGAGGCCGCCGGCGGCGCGGCGGGCGTGCTGCTCCAGTTCCCCTTCTACGCCGGCATCATGGGCTTGATGGTGGCAGAGAACACCGATAAGGTATCCTTGGCCAAAATTATTGCCCAGTTCTTCGCCACCATCTCCACCGACATCACCTTCCCCATGTGGACCTTCCTGTCCGGCGGCATCATCAACTTCTTCGTGCCCTCCGGCGGCGGCCAGTGGGCGGTTCAGGGCCCCATCGTCATGCCCGCCGCCACCGATATCCTGGCGAAGATGGGTACTCCCGCGGCCTTCATCTTTGACGAGGCCAAGAAGGCCAATGTGCTGGATCAAAACAGCGCCACCTATGCCCAGGCTATGAGCTACTACGGCCGTGCCGCCATGGGCATTGCCTGGGGCGACCAGTGGACCAACATGATCCAGCCCTTCTGGGCCCTGCCCGCCCTGGGCGTAGCCGGCCTGAAGGCCAAGGACATCATGGGCTATCTGGTTGTGGTTCTGCTATTCACCGGCCTGGTCGCCATTCTGGGCTTCCTGGCCTGGGGCCTGCTGTTCTGAGAGTAGGCTCCGCATAAACCGTAAATCTCCGAAAAAGCCCGCTCCAAACGGAGCGGGCTTTTCTCGGCTTTTTCAGGTTTCCCAGCTCTCCCCGGTGGCATAGTCAATGGTGATCCCGGGCTGGACATTGTAGACATACACGTTAAAGCACAGCCCCTCCCCCTCGTCCTCCACGGAGAAGGCCTCGATCTGCACGCCGCTGGCCACCAGATTTGTGCCCTCAAACACAGGCGTCACCCGGTAGAGCACATGATTTCCCGTCTCCTCCACGTAGCCGTCCACCATGTTCTCAAAGGGGAGCATCCCCTCCACATTCATGTATCGGGTGCCGGTGATCAGGTTCTGTTTATTGGCGTTCTCTCCCGCCAGCTGATAGCCGATCAGATGGCATCGATTATAAAGGTACTTGCCGTCCACGCAGTCGTATTTTGCCGTCTGCCAGCCGGACGGCTTCACCTGTCCGATATCCCCCCGAGGCTCGGTGGGCATGATGTCCAGGCAGACGTTGGCGTAGGCCACACCGCACCGCCCCAGGCCGTCCAATTCGCTGTAGGTTTCAAAGGGCTCCAGGGTCAGGTCCCCCCGGTCAAAATTCGGCTGGTTGTCCTGAAGCACCACATACGGGTCGCCCGAGTAGGCCGGGATGTCCTCTACCGATATCGCCGCCGGGGGCTTCAGCCCCAGCTCCACCAGCAGATTGTCCAGCGTCAGCGAACCGCTTAAGTACAGGCCAAGGGCGGTAAGCGCCACCACCACGGCCAGCAGCACCAGCAGCAGAATCAGCCGTTCTCTGGTGAGCGGGCGCCGCCTGTTGTCGGTCCGGGCGCTCATGCGCGGCTCTCCAGGATGCCGCTGGCCTTAACCGCCGCCACAATTTCCTCCATCACGGGGACGGGCCGCACCAGCGCAAACCGCACGTGCCCCTCCCCCAGCGGCCCAAATGCGGAGCCGGGCGTACAAAGCAGGCCTGTTCGGTCCAGCAGTTCAAAGCAGAACTCCACCGAATCGGCATACCCCGCCGGGAGGGGCGCCCAGACGAACATACTGCCCTCGCTGTCCGGCACGTCCCAGCCGAGGGACCGCAGCCCGCCGCACAGCGCGTCCCGCCGGGCCTGGTACTCCGCCCGGTTCCGGGCCACGCTGTCCTGGGGGCCGTTGAGGGCCGCAGCCGCCGCGTGCTGGACAGGCAGGAACATCCCGTAGTCGATCTGGGAGCGCAGCCGCCTGAACGCCCCCACCACCTCCCGGTTGCCCAGCACAAAGGACACCCGCGCCCCGGTGAGGTTATAGGTCTTGGACAGGGAGTTGAACTCCACGCCCACCTCCTTCGCCCCGTCAAAGGACAGGAACGACCTGCCCACCCGTCCGTCAAAAATAATGTCCGAGTATGCGTTGTCGTGGATGATTACAATGTGGTACCGTTTGGCAAAGGCGATCAGCCGGGGATAGAACTCGTCCGGCGCCGTCACACCCAGCGGGTTCGCGGGATAGGACACCACCATAAACCGGGCCTTTTCCGCCAGGGCAGGGTCAAAGTGCTCCAGATCGGGCAGATAGCCGTTCTCCGGCAGTAGCGGGTAATGGACGCATTCCGCGCCGCACAGACAGGGCCCCAGCTCGAAAATAGGGTAGCCGGGATCGGGCACCAGCACCACATCGCCGGGATCGCACAGTGCCCACCCGATATGGGCCAGCCCCTCCTGGGAGCCATACACCGCCATCAGCTCATCCGCCGCCAGCTCCACACCGTACCGCCGGCCGTACCAGCCGCGCACCGCCTCCGCCAGCTCCGCCGTCTCCCCCAGGGAGTACCGGTAATTCTCCGGGTCGGCCGCGGCCCGGGCCAGCGCCTCCACAATATGGGGCTCGGGCAGGAAGTCCGGCGTGCCGATGGACAGGTTATACACCGGCCTGCCCTGGGCAAGGCGCTCCTTTTTCCGGTCGTCCAGCACATTGAAAATACCCGGTTCAAAGCTGTCCATCCGCTTGGCAAATTTGATCTCCACGCAGACCCCTCTTTTCTCTATTTCTTCAGTTGGGCCAGGAGCGCGTCGGCGTCTCCCTCCCGCTCCCCCACCAGGATCAGGAACTGCCCCTCATCCAGCACAGGCACACCCAGCTCCTGGGCCTTTCGCAGCTTGGAGCCAGCGGCCTCCCCGGCCACCACGCAGCCTGTCTTTTTGGACACCGAGCCGGACACCTTGGCCCCAAGCGCCTCCAGCTTCTCCCCCGCCTCCTTGCGGGAGCAGGCGGACAGCTCGCCGGTGAGGACGAAGGTGATCCCCGCCAGCCTGTCCCCCACCGGGGCGGCCTGGCTGTCCATGTTCACCCCCGCCTCCTTCAGTTCGGCAATGAGGTGTTGGCTCTGGGGGGCGGCAAACCACTCGGTCAAATATTTCGCCGTGATCCCGCCCACGTCGTTGATCTCGGTCAGTTCTTCCTCGGAGGCCCGGGCCAGGGCGTCCAGCGAGCCAAACCGGGCGGCCAGGATCTTGCCCGCCTTCTGTCCCACCTGCCGGATGCCAAAGGCAAACAGCAGCTTGGACAGATCGTTCCCCTTGGATTTCTCAATGGCGGCCAGCAGGTTGTCCGCCGACTTTTTGCCCATTCGCTCCAGCTCCGCCACCTTGTCCCGGTCCAGCCGGTACAGGTCGGCGGGGGTTTTTACCATTCCGGCGTTCACCAGCCCCTCCACCACGGCGGGGCCCAGGCCCTCGATATCCATGGCGTCCCGGCTGGCAAAGTGGGTCAGATTCCGCAAAAGCTGGGCCGGGCACTCCGCCCCGGTGCAGCGGATGTGCGCGCCGTCCTCATCCCGGACCACCGCCGCCCCACACACCGGACACACGGCAGGCAGCTGATAGGGCTGCGTCCCTTCGGGCCGCTTTTCCTTCACCACAGATACAATCTCCGGGATGATCTCTCCGGCCTTCTGTACGATCACAGTGTCCCCGATGCGGATGTCCTTTTCGGTGATAAAATCCTGGTTGTGGAGGGTGGCGTTTGTGACGGTGGTGCCCGCCAGCCGAACCGGGGCCACCACCGCCTTTGGGGTGAGCACCCCGGTTCGGCCCACCTGCACCACAATGTCCTCCACCACGCTCTCCTTCTGCTCCGGCGGGTACTTGTAGGCAGCCGCCCACCGGGGGAACTTGGCCGTCTCCCCCAGCCCGTCCCGCTGTGACAGGGAATTTACCTTTACAACTGCGCCGTCAATATCGAAGGGGTACTTCTCCCGCTGATCCCCCAGCGCAAAGATGGCGGATTGGATCTCTCCCATATCTCCGGACAGCTGGTAGTCGATCACTTTGAACCGCAGGGAACGCAGCCAATCCAGCGCCGCGCTGTCGGTGGAAAAGGGGGCATAGTCGGTATACTGGATATTAAACACCACCATATCCAGCCCCCGGGCGGCGGCAATTTTGGGGTCGAGCTGCCGCATGGAGCCGGCGGCGGCGTTCCGCGGGTTGGCAAACAGGGCCTCCCCCCGCAGCTCCCGTTCCCCGTTGAGCTTCTCAAAGGTTTTCCGGGGCATATAGACCTCCCCCCGCACAATCAGCTCAGCGGGGGCGTCTTTCAGCCTCATGGGGATGGATTTGATGGTGCGGAGATTTTCCGTCACGTCCTCCCCCACCTGGCCGTCCCCGCGGGTGGCGCCGCGGACAAACACCCCGTCCACATATTCCAGCGCCACCGATAGGCCGTCCACCTTCGGCTCCAGCAGGTACTCCGGGCTGTCCGCGCTCTCCCGCACCCGGCGGTCGAAGTCCAGCAGCTCGTCCGGAGAGAATACGTCCTGAAGGCTTTGCAGCGGGACCCGGTGCACCACCTGCTGGAAGCTGTCCAGCGCCTTTCCCCCCACCCGCTGGGTGGGGGAATCCGGGGTAACCAGCTCCGGGTGGGCGGTCTCCAGATCCTCCAGCTCCCGGAGCAGCCTGTCATACTCAAAGTCGGAAATGGTGGGGGCATCCAGCACATAGTAGCGGTAATTGTGTTCATTCAGCGTCCCGCGAAGCTCTTCAGCTCGGGCCTTGATGTCCATGTCAGCCGCCTCCCTTGTCTAAATTTAAATAGGTATCGGGCGTCTCGCCCACAATGACCGTCTCCGCCACGCACACGCTGCTGCTGACGGACACGGGGAGCACCTCCCCCGGCAAAAACAGATGTACCGTGGCGGTGATGTCCAGGCTCACCCGGTGCAGGGTCTGGTTTACCCCGGCCGAGGTAAAAGAATTGGAATAGTCGGCGGTCACATCCCCCACCCCGTCCACCCGCACCCGGACGGACGGCCCCACGCCGGACAGAAGCGGCTGGCGCGTCAGGGTGCCGATGGGCACCCCCAGCGCGTCGCTGTCCATGGCGCTGAGCTGGCGGATGACCGCCGCCACCACCTGCCGTTTAAAGCGGCTGTTGGCGGCGGTATTGCTGGTGATTGAGGTCACCTTGCCCGCTGAGTCCAGATCCAGCGTCACAAAATCGGCGTAACTCATGCCGTTTTCCTGGAGGCAGCTGTCCACAGCGGTATCGATGGCCTGGGTCATCAGGTTGGTGGCGCGGCTGGCCGCCGCGGTCTCCAGCACCGGGCGAAACCGTGCGTTCAGCGCGTGAAGGCACAGGCCCGCCAGTGCCAGGGCGGCCAGCACAGGCAGCACCACCGCCAGCGGCCCCTCCCGCTGGAGACGGCGCGACAGGTGTTTCAGCTTTACAGGCATACAGCCACCCCCTATGGGTCACTGTATGCACCGGACAGCTCGGCCTATGTCATTCCCTCAGCAGCTCCTCCGCCGCAAGAAGCACGCCCGCCCTGCCGGACTCGTAGGTAAGCCCGCCCTGTAAATATACGGTGTAGGGCTCCCGCATGGGCGCGTCGGCGGACAGCTCGATGGACGCGCCCTGGATAAACGCCCCCGCCGCCATAATCACCGGACAGTCATACCCCGGCATATCCCAGGGCTCCGGGGTGACGTAGGAGTCCACCGGGGCCCCGGACTGGATGCCCTTGCAAAAGCGTTTCACCGCCTCCGCCCCGCCCAGGTGGATCATCTGAATGATATCGTGGCGGACGGCGTCCGATCTCGGCTCCGTCTCATAGCCCAGCAGCTCCATCATCTTCGCGGCAAATACCGCCGTCTTCAGGGCCTGGGCCACCGTATGTGGGGCCATAAACAGCCCCTGGTAGAGCAGCCGGTTGTTTCCCAGCGTCGACCCGCACTCCCGCCCGATCCCCGGGCAGGTGAGCCGCATGGCAGCCCCCTCCACCAGATCCCGCCGCCCGGCGATATAGGCCCCGGTGGGGGCCAGCCCGCCTCCGGGGTTTTTGATCAGAGAGCCCACCACCAGGTCGGCCCCCACATGGGTGGGCTCCCGTTCCTCCACAAACTCCCCATAGCAGTTGTCCACCAAAATGGCGGCGGAGGGGTTGTGCTCCCGCACCACGGCGCACAACCTCCCGATCTCGTCCACCGACAGGGACGCACGGGTGGCGTATCCCTTGGACCGCTGGATCAGCACCGCCTTTACCTTTGGGTTGGCCACGGCCTTTGCCAGCCCCTCCGGGTCGGGGGCGTCGTTCACCAGCTCCACCTGCCGGTACCCTACGCCGTAGTCTGCCAGCGATCCGTGGCCCTTGTCCGCCGCGCCCACCACGCCCAGCAGCGTGTCGTAGGGCGCACCCACCGCGGACACCAGCACATCCCCCGCTTTCAGCGCCCCAAAAAGGGCGCAGGCGATGGCGTGGGTGCCGTTGACAAACTGGATGCGCACCAGGGCGTCCTCCGTCCCGAACAGATCCGCATAGATCCCATCCAGCTTGTCCCGGCCCAGATCATCATAGCCGTAGCCGGTGGTGCCGGCGAAGCAGCTCTCCGCCACCCGGTGCTTCTGAAACGCCGCCAGCACCCGCCGGGTGTTCGCCTGGGCAATATTGTCAATGCGGGAAAACTGCTCTCCCAGGCCCTGCTCCGCTTCGCGGGCCAGCGCGCTGACCCGCTCCGATATTTGTAATGTCAGTTCCATGTTTCTCTTCTGCCTTTTCTCATAGTTTCCGGTCCAGCTTACTCATGGCAAAGGCGGCGGCCAGCTTGGCGCACGCCTCCACGTCCCCCAGATCCACCAGCTCCACAGGCGTGTGGACGTAACGGCAGGGGATGGAAATCCCGCCGGTGTACACCCCCGCCCGTGTCTGGTGAATGGGCCCCGCGTCGGTGCCGCCCCGCCGGGACACCCCCCGCTGGACGGGGATGCCCTGCTCCCCCGCCAGCGCCAGCAGCCGCTTCACCATATCCGGATGGCAGATCACCGAATGGTCCATCACATTGACCGCCGCGCCCTTTCCGCACAGGGCGGTCACATCGTGCTTTGCGCCGGGAACGTCGTCGGCGCCGCGCACATCCACCGCGATGCCATAGTCCGGATCGATGGCCCAGGCGGCGGTTTTCGCCCCCCGGCAGCCAACCTCCTCCTGGGTGGAAAACACAACATACAGGTCGTTGTCCGTCTCCCCCAGCCGCTCCATGGCCAGGAGCAGCACAAGGCAGCCGATCCGGTTGTCCAGACAGGGGGAGATAACCCGGTTTCCAGCCATCCGGGTGGGCGTATCATATACCACCGCGTCCCCCACCTGTACCAGCCTCTCCGCCTCATCCCTGTCCGTAGCGCCGATGTCCACCACAAGCTCTTCTGCTTTCAGCTTGGACAGATCGGCGCCCATATCTGCGCAGAGCAAGCCCTTTGTGCCGTTCTGGAACCGCACCGGCGTATACAGCGCCCGCGCCGCGCTGGCACCGCCCAAGGGGCCCACGTGGACAAACCCCTTCTCGTCGATGTGGGTGGCTACCAGCCCGATGGTGTCCATGTGGGCGGAGAACATCACACGGGGGCCGCCCCCCTTTTTTCGGCAGATCAGGTTTCCCATCGTATCCCGGGAGATCTCGTCCACAAACGGCGCGGCCAGTTTTTCAATCACCCGGGAAATCTCCCCTTCGCAGCCGGAGGGCCCAAAGGCGGACACCAGCGCCTCCAGCGTTTTCATCCTATCCATGTCAAATTCCTCCTGCCACAGCCCGGACAAAATACCGGGCCAGTTCAAGCATATGCTCCGCGTCGGAAATGCTGCACACGCTGTTGGGCGCGTGGAGATAGCGCACCGCCGCCGAGATCCCGGTCACCCGCACGCCGGCCTTTACGCGCTGGACGGCCTGCGCATCCGTCCCGCCGGACAGGTAGTGCTTCATCTGCCAGGGCAGGCCGTTGTCCTCCGCCAGGGAGCGCAGCAGTTCAAACAGCGTCCGGTCATAGATGGCCCCCCGGTCCATCCAGGACAGCACCGGGCCCCTGCCGGGCCAGCACACCTGCCGGTCCTCATCCAAAGAGGGGACGTCGGCGGCCGTGGTGCCCTCCAGCACCAGGGCAATTTCCGGCTCCACCGAAAAGGCCGCGCCGAAGGCCCCCCGCGAACCCACCTCCTCCATGGCGGTAAACACGAAGGTGCAGTCCATGGGCAGTTCTTCCTCCAGCAGCTTCACCATCACGGCACAGCCCACCCGGTCATCGATGGCCTTTGCCTTAAGCATCCCGTCGCCGAACTCCGCCGCCTCGCTGATGAAGACGGCGCAGTCCCCCAGCTCCACCCGGCTCAGGGCCTCATCCCGGTCTTTCGCGCCGATGTCAATATACAGGTTGGTGAGCTTGGGCACCTTTTCCCGCTCCTCGGCGGCGGTCAGGTGGATCGGCTTCAGCCCGATTACGCCGGGGACGCGCTTCTCCCCCACCGCCACCTCCTTGCCCAGCAGGATGCGCCGGTCGATGCCGCCCACGCAGCCAAACTTCAAAAATCCCTCGTCGGTGACGGATTTGACGATCAGCCCCACCTCGTCCATGTGGGCGCACAGCATCAGCCTGTTCCCCGCGGCCCTGGCCCCGCGCTTGAACACAATCAGGTTTCCCGCCGCGTCCGTCCGCACCCCGTCGGCACAGGGCTCCACCCGCCTGCGGATATAGTCCCGCACCTGGTCCTCAAAGGAGGACACGCCGGACAGGGCGCACAGGGTTTTCAGCGTCTCGATCATTGCGCCCCCTCCTTTCCCAGGCCGGCGGCAAAGGTGGCCAGCAATCGGGCCGTGTCTTCGATGTCGTTCTGGTCCACCGTCTCCACCGGGGTGTGCATATATTTTAGCGGGATGCCCACCACCGCCGTGGCCACCCCCTCGTTGCAAATCTGCATTGTCCAGCCGTTGGTGCCGCTGCTGCCCTCCATGACCTCCTTCTGGACACAGATGCCCTCCAGCTCCGCCGTGTCCAGCAGGCGGCGGGCCATCCACCGGGTGCAGTTGGGCCCGATGCCCACCGTGGGGCCGCCCCCCATCACATAGGTCTCATCCTTCGGGGTATCCGGCGTTCTGCCAAAGGTGACGTCCACCGCCACACAGAAATCGGGCTCAACCGCCTGGGCCGCCACCCGGGCACCCATGCCGCCCGCTTCCTCCCGGGTGCTGCCCAGGATATAGAGGTCCACGTCCAGCTCCCTGCCCTGAAGCAGCTCCGCCGTCCGGAGCAGGGCGGTGAAGCACGCCCTGTCATCCATGGCCTTGCCGCAGAGCTGCCGCTCCCCCAGGCGCAGGAAATTCGCCCGGTAAACCACCGGGGTGCCCACGGGGACCCGCCGCTCCGCCTCTTCCCGGCTCAAACCGACGTCAATCAGCAGTTCTTCCAGTTTAGGGGCCTTCTCCCGCTCCTCCGCCGACAGCACATGGGGCGGCAGGCAGGCCACCACCCCCCGCAGGGGCGGATCGGCCAGCACCGTCACCTCCCGGTCGGGCAGCATCCGGGCATCCACCCCGATGGCGGCAAAGCGCAGGAAGCCCTGTTCCATCCCGGTGACGGTAAGCCCCACCTCGTCCAGATGGGCGTCCAGCAGCAGCTTTTTCGCCCCCGGCTTTCCGCACCGGCGCACCCCCGCCAGGTTGCCCAGCCTGTCAATCCATGTCTCGTCCATCAGCGGTTCCAGCATCTCCTGTGCCGCCATCACCACCGGGCGCTCAAACCCGGACGGCCCGCCGGCCGCGCACAGCCGTTCCAATCTCTGTTCCGTATCCAAGTCCGCGTTGCTCCTTTGCCTTATTTCAATTCGTTGACAAGATTTTTAAAGGTATTGCCCCGTTCCTCAAAATTTTTGAATCGGTCAAAGGACGCGCTGGCCGGGGACATTATCACCACATCCCCCGGTCGGGCTATGGCGTGGGCCCGCTCCACCGCCTCCTTCAATTCGGCGCAGTCGATGATGTCCGGCGCGCCCTCCCGGTAGTCCGGGGCGGCCTGCACAGCCGCCTTGATTTTCTCCGCCGTGGCCCCCGTCAGCAGCAGCGTTTTTACCGACGCCGTGACCTCCGGCCCCAGCACGTCATAGGGGATGTGCTTGTCATATCCCCCGGCAATGAGGATCACCTTCTGCGTAAAGGAGCGCAGCCCCGCGATGGTGCGGCTGGGGCTGGAGGCGATGGAGTCGTTGTACCAGCGCACCCCGTCCAGCTCCCGCACCAGCTCAATGCGGTGGGCCACACCGCCAAAGGTGCGGGCGAACTCCCGGATCACCTCGTCGGGCACCAGGTC
>CATLEJ010000061.1 GCA_949916125.1 uncultured Oscillospiraceae bacterium
GTATGGGGTCTGCTTCCGGGAGGTGGAGGAACCGGTGGGGGCCACCGTCAGGATGACTTTCTCGTTTTGCTCACTCATGTTGTTCTGATTCCTTTCCCTCTGGGTTTCGATTGTACGCGCTGCGGGGCCCCTGGCCCGGCCGGGGAGCCGCGGGCGCGCGGGGCCGCGGCCCCCTACGGCAGCATGGCGCCTACGGCGGACGGGATAATCAGCCGCGTATCGGTTTTGGCCTGGATTTCCTCCGGCGTCACCCCCGGCGCGGCGGACAGCAGCTCCAGCCCGTCTGGCGTCACCCGCAGCACGGCCAGCTCGGTGACGATGTAATCCACCTCGCCCCGGCAGGTCAGGGGGAGGTCGCACTGCTCCACGATTTTCGGGGCCCCGTCCCTGGTGCAGTGCTCCATGGCCACAATGACGGTTTTGGCCCCCGCACACAGATCCATTGCGCCGCCCATCCCCTTCAGCGCCTTGCCGGGGATGTCCCAGTTTGCCATGCTGCCGCGGCGGTCCACCTGGAGCGCGCCCAGCACGGTGACGTCCAGGTGCCCGCCCCGGATCATGCAGAAGGAGGTCTGGCTGTCAAAGCAGACGCCGTCGTACCGCAGGGTGGAATACCGGGTGTCCGGGGCGATCAGGGTGACCTGGACCTCGTCCTCCCTGGCCAGCGGGCCGCCGCCGATGGTGCCGCACTCGGTCTGCACCATCATCCCGCTGTCCTCGTCGATGTAGTCCGCCAGCAGGGAGGGGATCCCCGCCCCCAGGTTCACCAGGTCGCCCCGGTGCAGCAGCGGGAGGACATTGCGGGCGATAAAGCGCCGTTTATCGTTCATAGAAGGCACATCCTTTCGGGATCGGGGCGATGAGGTCCACAAAGACGCCGGGCACCATCACCTCGCAGTCCGCCAGCTCCCCCACCTCCACAATGCCTTCCTCCGGCACCTCCACCACCACGAAGTCCGCCGCGGCGGGGATGACGGTGTTGTAGTTGCGGCTGGTGTGGCGGAACATCAGGTTCCCCATTTTGTCCGCCTTCTCCGCCCGCAGGATGGCCACCTCCGCCCGGATGGGCTCCTCCAGCAGGTAGTCCCGGCCCCGCAGATGGAGGACCTGCTTGCCCTCGGCCACGGGGGTGCCCACCCCGGTGGGGGTGAGCACGCCGCCCAGCCCGCAACCCCCCGCCCGGATGCGCTCCACGAAGGTGCCCTGGGGGACGGCCTCCACGGCGAGGGCGCCCAGGTTGCGTTGGCGGCCCACCTCCGGGTTGTTGGCGGCGTGGGTGAGGGTCAGGCTGCTGATGCGGCGCTCATCCAGCAGGGCGGCAAAGCCCAGCTGGAAGGGGGCCGCGGGGGGGGCCACGCCGGAGGTGATGATGTGCAGGCCGGTGCAGTCGGTGGCGTGGAGCCACTCGTACAGCATGGTGGGGAAGCCCGCCGGGCCGAAGCCGCCTGCCAGCAGGGTCATGCCGCTGCGGAAATGGGCGGTGACCTCCTCCCGTGAGGCTACCTTGTTGTGGGACAGCTTGCTCATGAAATCACCTCGTTTTCCGCGGCGGTCACGGACGGTAGGGGGCGAACACATCGGCGTTGATCTTCTTAAACGCGCCGGCGATCATGCCGCTGTCGCTGGAATAGGCGAGATACCGCACGCCCAGGTCGTAATACTTTTTGACCGCCTCCGGGCTGCCGCACAGCATCCCCATGATCTTGCCGCCCGCCAGCCCCCGGCGGATGATATCCTCAATGACGGCCACCACCTCCGGGTCGGTGAGCCTGCCGGGCTTGCCCATGGACATACTCAGGTCCCCCGGCCCGATAAAGAGCACGTCGATCTGGGGGATGGCGCACAGATCCTCCACCCGGCGGGCCATCTCCACGCACTCCACCTGCACCACGCACAGGCTGCTGTCCGCCATGGCGGCCAGATAGGGCTTTTCCCCTGTCCAGCAGGTGAAGCGGCCGGAGCGGGTGGCGGGGTTGGGGCTGCGGGTGCCGCCGGGGAAGAACACGGCCTCCCGAGCGCACTGGGCGGCATCGTCCACGCTTGCGATGCTGGGGACCTGCACGCCGGTGGCGCCGCTCTCCAGGGCGTGGTGGACCAGCCCGGGGCGGGGGCCGTCGATGCGGACAATGGACGCCATGTCGGCCAGCTGGCAGGCGCGGATCATGTTTTCCGCGTCCTGGAAGCTGTAGGCGCTGTGCTCACAGTCGAGGATGGCGAAGTCAAAGCCGGCGTAGCCCAGCATTTCCGCGATGTTGGGGCAGCTGCTCTTGACAAAGGTGCCGAATACCGGCTGCCCGGCCTGGAGCCGGGCTTTCAGCTCATACTGCCTGGACATTTACTTCTCCCCATCTTCCGGGACGATCTCGTCGGTGATGCCCTTGTCCCAGTTTTTGTGGCCCCGGTCGCACACCCGCTTGCTCTGGACGCGGTCGGTGCGCTTGGGGGTGAAGATGTCGAAATCCACCACGAACATATTGCCCTTGGCCTCCAGATAGTGCTCCGCGTTGGGGGGCACCACCATGAAGCAGCCCGCGTCCAGGGCGTAGGGGACGCCGTCGCAGTAGAAGTCGCACTCGCCCTGGGGGATGAAGATGATCTGCTCGTAGTCGTGGCGGTGGGGGCCCACCTCGTGGGGCTGGCGGATCTCGCAGTACTGGAGGGTGCAGTTGGGGGAGATCTGGATGAACTGGATGCGGCCGTTCTGCTTGCCGCAGGCAAACTCGTGCTCCTTGATGTCGTAGAGGACGGGCTTCTGGGGCTCGTACGGTTTGTTCTCACTCATGGGAAAATCCTCCTTTAAAATATGGGTTCAGGCCAGGCTCATGATTTTGGCGGGGTTGGTTTTGCTCAGCATGGACAGGGTGGCCTCGTCAAAGCCCAGTTTGTCGTGGAGCAGGCTGAGGTACTGGAACATCCCCTCCACCGGGTGGGGGGAGATGGACTGGCCGAAGTCGGTGGACACGAAGATCTGCTCCAGGGGCACCCCGGCGTCCAGGTAGTCCTGCCAAAGGGTGATGGAGTTGAACCGGCTGTCGTCGCCGAAGACGATCTGGCCGAACTCGCAGGCGGTCTTTTCGATCCACGCGCCCATTTTACCCCAGCGGGCGACGGCCTCCAGCGGCGCGTTGATGTCGAAGTGGGGGTGGTTGACCACGATGTTCTTCACCCCCAGTTCCAGGGCGGCGGGGATGAGCACGTCGCTCTCCTGCCAGGAGATGTGGCCGGTGGACAGGGCCAGGTCGCCCTTTTCCGCCACGTATTTCAGCACCTCCACGCACTGGGGGATGAGCTTGCCGTCCCCGTCCAGCAGGTAGATGGGCTGCTCCAGGTCGATGGTGGTCATGCCGCCGGAGCCCAGGAACTTTTTGCCCTTGTGCCCCTCGATGTGGAACCGGGAGGAGACGGTGGGCAGGTACACCATGCGGGTGCCCATGTTGTAGGCCGCGTCCAGCGCCATCAGGTTGAGCCCGCCCACGCTGTTGTTCAGCGCGATGGAGCTCAGCGCCCGGCAGGAGCCGTCCCCCAGGTGCCGTTCCACCATGAGGCAGCCGTGGGCGGAGGGTACGTAGTGGTCCTTCACCAGGAAGCCGGCGTAGCCCGCCTCCATGGCGCACTTCATCATGTCGCCCGCGTCCAGCAGGCGCTTGGCCACGGAGGGGCCGGTGTGGATGTGCAGGTCGTAAACCCCCTGCAAAATGGATCGTTCCAGCATATTAACCCTGCCTTTCCGGGCGGATCACGGCGCCGCCGAAGTCGTCCAGCGCCCGGGCCCGCTCCTGAATGATTTCCCGGTGTTCCGCGGCCCGCCTGTGGCCCAGGCCGATGTCCTTCCGGTGCTCTGTCTCGCCGTACACGGTGAAGCGGTTTTTCTCCACGCTGTCCGCGTCCCACTCCACCCGGACCTGGCCGTCCACAGCGGCCAGACGCCCCCGGGCGTCGCAGTAGGGGCAGGCCACCTGGCCGCCGCCCCGCATTTCCAGCAGGTTGCAGTGGCACACGGGGCACACGCCCGCTTCCCCCTCATAGCCGAAGGGCTGCCCGGCCTCCCGCTTCAGCAGGGCCTGGGCCACGCGGCGGCCCAGCAGGCGGGCGCGCTCCATGACGGCGTCGTCCAGCACCACCATGGCGGGGGCGGGGTTGTGGCCCACGATGAGCCGGTCCACCACCACGGCGCTCTTGCTCAGGTTGCACAGGGTCAGGTCGATGACCGGCTCGGTGAGGTTGATCCAGTCCGAGCCGCCCAGGGCGATCACCGCCCCCACCTTGGGGTTGGCCCGGCACTGGGCCTGGAACTGTTTGCCGATCCCCAGGGCGCGGTTGACCAGGTTGACCATGGAGCCGGTGGGGATCAGGTCGTAGACGGGGGAGGCGACCAGCAGGGCGTCCGCCCCGCCGATCTGCCGGGTGAGCCAGCCCATGTCGTCGTCCTGGATCACGCATTTGCCGTCCCCGCCGGTGGTGAGGCCCCGCATACAGGTCTCGCAGCCCACGCACCGCTTCAGGTCCAGGTCGTGAAGGCGCACCAGCTCCACCTGGGCGGGGTACACCTCCCGGGCGGCCTTCAGCGCCGCGCGCAGCAGCAGCTCGTTGTTGCCCAGGGCGCGGCCGCCGCTGATGGCAAGGATTTTCATATGGCGTCCCCCTTTCTCAGGCGCCCGGCAAGTACCCGAACAGCTTGGGCAGGAACAGGATCACGTCGGGCAGGTAGGCCAGGATAAAGGTGGTGGCGAACGAGGCCACGATGAACGGCCAGATGCGCTGGCACAGGGGCTTGAAGCCCACCTTGGACACGTTGCAGGTGATGAACAGCACCTGGCCCACGGGGGGCGTAATCATGCCGATGGTGATCATCAGCGAGAAGATGATGCCGAAGTGGACGGTGTCCATGCCGATCATCTGGATCAGCGGGAACATGACGGGGATGAAGATCAGCGTGGCGGAGGCCATGTCCAGCACGCAGCCCACCAGCACCAGGATCAGCAGGATCAGCATGATGATGATATACTTGTTGCTGGTGACGGCGATGATGGAGGAGATAATCAGGTCGGCGATGCCGTCCTTGGCCATGGTCCAGGCCAGCAGGTTGCCGAAGGCGATGATGAGGAAGATGGCGCCGGTGGAGATGGCGGTGCGCAGCATCATGTCGGGGATCTTTTTCCAGTCCAGCTCCCGGTAGATGAGGCTGGCGATCAGGGCGGCGATGCAGGCCACGGAGCCCGCCTCGATGGCGGTGCAGAAGCCGGACAGCACGCCGCCGATGATGATGATGGGCACCAGCAGGGCGGGGATGGCCTTCACAAAGGAGACGCCGAACTCCCGCCACTCAAAGCGGCCCTCCGGCTTTTTGATGTCCATTTTCCGCAGGTTCACCCAGACCGTGAGGCAGTAGGCCAGTGCCAGGATGACGCCCGGGACGATGCCGGCGATGAACATGAATTTGATGGACACGTCGGTGAGGAAGCAGTAGAAAATGAACATGGTGCTGGGCGGGATGATGGGCCCCAGCACGGAGGCGGCGGAGATCAGCGCGCCCGAGTACTCAGGGGGGTAGCCGTCCTTCTCCATCTGGGCGGGCAGGATCTGGTTGAGCAGGGAGGCGTTGGCCTGGGCGGAGCCCAGGATGGCCGCCAGGATGGCGGACAGGGCGATGGTGCAGTAGGCCATGCCGCCCCGCAGCCGGCCGATGAAGGAGCGCAGGAAGTCCAGCAGGCGGCGGGTGATCCCGCCCCCGTTCATCAGCTCGCCGGCCATGATAAAGAAGGGGATGCAGGAGATGCTGATGATGTTCACGCCGGAGTAGAGGCGGCCGGTGATGATGTCGAAGAAGGCCGGGTTGCCCATGGTGGCGATGTGGGTGATGCCGAACAGGCCCAGGGAGACGGCGATGGGCATCCCGATGCACAGCAGAATGGCAAATACGATAATGGCGATAATCACGCTTGCTCAGCCTCCTTTTCCGGGGCCGCCCGCAGCTCCCCGATCAGCTTCAGCAGCCGCTCCACGCCAAAGAGCACCATGGCCGCGAAGCCAACGGGGATGCCCAGGTAGACCCAGCGCATGGAGATATGCAGCTCCGTGCTGATCTGGGAGACGATGGAGGGCTTGTTGAAGGAGTCCATGCCCAGCTTGGTCAGCCAGGCGCACAGCGCGATGATGAGGACGGTGCAGACCAGCTCCAGCACTGCGCGGCTTTTCCGGCCCAGCTTCTGGAGCACCAGGTCAAAGTTGGTCAGCGCCCCCACCCGGTAGGCGGCGGCGCCCCCCAGGAACGTACACCAGACGATGAGATAGCGCACCAGCACCTCGGACCAGACCCAATTCTGGTGGAAGAAGTAACGCCGGATCACCTCCACAAAGGTGAGCAGCACCATAAAGATCATGGCGACGGCCACCACCCACTTCATGATGTTGAACACGACGTCACAGATTTTGGTATAGATTTTCATGTTCCGGTTATTCCCTCCTGTTTGCCGGGGCGGCGCTTCGGGGCGCGCCGCCTGTGAATGGGGCCGGGAAGGCGGTCCGCCCCCGCAGGCTGTGCTGGGGGGCGGATCTGCCTGTATTACCCTTTGATGTCCTCCACGGCCTTGATGAAATCGACGACCTTCTGGTCCCCGTTGGCGGCGTACTCGTCGTACAGGGGCTGGATGGCGGCGCGCCAGTCGTCCAGGTCGGACAGGGTGTGGATCTCCATCCCGGCGTCCTCGAGGGTCTTGCGGTAGTCCGCGTCGGCGCCCACAATGGTCTTGGTGAAGAACTCCTCCATGGCCTGGTCCATGCAGCCGCGCATGAAGTCCCAGTAGCCCTCGGGCAGGGAGTCGATGAAGTCCTTATTGAAGCAGACAAAGCTGGGATAGGGGTACATCCCCACCTCGGTGAAGTGATGGGTCACCTCGTGGTGGCTCTGGACCACGGCGGTCATGTAGTTGACGTCCTCGGCGTTGACGATGCCGTTGGACAGGGAGGAATACACCTCGGTGTAGCCGATGACGATGGGGTTGGCGCCCAGCAGCTTGAGGGCGGAGAGCAGCACCTCGGAGGAGGCGGTGCGCACCTTCAGGCCCTCCATGTCGGCCAGGCTGGTGACGGGCTTGTCCACGGAGGCGATGTGGCGCATCCCCACGTCCACGGTGCCGTAGATATACACCGAGCCCATGGCGGCCTCCACGTCCTTCATGATGGCGGCCCACTCGTCGGTCTGAAGGGCGGCCCACTCGGTCTCGTAGGAGTTGATGAGGAACGGGAGCTGGTAGACCTCCATCATGGTGTTGTAGTTGCTGTAGTTGGAGATGCCGGCCACGCCGCCCTCGATCACGCCGTCCATAATCTGCTGGAGGGTCTCGTTCTCGTTGCCCAGCACGCCGCCGGACTGGTAGTCGAAGGTGATCTTGCCGCCGGAGCCCTCGGTGACCAGCTCCATCCAGTGCTCGTACATCAGCGCGGACAGGGAACCGGCCTTGCCGGAGGTGGCGAAGGTGAGCTTGACGTCCTTGTCAAAGGCAGGACCTGCGGCGGGGGGCTCCGTCTCGTTGACGGGCTGGGATTCCGCGGGCTGGGTCTGGGCGGGCTGGGTTTCCGCGGGCTGGCTGGGCTTCTGGTCGTCGGCGCTGCCGCAGCCCGCCAGCGTGGACAGGCAGAGGCAGAGAACCAGCATTAACGCAAGCGCTTTCTTCATCTTTTGTCCTCCTTAGTTTTTAATAGGTCGATGGGTAGTATTATGCACTGCTGTCGCAGAGGCATACAAAACAGGGGCGCCCGTCACTGGATGGCGGACATGGGCATGGGCTCCCAGATCACGCTGTCGGTGTCCCGCAGGTGCCGGCACAGGGCCGCCCAGGCGGCGGAGTATGCCCCGTCCGCCCGCATGGCGGCGTTGGCCTCCATCCTCCGCTGGAGGGAGGAATAGGCCCGCAGCTCGTAGATCCGCTCCGGCCCGGCGTCGCCGGTGAGGTAGGCGATGATCCATTCCGCGTGCTTTTGGGCCGCGGGATAGAGGCCATGCTCCACCGCGTCCAGCGCCCCGGCCAGCTGCCCGGGGAGGCAGTAGTAGGTGTTGAACTCAAACATCCGCCTGGGGCAGCCCTCCGCCCGCAGCACCGGGTTGCCGGGGTCCCTGTCCCGGAGGGGCGAGAAAGCGGTGGGGATCAGCACCCGGCTCTCCTGGGTGCGGATGCAGCCGTCCGCGCCCTCGTCGCCGTTGGTAAAGGCCTGCTTGACGGCGCTGGAGAGGTAGCCGTTCCGGCAGGCGTCCCGGTGGTCGTGATCCTCGTAGGCAAACCACTGCACCGTGCGGTTGACGGTATCGCTGGAGGTGGTAAACAGCCCCACGTTGAACCCCAGGTGCCGGGAGGTGATGGCATAGCCGGACTCCTGGTAGATGCGCAGGAACTCCCGGTACCGGCTGGGCTTATGGGTGTAGGTTCTCATATCAATAATCATTGGCGTCCGCCCCTTTTTATCAAATTTATGCAATCAATTATTTAATCAGATATCTATAATCTGATTTACAGATTCAGAATACACCCGGAATATTCCGTTGTCAATTCACAAAACTTCTATAAAATACTTTAGATTATTGGCGAAATTGCTTTAAACTTATCAGAATTCCCATTGCAAGCCGGATTCCGATTTTTAAATCTGTTTTTGCAAACTTGATTTCTTGTGAGAAATACGCTAAAATAAACCAAACTGATATTTGGATGAGGCCGTCCCCATGGCGGAAGCTGCCGGAACGGGGGATCGCCCCGCCGGACAGGGCGGACGCGGGCGGGCAATCCCCTGTGCATCGCGGGCCGGCGCCCGGCCGGGGGGCTGTGGGGACAGGCGCTCAGAGCGGAGGGTGGAACATGGATCAACAGCCAATCACAAAAACCGAGTATGCCTACCAGCGGCTGAAGGAGGAAATCATGTCGGGCAGCTATGCCGCGGGGGAAAAGCTGGTGGCGGACGCCATCAGCCGCCGGTACCAGATCAGCTCCATGCCGGTGCGGGAGGCCATCAAGCGGCTGGAGCAGGAGGGGTTCGTCCAGACCATGCCCTACCGTGGGGCGCGGGTCCACACGTGGGACTACGATGAGTTCAACGAGCTGATGCAGATCTCCATCGCGCTGGAATCCACGGCCAGCCGCCTGGCCGTGCGGAATATCGGCGCGGAGGGCCTGAACAGGCTGCGGGAGCTGTCCAAAAAAATGGAGAGCTGCGTCCGTTCCAGCAACCTCCAGCAGTACAACGAGCTCAACTTCGACTTCCACTTCACCATCTACGAGGGCAGCGGGAACCGGGAGCTGTACGCCCTCATCTCCCAGCTCCACAGCAGGACCTATCCGTACACCTCCATCTCCTTCCACACGGAGGGGCGGCTGCCCGTGTCGCTGTGCCAGCACCAGCAGTGGGTGGAGGCCATCGAGGCGGGGGACGGAGAGGCCTGCGCCAAGCTGTGCTGCCAGCAGCGGATGGAATCCTACCGAAATTTCCTGGACTACCTGGAGCAGTGCCTGACCCACCTGGAGGTGCCGGAGGCCCACTATTACATCTACGGCTTTGCCAGCACCTTTTCCACCCTGTCCGTGGGGGAGATCCAGAAAAAAATCGGGCAATACCGCAAATCGCTGGCCTATGTCTTTGGGTGAGGCCGCCGCCGCGGATTGGGTGCGGCGTTTTGCATTTGATCGTCAGTCTGGCGGGCCGGGGGGCGTTCCCCGGCCCGCGTTTTCTTCGCGCATGGCCCGTCACCTGGCCCGGGGCAGGGGGACAGCCTGGCGGGAGATGGTGTCCGCCACCGCGGCCAGCACTTCCCCGTGGGTCTGGTCAAACAGGTGGGTGTAGATGCGCTGGGTGATGCTGGGGCTGGCATGGCCCATGGCCCGGCTGATCTGGTACATGGGCACACGGGCGTTGTTGGCCATGCTGGCGAAGGTGTGGCGCAGGCCGTGGAAGGTGATGGGGGGCAGGCCGTGGTCCGCCACGAAGGAGGTCAGGGCGGCGGACAGCACGTTGGGGTGCCAGGGCTCCCCTTCCGGATTGAGCACCAGGTAGTCGTCGGGGCCGCAGGGCACGCCGTCCAGCCGGCGCTGGAGCTGGAGCCCCCGGAGCAGGTCCAGCAGGCTGTCCAGCGCCCGGATGGACAGGGTGCGGCAGCTGTCCGCGGTCTTGGGGGCCTTCTCCACCACCCGGTAGCCCACGGTGGTGCGCACCCAGCGCACCGACAAAAGGCCGGTCTGGAGGTCCACGTCCCGCCAGCGCAGGCCCAGCACCTCGCTGCGGCGCAGCCCCAGGTGGCAGGCCAGCTTCACCGGCAGCTCCAGGGGCAGGCCCTCCACCTCCCGCAGCAGGCAGCTCAGGCGGGCGGGAGTGTAGTACAGCACGTCGGTGGAGGTGGCCTGGGGGGGCGTGGCCCGCTGGGCGGGGTTGGCGGGCAGCACCCCCTGCCGGAAGGCTGCCTTCAGGGCGGTGTGGAGCAGGATGTGGTGCTTGCGGATGGTGTTGGAGGACAGCCCCTTGTCCTCCGCCAGCCACTGGTAGTAGCCGTTGATGAGCTCGGGGGTCAGGTCGCCCAGCCGTACCGCCCCCAAACCGGGCAGAAGGTGGTTGCGGATGATGTTCCGATAGCCGTTGACGGTGGTCTCCGCCCGGCGGGGCTCAATTTCAGCGTCCATCCAGAGCTCCAGCCAGTCCCGCAGGGTGGCGCTGGCGTCCGCCGGGCAGGAGGAGCGGGGCAGGGGGAAGCCGACCTCCGGCGGGGCGGCCAGGGGGCGCAGGGTGATTCGGTTGGAATGGGTGTGGGAATACGGCATGAGTAACAGCTCCTTTTCTATGTAACGTCGGACTGCCTATATGGTAAACGTTTACAGAGAAAAGGGGAAGGGGGCGCGGGCCGGTTTGAAAGAAACCAATGGAATTTTGAGCGGGACTGTGGTACAATAGCCACAACCGCCGCGCCGGTGCGCCGCGGGCGCCGAAAATCTGACACACGATATTGGGGATCATACTATGGAGAATCAAACCATCAAAATCGGGCTGCCCCGGGCCCTACTGTACTACCGCTACCGGGTGCTCTGGCGCACCTTTTTCCAGGATCTGGGGATGGAGACGGTGGTCAGCCCCCCCACCGACCGGGAAATCCTGGAGCGGGGGACGGCCCTGGCCATCGACGAGGCGTGCCTGTCCCTGAAAATCTACCTGGGCCACGTGGCGGCGCTGGTGGGGAAGTGCGACTATATCCTGGCGCCGCGGGTGAGCAATTTCGGGCGGCACCGCAGCTTCTGCACCCGGTTTGAGGCCGCGCCCGACCTGGTGCGCAACGTGTTCCGGGATTCCAGGCAGGAGCTGCTGTCCTACGAGGTGGACGTGCTGCTGAAAAAGGACGAGGAGGACGGGTTCCTGGAGATGGGCCGCGCCCTGGGCTGCCCGCCCAAGGCGGTGAAGAAGGCCTACCGGGCGGCGAAAAAGGCGGAGCTGGCCCACCACAAAGCCAGGGTGCAGAAGCAGGAGCAGCTGTGCAGGCGGGAGGGCATGAAGGTGCTCATCGCGGCCCACAGCTACGGGGCTGAGGACCCCGCCCTGGGGCGGATGGTGACGGGCTATTTGAAGCGGGCGGGGGTGATCCCCCTGCGGGCGGACCTGGTGGACCGGGACGCCGCCGTCAAGCGCAGCCGGGAGCTGTCCCCCACCTGCAAGTGGGAGATCAGCCGGGAGATTCTGGGCGGCGTGGCCCTGCGCCGGGACGAGGTGGACGGCATCATCCTGCTCAGCGCCTTCCCCTGCGGGCCGGACGCCATGGTGAATGAGCTGATCGCCCGCCGGGTGAAGGGCGTGCCCCTGCTGAACCTGGTGCTGGACAGTCAGAGCGGCGTGGCCGGGGTGGAGACCCGGCTGGAGAGCTTTATCGACATCATCCGGTTCAAGGAGGGGACGCTGTAATGGCCGAGGCAAAGACAAGGAGCATCTCCTTCCCCCGGTACGCGGAGTATAACTGCGCCTTCCGCTATATTGTGGAGCAGGCCCTGGACTGCCGCTACGTCATGCCCCCCGCCCTCACCAGGCGCACCATGGAGCTGGGCACCCGGTACAGCCCCGACTTTGTATGCACCCCCTTCAAGACCATCCTGGGCAGCATGATCGAGTCGCTGGAGGCGGGGGCGGACACCCTGCTCATGACCCACGGGCTGTGCCGGCTGGGCTACTACGGGGAGCTGGCGGAGCAGATCCTGCGGGATCTGGGCTACCAGTTTGATTTCATCAACCTGTCCGACTACGACATGGACAAAAAGAAGGAGTATATCCGCATCGTGCGGCGCTTCAACCCCAGGGTGAACCCCGCCCGGTTCCTGGCGGAGTTCATGGTGGGGCTGAAGATGGTGGAGTATCTGGACGAGCTCACCGCCCAATACTATCAAAACTGCGGCTTTGACGCCATGGACGGGGCGTACCGGCGGGCCTGGCAGGATTTCCTCACCGCCATGTATACCGCCCACAGCCGCGCCGACGTGGAGAACGGCTACCGGACCGCCCGGCGGGCCTTCCAGTCCACCCGGCTGGACAAGCCCAAACGGCCCCTGCGGGTGGGCATTGTGGGGGAGTTTTACACCGCCATGGACGCCTTCTCCAACCTGGAGGTGGAGCAGAAGCTGGCGGATATGCGGGTGGAGGTGCACCGCTGGATGAACGTCACCAACCAGTTTCTGCGCTACGGCAGCGGGCAGAAGAACCTGCGGGTGAAGATCCGGGACCTGTGCCGGTACGATATGGGCCCCACCTCCACTGCCAACATCTGGTACGCCCGGGAGTGCGCCGAGCGGGGCTTCGACGGCATTGTCCACGTGAAGTCCGCCGCCTGCACCCCGGAGATCGACGTGATGCCCGTCCTCCAGAACATCAGCGCGGACTACAAGATCCCGGTGCTCTACCTCACCTATGACGCCCAGACCAGCGACGTGGGGCTCATGACCCGGCTGGAGGCGTTCTACGATATGATCCACATGAGAAAGAAGGTTTTCTGAGCTTGGAACACGCATATTTAGGCGTCGATGTGGGCTCCATCTCCACCAAGGGCGTCATCATCGACAAACAGAACCACCTCCTGGCCAGCCAGTACATCTGGACCCAGGGGAACCCCATCGGCGCGGTGAAGGAGCTGGTGGGCCTGCTGGAGGGGCAGTTCGACAAGGGGGCGCACCAGATCGTGGCCACCGGGGTCACCGGCTCCGCCCGGAAGCTGGTGGGGGCCATTTTGGGGGCCACCATGGTGAAAAACGAGATCACCGCCCACGCCGTGGGCACCACCACCTTTTACCCCGACGTGCGCACCATTTTGGAGATCGGCGGCCAGGACTCCAAGATCATCCTGGTGGAGAACGGCGTGGCGGTGGACTACGCCATGAACACCCTGTGCGCGGCGGGCACCGGGGCCTTCCTGTCCAGCCAGGCCAAGCGTTTAGGCATCGAGGTGGAGGAGATCGGGGACTACGCCCTGCGCTCCACCCACCCCACCCAGATCGCCGCCCGGTGCACCGTGTTCGCCGAGTCCGACCTGGTCCACAAGATCCAGATGGGCCACCCCCGGGAGGATATCATCGCCGGCGTGTGCAACGCAGTGGCGGCCAACTACCTGAACAACGTGGGCAAGGGCAAGAAGATCGTGTCCCCGGTGGTGTTCCAGGGGGGCGTGAGCAAAAACAAAGGCGTGGTGGCCGCCTTCGAGCGCACCCTGGGCTGCGAGGTCATCGTGGACCCCAACGGCCACCTGATGGGGGCCATCGGCGCGGCCATCCTGGCCCGGCGGGGCGGCGCCCGGCAGGCCTTCGACTTCGACCTGGTGGACATGGACTTCCGCACCCGGGAGGCCAGCTGCGGGGGGTGCTCCAACCACTGCGAGATCATCTGCGTCTACCGGGGGGACCAGCTCATCGACTCCTGGGGCAACCGCTGCGAGCGGGGCGCGGGCGCGCACTAAACGGCGGAGGGCCCTGAAGCTGCTGAAAAATGCTTCTGTCCCGACACCGGGAAGGAAGATAGTGTGAAAGAAACCCAGGAGGGGTGTCTTTCACGTTCAATCAACGGGTTTTTGGAACGCCCCTTGTTCCAAAAACCCGCCCTCAGCGTGGCGAAAAGACTTTTTCGACACGCTGAGGGCCGGATTCCCGGTTGGGAATCCGGCCCTTTTGGCTTACAGGTAGGGGCGCACGTCCTCCACCAGCTCTTCCTCCAGGCGGATCAGGCGCTTGGCGATGTTTTTGGAGCGCTCGTCCGCCGCCTCGTACTGGTTCAGGTACTTTCGCAGGGATTTGCTGCCCATATTGCAGCCGTCCGTCATGAGGTCCGCGATGGTCCGGTCGGAGTCGTCCATGCCCAGCCTCAGGTTGGTTTTCGCCCAGGACATCCCCTTGGCCATGGGGCTGGGCTCCTTGCCGTCGTCGTGATATTGGTCCAGCAGGGTCTGGATCTCGTGGTCCAGCGCCTTGTGCTTTTCCTGGCAGTTGACCAGGCAGTGCCGCAGCTTCTGGTCCCGCACATGGTCGATCACGTCGTCCAGGGAGGCCACGCCCATTTTGACCCCCGCGTCGCATTCCCGCAGCAGCCGCACCGTATCCTGTTCGATCATAGCCGTCATCTCCTCTTTATCCCAGAATGCCTTCCAAAAACCGCTGGTACAACGCGCCGCCGGCGCTTTCCGGGCCCTGTGCACCGGAATTCCGCGATGGAACCAGAGGTTTTCTTAGAACCTGTATTCATAACCTCAATCCACCGTCTGGCCGGGTCTTTTCTCGCCATGCTGCGTTAAATTTTCTTGAAATAAACCCAATGATTCCTGCGAAAATTTGCCTTGCCTGACGGGAAAATCCCTCGGCCATCCGGCGGTTTCGGTTGTGAATACAGGTTCTTAGTATGTCCGGCTTTTTCGCGTTTATAGTTGACACAGTTGAAAAGAAGTAAATACTTCTTTTCAACTTGTGCGGCGATCCATCGCCGCACAGGCCGCAAAGCGGCCTTGTGTCAGACTTCATAGTCAGCGCATGGGCTTTGCCCGGCAGCGGCTCCGCCGCTGTTTGGAAATCGGCATTTACCGATTTCCAAATGTGCTGACTATATCGTCAAGGCGCGTGCTTCTTTTGCGGCCTGTGCCGCTGCGGCCAGGCGGACAATCCGTCCAATCATAGACCGGACACGAAGTGGAGATACTGGGGGAAAAGGAGGCGATACAATGGCATCGCTGTGGACGCAGACGGCGCGGCTGCCGTCCTTTCCCCCGCTGGAAGGGGACCTGGAGACGGACACCGTCATCATCGGGGGCGGGATCGCGGGGCTGCTGTGCGCCCGCTGCCTAAAACAGGCGGGGGCGGACTACGCGCTGCTGGAGGCCAAAACCATTTGCAGCGGCGTCACCCAAAACACCACCGCCAAGCTCACGGTGCAGCACGGGCTGGTCTATGACAGGCTGATCCGCAGCTTCGGCGCGGACAAGGCCCGCCTCTATCTGGAGGCCAACCGGGCGGCGCTGGAGAAATACCGGGCGCTGTGCCGGGAAAT
>CATLEJ010000062.1 GCA_949916125.1 uncultured Oscillospiraceae bacterium
AGGGCCCGCCGATGCCGGTGGAGGTGACGCTCACCCGCTCGCCCAGGAGGGCGCCGGTGTAGGTGACATACTCCCGGTTGGTGGTAACATGGACGGGGTTGTCAAAGTATTGGGCGATCTTTTCGCACCGCCCTGGATCCCCGGGGAGGATGCAGTACCGCCCCACGTCCCCGGCCTTGCAGTTGATGTGGAATTGACGTTCCGACGCGATCATGGCCGCACCTCTTTCCCTTAAACTGCCCTTATGATAGCACAGTTTTCCCGGAAAGGCAAGGCGAACGCACCCGGGCTCAGCCCGCCTCGTCCGGATCCGGCAGATGATCGCTGGTGAGAAGGGTCAGGCCCTTCGTCCCATCCCGGGCGGCGACGTACCACCGCTCCCCCTCAGGCGGGGCTTTCGGGATGGTGAGCTGGGCCAGCGCCCCCTCCGCCACGTCGCCCACGGCCTTGTCGTACACATACACCGTCACCGGGTACTCCCCCGCCTCGAAGCCGAAGGATTCCCCCCGCTTCAGAGGGGAGCTGTCGGCGTTCCGGGTTCCCCCGCTTTGATCCTGGAACTCCACCACCACCTCCACGATCACCGCGCCCGACTGGTTGACGAACACCAGATCGGCCTCAAGGCCGCCGCCTCGGCTGCAGCCGGCCAGGACGGTCAGCCACAGGGCTGCCAGCCCCGCCGCAAACACTTTTTTCATCGCAGTTCCCTCCTATGTGTCAAATCTGTAGAAATAGAGCCGTCCGCGCCCGCTGTCGTACACCGCCGCGGTGAAATTCCAGGAGTGCCGCTGGTGCAGCCGGGAGTCGTCATAGGGATCCGTGCTGTCGCTGTGGCGGTCATAGAGGTAGCAGTAGCCCTCCTCCGGCAGCTCCTCCAGCCCGCACAGCTGGAGGGCCTGGGCGGTGTTCTCCGACGGGGGCAGGGGCCGCCAGCCCGGGGCGGCGGCCAGGGCCTCCGCCAGCCCGCCGATCTCCACCTCCGCGGCGGTGAGGCCGTCGCCGAGGAAGCCGCCGTGGCTGTACTCAAACCGCGACACCGTCCCGCCGGACAGATCCTGGTCCAGCGCCCGGCCGATCCGCTCCAGCTTGCCGGAGGGCCTGCCCACGGCGCAGCCCGCCGCCAGAAGCAGGAGCAGGCACAGCGTCAAAAAGCGCTTCATATTTGTGTTCTCCTTTCCAAATTGGGCCGCAAAAAACCGCCCCCATGGCCGGGGCGGTCATGCGGTCTGTTTTATGCCGTTGTCAGCCCTCCCGCCGCCGGGGGCAGAGGAACAGGGCGGCGGCGTTCAGCGCCAGCGTCCCCGCCAACAGCACCCCGGCGGCCAGCCGGAAGGCGTTGGCCGTATCCAGAAAGGCGGAGACGTCCTCAATATCCGCATAGCGGGCCAGCGCGAACACCACAGTGCACAGGGACACGGCACAGCAGGCCAGGCTCCCCAGGCCGCACAGGCGCGTCAGATCCTGCCGCCGCCGCCACGCCCAGCCCCCACGCGGCCAAGCCAAAGCCCAGCTCCAGCACAGACCAAATCCAAAGCATATCAGAATTCCTCCTTTTCCGTTTCGTCGGGGACGTACTCCAGAATGTCCCCCGGCTGGCAGTCCAGGGCCTTGCAGATGGCCTCCAGCGTGGAAAAGCGCACCGCCTTGGCCTTGTTGTTCTTCAAAATGGACAGGTTGGCCATGGTCACGTCCACCCGCTGGGACAGCTCCCCCAGGGACATCTTCCGTTTGGCCATCACCACGTCCAGGTTGACCATAATTGCCATACGCCGCACCCTCCTTCCTGTCCCCGCCCCCTGCGGGGGCGGGGACGGCTTACCGCTTCCATACGCCCCGCCCCCTAAATCGTCAGGTCGTTTTCCGCCTTGATCTGGGCGGCCTGCCGGAACAAGGCGGACATCACCAGAAACAGCAGCCCGCCCATAAGGAAGATGGGGACGAACAGGGCATTGTAGGTCAGCAGGGGTGCGATGCTCCGATAGTACGCGAACCCCCAAATAAGCCGCACCAGCGCCGCCCCGGAGATCCCAAAGCAGCAGATGGCCGCCCGCTTCATGCTTTTGGCGTTGCCCATAGCAAAGGGGCTCCCCTTTAGAATGGTGTCCAGCACCCGCTTACCCTGCCAGAGGATGACGGCGGTGCAGACACCACAGAACAGCAAAAACAGGGACAGCACCGGCCAATACAGGTTGTCCGCCGTCAAGGCCAGCATCCAGATAACAGGATTCCAACTGTGAATGGTGAAGCCCAGCCAAAACCCCACGCTCTCCCCGGTCATGAGCCGCTCCATGGTCTGCCCGTCCCATCGGTTCTCCGTCAGCATGGCCGCAAGGGTGGGTACAAAGAACAGCACGATGATGTTGCACACAAATGTGATGATCACCAGCACCCGCAGCACCCGGGCCAGCTTCTGCACGGAAGTTTGTTCCATTTCAACCACCTCTTGCCCCAGAGCATACCACGGGTGATATCGTTTGTCAAGTATTTTTTATTGTTTTTCAATAAATCAACAGTAGTAAAACGCCCTGTCCCCTTGCCAAGGACAGGGCGCAGTTTATTCATCCCAGGGGTCGTAGTCATAGTTTTTCGGCGCCGCCGGCAGTTCCCATCCCTCCGCCTGTGCCGTCGGGACCGCTTTTGGCGCACGGCGGAACAGCGCCCCAATGGCCTGGCGGTTAAACAGCGGGGCCGCGATGGCAACAATCAGCAGCACCCCCATGGCGGTGACCAGCTCCATCCCATCCTCGCTCTCCGGCAGCAGGCTCAAGACCTGGCCGATGGCGTTAAAGGTCAGATGGCCCAGTATGGACGGCAGGATGGACCGGGTCTGTAGGCTGATCCACCCGAACACCACCCCAAGGACAAAGGCGTAGGCAAACCAGACCGGGTGCCCGTGGCACACCCCAAACGTGGCGGCGGACAGCACCACCGCCAGCCACCCCGGCATCGCACGGCTGAGCCGGTTGAGCATAAGCCCCCGGAAGATCAGCTCCTCCACCACCGGGGCCACCAGCGCCACCGCCACAAAGCCCACAAGGGTGCCGCTGTCGACACCGGCGGCCGCCTCGTCGTAGCTCTCCTTCCACGCCGTGGGCAGCAGGGCCAGCCCGATGCCCACCACCAGATACAGCGTTGGGGCCATGGACGCCCCCGTCAGCAGTGTGGGCGCGGGCACCGGGCGCAGCCACAGCGCCTCGCCGAGCTCCTTCCGGCGGATCAGGTAGACCGCCATCACCACGGCGATGGTGAGCAGCCCGGAGATCAGCGTGAGGGCGAGCGGGTCCAGGCCGGCCATGTCGTACAGATTTTCCGCCGGCTCCCCCGTTATGTCCCCGGCCACGGCGGCGAACACCGCGGGCAGCATCACCGCCACCTGCATCCCCACAAACAGGGCCAGATAGCACACCGATTTGCCCAGGGCGGCAAACACCTGCCCCACCCGGTCCGGCTTATTGGGCTTCATACCGCAATCCCCCCCAGCACTTTCCCGATAGAATCATGGATCACCAGGTCCGCCTCCCGGTCATAGGGGGTGGGGTCCCGGTTGATGAGCACCAGCCTGTTTCCCCGGTAATACCGGATCAGCCCCGCCGCGGGGTACACCACCAGCGACGTCCCCCCGACAATCAGCATATCCGCCCCGGCAATGGCGCGCACCGCCCCCTCCACCGTGTCCTGGTCAAGGCCTTCCTCGTAGAGCACCACATCCGGCTTTACAAGCCCCCCGCACACCGGGCACTTGGGCACGCCCGTCCCCTCCGCGATCAATTCCACGCCATAAAAGGCATGGCATTGGGTGCAGTAATTCCGATGGACGGAGCCGTGGAGCTCATACACCGTGCGGCTCCCCGCAAGCTGGTGCAGGCCGTCGATGTTCTGGGTGACCACCGCCGTCAGCCTGCCCGCCCGCTCCAGCTCCGCCAGCTTGTTGTGGGCGGCGTTGGGCCTGGCGTCCAGGCAGAGCATCTTGTCCCGGTAAAAGCGGTAAAACTTCTCCGTGTACCGGGTGAAATAAGTATGGCTCAAAATGGTCTCCGGCGGCTCGTCGTACTTCTGGTGGTACAGGCCGTCCACGCTGCGAAAATCCGGGATGCCGCTCTCGGTGGACACGCCCGCCCCGCCGAAAAAGACAATGCTGCCGCTGTCGGAAACCCACTGCTGAAGCTGTTCCTCTGGAGTCATCCTGCGTCCCCCCTTATATACCTGGGAATTATACCACAACGGACGAAAAAAGGAAAGCCCCCACCGGGGACTTTCCCTCGCAGATCAGCCCTCCACGGAGCGGGCCGCAATAAATTCCTCGATCAGCGCAATCTGGCGCTTTACGCTTTCCTCCGCCGGGCCGCCATATACTTTGCGCCCGTTGACGCAGGTCCTGAGCCGGAGCGCGTCATACACGTCCCAGTCAAACAGCCCGGAGATGGTGTGGTACTCCTTCAGCGGCAGGGCGTCCAGGCTTTTCCCCTTCTTCAGGCACAGGTTCACCAGACGGCCCACGATCATATACGCCTCCCGGAAGGGCAGGCCCTTCTTGACCAGGTAGTCGGCGCAGTCCGTGGCGTTGATAAAGCCCACGGACGCCGCCTGAGCCATATTTTTGTCCTTCACCGTCAGGGTGTCCAGCATAGCGGCAAACACCGGCACGCACATTTCCACGGTGTCGATGGCGTCAAATACCGGCTCCTTGTCCTCCTGCATATCCTTGTTGTAGGCCAGCGGCAGGCCCTTCATCACCGTGAGCAGGGTCATCAGGGAACCGTACACCCGCCCGGTTTTGCCCCGCACCAGCTCGGCCACGTCCGGGTTCTTCTTCTGGGGCATGATGGACGAGCCGGTGGAGTAGGCGTCGTCCAGCTCCACAAACCTAAACTCCCAGGAGCACCACGCGATGATTTCCTCAGAAAAGCGGGACAAATGCATCATCAAAATGGACAGCGCCGACAGCAGCTCAATGGCATAGTCCCGGTCGCCCACCGTGTCCAGGGAATTGTCTGTGGGCCTGGGGAAGCCCAGGGCGGCGGCGGTCTGGAAGCGGTCCACCGGGTAGGTGGACGTGGCCAGCGCCCCGCAGCCCAGGGGGCACTCGTCCAGCCGCGCCCGGCAGTCCTCCAGCCGGGTCACGTCCCGTTTGAACATATTGGCGTAGGCCATCATATAGTGCCCGAAGGTGACGGGCTGGGCCCGCTGGAGGTGGGTATACCCGGGCATGACGGTGGACAGGTGGGCGCGGGCCTTCTTCACCAGCACCTTCTCCAGGTCCAGCACCAGGCCGATGATCCGGGGGATTTCCTCCTTCACATACAGCCGGAAATCGGTGGCCACTTGGTCGTTGCGGGAGCGGGCGGTGTGCAGCCGCTTGCCCGTGTTCCCGATGCGTTGGGTGAGCAGGGCCTCGATGTTCATGTGGATGTCCTCGTTTTCAAGGGAGAACTCCACCCGGCCGCCCTCGATATCCGCCAGGATGGCCCGCAGGCCCTCAATGATCTTATCCGCCTCCGCCCGCTCGATGATCCCTGTGTCCCCCAGCATATCGGCGTGGGCGATGGAGCCGCGGATGTCCTGCCCGTACAGCCGGGCGTCAAAGCCGATGGACGAGTTGAAATCATTGACCAGCGTATTTGTCTCCTTCTGGAACCGTCCCGCCCAGAGTTTCATATTGATCCGCTCCTTCGTGAATTGCGCGTTCTCCCGGTACAATCCGCGCCGGACCCCGCCCGAATGGACAGGGCCCGGCGCCCTTTTATTGAAAACTTTCCCGGAAGGTATTCTGCACCAGCCCGCACTTTTCGCTGACAATCAGCGCCACATAGCGCCCCTCCCGGATGATCACCGCATTCTCGGTGAGGGGAATCTGCTCCGGGTCGTACTCCCGGAAGGTGCCCTGCCGCTGCTCGATATGCCTGTGGAGGGAGTCCATCATGGCGGCGGCGTCCCCCGCGTCCTTCAGGCCGATCACCGCGATCTCCTCCGCCGTGCCCGCATCGGCAAAGGTGTAGTAAAATTCGTCCACCAGCTTATAGTCCATGTCGGACAGGTAGGAGAAGTCCGCCGCGGCCTTCTCCCCCTTGCTGGTCACGGTGACCATCTCCGGCAGGGTGGGGTCCGCTCTCTGCATGGCCTCCCCCAGGGCGGCCACATCCACGTCCTTCCCCGGATTCTCCGGCTCCTTGGGGCCGCACCCCCAGGCGCAGGCCAGCAGCAGGGCCGCCAGGGCGGCGCAGGCAATCCGTTTCACACTGTTTCTCATGCCGCGCCCCCTCAGTCGATGATCACGCTGCCGCCGTTTTTCGTCTCGGGCACGGGGGTGGGGAAGGGCTCGTATATGGGGTCGTCCCCGGTGTCGCCCAGGGTGGCGGGATCCAGCCCGAAGGCCTCGGCAATGGCCTTGATGACGGCCTTGCCCTCGGGGGAGGATGGGTCAAAGCCGGGATCCGGCTCGTCCTCGTCATGCCGCTCCACCAGCAGGCCCAGAATGTCGGTTCCGTCCTCCCCAGGATACCACATGGCCCGGAAGTAGGCTTCCTCTATCGTGGAGTTGATAGCGCTCTCCAGCACGTTCACCAGGAAATTCGCCGTGGACTGCTCCGCCTCGGTCAGCGGGGTCTTGAAGCGGTAGTACACCGCGCCCTGCCTCTCGTCCAGAGCCTTTTTAAACTGGGCGGGCACATCCAGCAGGCCATCCAGCTCCACGCTGTTTTGTACGGCGGGGGAGTATTTCACACTGTCCGCCACCGGAAGGGCGGAGCCGTCCCAGCTGTGGCCCATATTGCAGATATCGTCGGTCATATTGAAGTTGGCAAACTTGGCGCCATGGGCGTCGCTGTACACGTCCACGTGGTACCACTGATCCTGTTCCAGCTCCACCAGGTCCCAGGAATGGTAGTCGTTGTGTACGATACGGCAGTTCATGCCCAGCATATTCATGAACAGCCGGAAGGTAGTGGCATAGCCCACGCACACCGCGTTTTTGCTTTTCAGCACGTCGTGGGGGGTAAAGGGGCTGCTGCTCCCGCCGGGGCGGCCGATCACGCCCTCGGAACCCCCGCCGATGTTCTCCACCATCCACTGGTAGACGGCCAGCTCCTTCTCATAGTTGCCCATGCCGTCCCGGATCACCTCGTCCAGCACGTCCTCAGCCATTTTCAGGGTTTCCTTGTCCTGTTCGCTCAGCTGGCTGTCGTCCCCGCTCTTGTAGGCGTCGGAGATATGGGTGGTGGAGCGGATCTCATATTCCCCGCCCACCTTGAAGCCGTCCTCCTGGTAGGTGTTTTCCTGTTCTTCCTCCTTGGCCCAGCGGTCCTTCTGCTCGGTAATGAAGCCGTTCATGGCGTCGGCATACCGCTTCTGGGCCTGGGCCTGGTACACATTCAGCCCCAGGCTCCCCACAAGGCACAGGGCCAGCAGCCCCGCCCCCACGGCCTTGACAGCCTTTGCCCCCCTGCCCTGGCCCTTGTTTTCCATCGTTTCGGTGCTCATAGTGTTCCTCCTTGACATGGTGCTTTGAGAAACCGGCCCGGTTCCTCCGCCCTCCCGCTCCGGGAGGACGCCGGAACCAGTATACTACAAGCCGGGGGCATTTTGTATTAAAATGTGCTTAAGATGCGGTAACGGTGCGGTAACATGGCTGTTACGAAACCGCAATGATTGTATCGAACTTGTAAATACGGGCCCCAGGGCTCACAGCCTGCCCTGTTCCCGCAGCGCCTGCACCGTGTCGGGCAGTCCCCACAGGTTGATGAACCCGGACGCGTCGTTCTGGTTGTAGTCGCTCTCCTCAAACGTCACCAGCTCCTCGGAGTACAGCGTTTCCGGGGAGGTGACGGAGGAGGTGATCAGGTTGCCCTTGTAGAGCTTCAGCTTCACCGTCCCGGTGACGTGCTTCTGGGTGTCCAGGGCGAACGCCTGGAGGGCCTCCCGCAGGGGGGTGAACCACTTGCCGTTATAGAGCAGGTCGGCAAAATCCACCGACAGCTTGCGCTTCATGTGGGCCGTGTCCTTGTCCAGCGTAATCATCTCCAGCACCTCATGGGCCCGGTAGAGGATCGCGCCGCCGGGGGTCTCGTACAGGCCCCGGTCCTTCATGCCCACCAGCCGGTTTTCCACAATGTCCAGCAGGCCGATGCCGTTGGCGCCGCCCAGCTCATTCAGCTTGCGGATCAGGTCGGACGCCTTCATCTTTTCCCCGTTGATGGACACGGGCCAGCCCTTCTCGAAGTCGATGGTCACCGTGGTGGGGACGTCGGGGGCCCGGAAGGGGGACACGCTCATCTCCAGGAAGCCCGGCTCGTCGTACTTGGGCTCGTTGGAGGGGTCCTCCAGGTCCAGCCCCTCATGGGACAGGTGCCACAGGTTCTTGTCCTTGGAATAGCTGTTTTCCCGGGAGATCTTCAGGGGGACGCCGTGGGCCTCGGCATAGTCGATTTCTTCCTCCCTGCTCCGGATGGACCACTCCCGCCAGGGGGCGATGATTTTCATATCTGGCGCAAAACGCTTGATGGCCAGCTCAAAGCGCACCTGGTCGTTGCCCTTGCCGGTACAGCCGTGGCAGATGGCGTCCGCGCCCTCCTCCCGGGCGATCTCCACCAGACGGCGGGCGATCACCGGCCGGGCAAAGGCGGTGCCCAGCAGGTAGTCCTCATACTTGGCCCCCATCATCATGGACGGAATAATCACCTCGTCCACCATGATGTCGGTGAGGTCCTCGACGCGCACCTTCGCCGCGCCGGTCTCCAGGGCCTTCTCCTCGATGCCGTCCAGCTCGTCCCCCTGGCCCACGTCCGCGGAGACGGCGATGATCTCCGGGTCGTGATAGTTTTCCTTCAGCCACGGGATAATGATCGACGTATCCAGGCCTCCCGAATACGCAAGCACAACCTTTTTAATGTCAGACACGGTATTCCCCTCCATTTTCATCCTGCCCCGGCCCTCTGTGGGACCGTTTGTATAAGTATACGCCTCTGTCCCCTTTGCCGCAATCAATAAAATGCATAATTATTCGTTATTTCTCCCGTCATTATAAGTAATATTTCATATGTTTCCCACATATTCATTTGCTTTCACCCAGTAAATTGAATGATTATTCCCCGTCCTTTAATATTATCCGTTCCGTCCCGCGTGTTCCCACGCTCTGAAAAAACCCCGCCCGGTACCGGGCGGGGGCTCAGCGTGGCGAGAAGTTTTTCGCCACGCTGAGTACGGCTTTTAAACCAATGTCTTCCTACACTTGGCGCTTCTCCGTGCGCAGCACGATATTCTCCTGCTCCACCGCCAGGCACAGGGTGTCCCCCGCCCCCAGCTGCTCGGACAGCAGCAGGTCTGCGGCGGGTTCCTCCACCCGGCGGCGCACCGCCCGGCGGATGGGCCGGGCCCCCTGTTCCCGCTCGCTGCCCGGGTCGGCCAGCAGGGATACGGCCTCCCACCGGGCGTCCAGGTCCACCCCCAGCTCGGACAGGCGGCCCCGGACTCCCCCAAGCATCCGCAGGGCGATGCGCTCCAGATCCCGGCGCTCCAGGCGGTCAAACAGGATTACCTCGTCCAGGCGGTTGAGGAATTCCGGCTTGAAGCGCCCCTTCAGCTCCGCCATCACCGCCTCCCGGCGCCTGTCGTCGGTATTCCCCCCGGCAAAGCCCAGGGGGGGCGACTTGCTCACCAGCTTCTGGGCCCCGATGTTGGAGGTCATCACCACCACCGTGTTGCGGAAATCCGCGCGGCGGCCCTGGCCATCGGTGAGCTGCCCGTCCTCCATCACCTGGAGCAGAATATTCTGCAGGTCGTCGTGGGCTTTCTCCAGCTCGTCGAACAGCACCACCGACCAGGGGCGGCGGCGCACCTGCTCGGTGAGCTGTCCCCCTTCCTCATGGCCCACATAGCCCGGGGGCGAGCCCACCAGCCGGGAGGCGGCGTGCTTCTCCATATATTCGGACATATCGAAGCGGATCAGCGCGTCCTCGCTGCCGAACAGCGCCGCCGCCAGGGCCCGGCACAGCTCCGTTTTGCCCACCCCTGTGGGGCCCAGGAACAGGAACACCCCCACCGGGCGGTTGGGCTCCTTCAGCCCCACCCGGCTGCGGCGGATGGCGGCGGCCACGGCGGACACCGCCTTGTCCTGGCCCACCACACGGCGGTGCAGCTCCCCCTCCAGTTCCAGCAGGCGCCTGGCCTCCCCCTTGGTGATGGACTCCAGGGGGATGCCCGTCCACTGGGCCAGCACCGCCGCCACGTCCTCCCGTCCAAGCTCCCGGGCGGCCCCTCCCTTCTGGCGGGCCTGCTTGCGGTCCAGCTCCCGGCGGAAGTCCGCCTCCGCGTCCCGGAGGATGGCCGCCCGCTCAAAGTCTTGGGCGGCAATGGCCTGGGCTTTTTCCCGGGCCGCCCGCTCCGCCCGGTCGGACAGCGCCCGCAGCGTGATGGGCACATCTTCCTCCATGCGCAGCCGGGCCGCCCCCTCGTCGATGAGGTCGATGGCCTTGTCTGGCAGGAAGCGGTCGGGCAGATACCGCTGGGACAGCTCCACCGCCGCGTCGATGGCCCCGTCGGAAATGGCCAGGCCGTGGTGCTCCTCATACCGGCGGCGCAGGCCCCGCAGGATGGCCTTGGCCTGGTCCGGGGTGGGTTCCTCCACCTTCACGGGCTGGAAGCGCCGCTCCAGGGCGGCGTCCTTCTCGATATACTTGCGGTACTCCTCCAGGGTGGTGGCCCCCACTACCTGGATTTCCCCCCGGCTCAGGGCGGGCTTGAGGATGTTGGCCGCGTCGATGGCCCCCTCGGCGGACCCCGCCCCCACAATGTTGTGCAGCTCGTCCAGGAACAAAATCACGTTCCCGGCCCGGCGCACCTCGGCCAGCACCTGGTTCACCCGCTCTTCAAACTCCCCCCGGTACTTGGTGCCCGCCACCATGGACACCAGATCCAGGCTCAGCAGGCGCTTGCCCCGCAGGGGCTCGGGCACCGCGCCGGAGGCCATGCGCAGGGCCAGCCCCTCCGCCACGGCGGTTTTGCCCACCCCCGGCTCGCCGATGAGGGCGGGGTTGTTCTTGGTCCGGCGGGCCAAAATCTGGATGACACGGCCCACCTCCCTGTCCCGGCCCACCAGCGGATCCAGCCCGCCCAGGGCCGCCAGCCGGGTGAGGTCCCGGGAGAACTTGTCGGTGAGGCGCGTATCCGCCCCCTCCCTGGCCCGGGTCCGTTCCTCCCGGTACAGGGCCTGCGGGTCCCCCCCGCCGCGCCCCGCTGTGTCCCGGGGCGGCTGCTTCTTTTCCCAATCCATCATAAAAAAACCTCGCAAACGCTGAAAAAATCCAAGCCGTTCCATTTGATCCCAGCTCCTGTTTCCAGAACCCGTATTCCCGGGCATAAACACTGCCTCCACCTCCGGCTCCATGTGGGTCCGATATGGAAATTTCCCCGGCCGCCGGCGTCCCGTCCCGCAATACAGGCTCTTATCTTTCTTTGGAGAGGATGGGAATTTTTAGCCGGAATTATACCTGTTTCCCGGTCAAAATTTCTTATTGCAATTTTTCGGGGATGTGGTACAATAAAAGGCGGTTCAAACACATTCTGCATTTGGAGGTGTATGTTACATGGCACGCGTAATCAACGACACTTGCGTTTCCTGCGGCGCTTGCGAGAGCTCCTGCCCCGTGGGTGCGATCTCCATGGGCGACGACCACATGGTGATCGACGCCGGCGCCTGCATCGACTGCGGCGCTTGCGAGGGCACCTGCCCCATGGGCGCGATCTCTGCGGAGTAACGTGCGGACAAAAGCTCCCCGCCTTCCCGATGATGGAGGGTGGGGAGCTTTCTTTTTCCGGCGGCAGATTCCCTCGAAAGAACGCGTTTTTTTCCTCTCTTTCCTTCGTCATTGTGCCGAATCCCTTACCGAGTTTTCCCGATTCTTCGCGGAGCCGTTGGGCAAAACGCTGATTTTGTGTAAATTTTAACATAGTGTTGCAAATAGCCATGGAAATGCGGAGAATTCTGTGCTATACTGCGTAATCGGTGAGGGAAAACTTCCCCCCAACCCCATTGGCTCGCGTCCATCTCCGTCCCTCGGACCCGGGCGCTGGAATGATACACCATATTTGAGGAGGAAACATTTATGGAAACCTACGGATTGGAACAGTATGGCATCACCGGTATCAAAGAAGTCATATACAATCCCACCTATGAGCAGCTCTTCGAGGCGGAGATGGACCCCACCTTGGAGGGCTACGAAAAGGGCCAGCTCACCGAGCTGGACGCCGTCAATGTGATGACCGGCATCTACACCGGCCGCTCCCCCAAGGATAAGTTCATCGTGATGGACGAGAACTCCAAGGACACCGTGTGGTGGACCTCCGACGAGTTCAAGAACGACAACAAGCCCGCCTCCCAGGAGGCGTGGGAGGCCTGCAAGGCCCTGGCCGTCAAGGAGCTGTCCAACAAGAAGCTGTACGTGATGGACGTGTTCTGCGGCACCAACCCCGACTCCCGCATGGCGGTGCGCTTCATCATGGAGGTGGCGTGGCAGGCCCACTTCGTGAAGAATATGTTCATCGCCCCCACCGAGGAAGAGCTGAAGAACTTCAAGCCCGACTTCATCTCCTACAACGCCGCCAAGGCCAAGGTGGAGAACTACAAGGAGCTGGGCCTCAACTCCGAGACCGCCGCCATCTTCAACATCACCAGCCGTGAGCAGGTCATCCTCAACACCTGGTACGGCGGCGAGATGAAGAAGGGCCTGTTCTCCATGATGAACTACTTCCTGCCCCTGAAGGGCATGGCCTCCATGCACTGCTCCGCCAACACCGACATGAACGGCGAGAACACCGCCCTGTTCTTCGGCCTGTCCGGCACCGGCAAGACCACCCTGTCCACCGATCCCAAGCGCCTGCTCATCGGCGACGACGAGCACGGCTGGGACGACAACGGCGTGTTCAACTTCGAGGGCGGCTGCTACGCCAAGGTCATCAACCTGGACAAGGACTCCGAGCCCGACATCTACAACGCCATCAAGCGCAACGCCCTGCTGGAGAACGTCACCGTGGACGCCGAGGGCAAGATCGACTTCGCCGACAAGTCCGTCACCGAGAACACCCGCGTTTCCTACCCCATCGAGCACATCGAGAAGATCGTGAAGAACGTCCACCCCGCCTCCTCCGGCCCCGACGCCAAGAACGTGATCTTCCTGTCCGCCGACGCCTTCGGCGTGCTGCCCCCGGTGTCCATCCTCACCCCGGAGCAGACCCAGTACTACTTCCTGTCCGGCTTCACCTCCAAGCTGGCCGGCACCGAGCGGGGCATCACCGAGCCCACCCCCACCTTCTCCGCCTGCTTCGGCCAGGCCTTCCTGGAGCTGCACCCCACCAAGTACGGTGAGGAGCTGGTGAAGAAGATGGAGAAGTCCGGCGCCAAGGCCTACCTGGTGAACACCGGCTGGAACGGCACTGGCAAGCGCATCTCCATCAAGGACACCCGCGGCATCATCGATGCCATCCTGGACGGCTCCATTTTGAAGGCCGAGACCAAGACCATCCCCTACTTCAACCTGGCGGTGCCCACCGCCCTGCCCGGCGTGGACCCCGCCATCCTGGATCCCCGGGACACCTACGCCGATCCCCGCGAGTGGGACGCCAAGGCCAAGGATCTGGCCGGCCGCTTCGTGAAGAACTTCGTGAAGTACACCGGCAACGACGCCGGCAAGGCCCTCGTCGAGGCTGGGCCGAAGCTGTAAGAAACGCCATGTAGGGGCGGATACCATCCGCCCACACCGACCGGAGAACCAACGCATAGCTGCGGGTGGCTGATAGCCGCCCCTACATCCGGTCTATCATAAATTCGTTATAGGAATTTCAAAAACATCGGGCGAACGAGGGCGCCGTGCTTCGGCGCGGCGCCCTGTTTTCCCACATCGGACTTGATCCAAGCCAAGAGAAATTTGGAGGTGTATCCAATTTGAAGAAACAGGTTCAGTTCACGGAGACCGTGCTCCGTGACGCAAACCAGTCCCTGATGGCCACCCGCCTGCCCTACACCGACTACGCCGACATCCTGTCCACCATGGACAAGGCCGGCTACTACTCGGTGGAGTGCTGGGGCGGCGCCACCTTCGACTCCTGCCTGCGCTACCTGGGGGAGGATCCCTGGGAGCGGCTGCGCAACATCCGCAAGAATATGCCCAACACCCGCCTGCAAATGCTGCTGCGCGGCCAGAATCTGCTGGGCTACAAGCACTACCACGACGACGTGGTGGAGAAGTTCGTGGAGCTGTCCATCAAGAACGGCATCGACGTGATCCGCATCTTCGACGCCCTCAACGACTTCCGCAACATCACCACCGCCCTGGAGGCCACCAAGAAGTACGCCACCAAGAACACCGTGGCCTCCGGCTGCATCTCCTACACCCAGAGCCCGGTGCACACCGTGGCCAAGTACGTGGAGATGTGCAAGGAGCTCAAGGAGATGGGCTTCGACACCATCTGCCTGAAGGATATGGCGGGCACCATGAGCCCCAACGAGGCCGAGGGCCTCATCAAGGGCATCAAGGACGCCATCGGCGATATGCCCATCATCCTCCACACCCACTGCACCACCGGCATGGCTTATATGACCCTGCTGGCCGCCGTCCAGTCCGGGGTGGATGTGATCGACACCGCCACCTCCTGCTTCTCCAACGGCACCAGCCAGGCCGCCACCGAGACCATGTTCTACGCCCTCCAGCAGTACGGCGTGGACACCGGTCTGAATGAGGACGTGATCAACAAGGTCAACGACTACTTCAAGCCCATCAAGCAGAAGTACGTGGACTCCGGCCTCATCAACCCCAAGAGCATGGCCACCGACTCCCAGGCCCTGGTGTACAAGGTGCCCGGCGGGATGCTGTCCAACATGATTGCTAACCTGAAGGACCTGAACGCCATGGACAAGTTCGACGCCGCCCTGGCCGAGATCCCCAGCGTCCGGGCAGACCTGGGCTATCCCCCGCAGGTGACCCCGCTGTCCCAGAGGGTGGGCAACCAGGCCGGCACCA
>CATLEJ010000063.1 GCA_949916125.1 uncultured Oscillospiraceae bacterium
CGTGATGCTGGCCACCACCTCCAACGCCATCATCGTGGGCTTCAACGTCCGCCCGGACAAAAACGCTGCCGAGTCCGCCGCCCGGAACAAGGTGGATATGCGGATGTACCGGGTGATCTACGACTGCATCAACGAGATCGAGGCCGCCATGAAGGGGATGCTGGCCCCCAAGTTCAAGGAGGTTGCCCTGGGCGAGGCCGAGGTGCGGCAGGTGTACAAGATCACCGGCGTGGGCTTCGTGGCCGGGTGCTACGTCACCGAGGGCAAGGTGGCCCGGAACGCCCAGATCCGCCTGGTGCGGGACGGCATCGTCATCCACGAGGGCGTGATGAACTCCCTCCAGCGCTTCAAGGACAGCGTGAAGGAGGTCGCCCGGGGCTACGAGTGCGGCATTGGGATCGAGAAGTACAGCGATATCAAAGAAGGAGATATCATTGAAGCCTTTGTAATGGAACAAATCGAAGTATAATGCCGCACGAGTACCCTGCGCAGCGGGGCGCGCCGAATGGCGCGTAAAATCGGAGCCGCAGGCGGAGATTTGCGCAGGGCGAATTCATTTCGCCCGAGCATTAAAATCCTTGGGGCCCCCGCAAAATCGAAGATTTTGTGGGGAGTGCGGCATTGGGATCGAGAAGTACAGCGACATCAAGGAGGGCGACATCATTGAGGCCTTCGTGATGGAGCAGATTGAGGTATAATCCTTTTTGACAGCAGACGAGCTTTATGTTACAATAAACATATCCTAAAGGAAAGGAGACCGTAACCATGGGGATGACAGACAAGCAATTTGCCGGTTTTCTCCGGCAGGCAATTCGGACGCTCCGGAAGGCGCTGACAACGAAAGACCCGGAAGAAGCAAAGGAACTGATTGCAGGGCTCCTCGAGGATATGCAAGCCACTCTTGAGGATTAAACGGACGGGGCGGGCGGTTTCGCCCGCCCCGTTTTCGCGGGAAAGGAGCGCTTATGAGCTGTGTCCACCTGATCGCCGCCGACAAGGAGCTGCCCCTGCGCGACCAGCAGGAGTTCCGGGAAAGCACTGTCACTGTCCCTGGTGACGAACCTGTCACGATTGGTTTTACCTGCGGCTTTATGGTAGCTCCACATGAATATTACCGTTATGCGGTAGACGAGCTGGACATTGAGATGAAACCCTTCCAGTATGAGCTGGATCTTGAGCCCTGCCAGACTGACCTGGACCACCTGCTGGCCTACCTGCGGGAAAACTTTTCCCCCGGCGAGGAGGTAGAGCTATACTCACTTTGGGTTGGAAGCGGGGCAGGCCGGGTCCGCCATTACCGGGGCCGTTTGTCCGAATTTGATCTGGACGCCCTGGGAATGCTGACAGGGACACAGTATGAGCCGGACCTGACCGGGGAGTTTCCCGACGGGCTGATCCGTCAGGTCTGCCTCACCGTTGAGATTTGAAAGGAGAACGCTATGCCAAGCAATCGCATCGGACGCGTCAACGAGGAGATCCAGCGGGAGCTGGCCGCCCTCATCCCCACGGTGAAGGATCCCCGGGTGGCGGAGGCGGGCATGGTGAGCGTCACCGCCGTGGACACCACCCCCGATCTGAAATACGCCAAAATTTACGTCAGCGCCCTGGACAAGGACAGCAGCGCCCAGCTGCTGAAGGGCCTGAAGTCCGCCGCCGGCTACCTGCGCCGGGAGCTGGGCCGGGCCCTGAACCTGCGCAACACCCCGGAGCTGTCCTTCGTCCGGGACGACTCCATCGACAAGGGGGCCCATATCCTGGATCTGCTGCGCAACCCGGACGTGGTGAAGCCCCCCAACCCCGCCAACGAGCACATTCAATTGGATCCGTAGGGGCCGATGTCCTCATCGGCCCTATCGGCGCCACACCAAAAACAGGGCGGGGCCGGTGAGGACACCGGCCCCTACGGAAAGGAACCACCATGCCTACCACCATCACCGTTGCCCAAGCGGCAGATTTTTTGAAACAACATGACAACTATCTGATCCTGACCCACAAGCGGCCCGACGGGGACACCATCGGCTGCGCCGCCGGGCTGTGCCGCGCCCTGCGGGGGCTGGGCAAGACCGCCTACGTCTTGCCAAATGAGGACACTATCCCCCTGCTGGGGGGCTACCTGGAGGGCCTCACCGCCCGGTCCGGCTTCATCCCGGACACGGTGGTGAGCACCGACGTGGCCACGGAGAACCTGCTGCCGGACAGCGCCGCGCCTTACAAGGGCCGGATCGATCTGGCCATCGACCACCACCCCTCCCAGGAGTTTTTCGCCAAGGAGACCTGCCTGGAGGCGGACAAGGCCGCCTGCGGCGAGATTATCTGGAAGATCTGCGGCGAGCTGGGGGTGATGGACGGGGACATCGCCGTGCCGCTGTACGTGGCCATCGCCACCGACTGCGGCTGCTTCGTCTACGCCAACACCACCCCCCACACCCACCGGGCGGCGGCGGCGCTGATGGAGCAGGGCATCCCCTTCCAGGCGCTGAACAAGCGGCACTTCCGCACCAAGTCGCTGGCCCGAATGAAGCTGGAAAGCCTGATCATCGAGCATATGCACCTGTATCATGACGGCACGGTGGCAGTGGCCCCCATTTCTCTGGATCTGATCGCCCAGGCCGGGGCCACCTTGGAGGACACGGACGACATCGCCGCCTTCCTGGGCCAGCTCAAGGGCGTGCTCCACACCGCCACCATCCGGGAGCACGAGGGGGGCGAGTGCCGCGTCTCCGTGCGCACCAAGGCGGACGAGCTCAACGCCACCCGGGTGTGCGCCCGGTTGGGCGGGGGCGGACACAAGGCCGCCTCCGGCTGCACGGTGAAGGGCACGGTGGAGGAGGCCGAGCGGGCCATCCTGGCCGCCATCGACGCCCAATTGAGCGAACCCAACCAGGATTGACTGTAGGGGAGGCGCGCCCATGGCAAACGGGATCTTAATTATCGACAAGCCCGCCGGTTGGACCTCCATGGACGTGTGCGCCAAGCTGCGGGGGATGTTCCACGAGAAGCGGGTGGGCCATGGGGGTACGCTGGATCCCATGGCCACGGGGGTGCTGCCGGTGTTCCTGGGCCGGGCCACCCGGGCGGTGGAGTTCGCCGCCGATTCCGATAAGGAGTACATCGCTGGGCTAAAACTTGGGGTTGTCACCAACACCCAGGATACCACCGGGGAGGTGCTGGAGGAGCGGCCCGTAGACGTGACCCGGGATCAGCTCTGGAACGCGCTGGCCCGGTTTACCGGGGAGATTCAGCAGATCCCGCCCATGTACTCCGCCATCAAGATAGGCGGCAAAAAGCTGTACGAGCTGGCCCGGAAGGGTAAGGAGGTGGAGCGCAAGCCCCGCCCCGTCACCATTCACGCCCTGGGGGTGCTGGACGAGGCGCCGCCCCAGGGGGCGGATTACCTTCTGCGGGTGGTGTGCTCCAAGGGCACCTACGTGCGTACCCTCTGCCACGACATCGGGCAGGCCCTGGGCTGCGGCGGGTGCATGGCCTCCCTGCGGCGGGTCAAGGCGGCGGGCTTTACGCTGAAGGACGCCGTGGCGCTGGACGCGGTGCAGGAGGCCGTTGACCGGGGGGAGGGGGATTCCCTCCTGCTGCCGGTGGATACTTATTTTGAGCGGAACGGCTGGAAGAACAGCGTCACCGTCTCCCCCGCCGTGGAAAAAATCCTGCGCAACGGCGGGCAGGCGGCCACCCCCGGCATGGAGGTGGAATGCCGCGTCTACAGCCAGAGCGGCGAATTCTTGGGCCTGGGCGGCAGCGCGGGCGGCCGTCTCCGGCTGATCAAGAGCTTTTTCGAGGTTACTTTTTCTCGAGAGAAAAAGTAACCAAAAAGAGCTTTACACTCACTGCCATCGTTTTCGTGGTTTTCGGGTATCCTCCCGGCGACGAAACAGACTGCTTTTTGGAGCCTGAGTATTATGGATCAAGAAAAAAGAGTAATCGCCCTGGGCTTCTTCGACGGGGTGCATCTGGGCCACGGGGCGCTGCTGCGGCGGGTGGGGTCACGGGCCGCGGAGCTGGACGCCCGCCCCTGCGCCTTCACCTTCGACCAGAGCCCCGCCGCCGCCCTCACCGGGAAGGATGTGCCCCTGCTGTCCGGGGTGGACGACCGGGCGTGGCTGATGGAGACGCGGTACGGCATCCGGGAGGTCATTGTGGCCCCCTTCGCCGTCCTGCGGGACATGGACTGGCGGGACTTCGTGGGGGACTACCTCCGGCGGGAGCACGGGGCCGTCCACGTGGTGGCGGGCCACGACTTCCACTTCGGCCGGGGCGGGCAGGGCAATCCCCAGCGGCTGGCGGAGGAGTGCGCCCGCCTGGGGATGGGCTGCGATATCATCCCCCGGGTGGAGCTGGACGGGGTGACGGTGTCGTCCACCCACATCCGGGGCCTGGTGGAGCGGGGGGAGCTGGAGAAGGCCAACCGCTTCCTGGGCCACCCCTTTGTGCTGTCCGGCCCGGTGGTGCACGGCAGCGAGCTGGGCCGCACCCTGGGCACCCCCACCGCCAACCTGCGCATACCGCCGGAGATCATCGTCCCCGGCTTCGGGGTATACGCGGGCCGGGTGCGCCTGCCGGACGGTGGGGATCGGCTGGCGGTGGTCAACATCGGGGTGCGCCCCACGGTGAACGCCGCCCTGTCCGGCGTGACGGTGGAGCCGTGGATCCTGGACTTTGAGGGCGACCTGTACGGCCGGTTCCTCCGGCTGGAGCTCCACAAGCGGCTGCGCCCCGAGCGGAGGTTTGGCGGCGTGGAGGAACTGCGGGCCGCCATCCTGGAGAACGCGGCGCAGACCCGGCAATACTTTGCGTCAAAGGAGCGCACGCCATGTTAGCCACCATCATTAACGTGATTTTAGTGCTCGCCGGCAGCGCCGCGGGCCTGATGTTCAAAAACCTCATCAGCGACCGGCTCATGTCCATCCTGACCCACGCCCTGGGGCTGTGTGTGCTGGGCATCGGCATCAGCAGCGCCATCGGGACCCAAAATATGCTGTGCGTCATCGTGTGCATGGTGGTGGGCACCGTGCTGGGCAATGCCGTGGACATCGAGCGCCGGCTGGAGGGGGCCGGGGAGCTGCTCCGCCGCAGGGTGGAAAAAGGCAGCGGGAGCCGCTTCACCGAGGGCTTTGTCACCGCCTCCCTGCTGTTCTGCGTGGGGGCCATGGCCATCACCGGCTCCATCGAGGCGGGGCTCAACCACAACTATGAGATCATCGTGTCCAAGGGCGTCATCGACGGGGTGACCTCCATTTCCTTTGCCGCCACCATGGGGATCGGCGTGGCCTTTTCCGTCCTGCCGCTGCTGATCTACCAGGGGGGCATCACCCTGCTGGCGGAGTGGCTGGGGCCCTACCTGCCCCAGGCGGTGATCACCGAGATGACCGCCGTGGGCGGCGCGCTGATCATCGGCATCGCCGTCAATATGCTGGGCCTGGGCAGGGAGAAGATCAAGGTCGGGAATATGTTGCCTGCGATGTTCCTCCCCATCGCTTATCTACCGCTGGCCCAGTGGCTGGCAGGGCTGTTCTGAGCGGAAAACCGCCGTCCCCCGGACTGGGGGACAGCGGTTTTTTCCGCCTCAGTCCGGCGGGAAATCTGGAGAATTTTTGTGAAATTCCAAAAGATTGCCGCAAAAACACCTTGCAATAGCCGGACAAAGGCGGTATACTATGTGAGGATTCAATGGGGATTCCCCGATCCACCCTGACGCGGCATGACCGGCGGACGTCGCCACGGCTCATTGCCGCAACCCTTTCCCCTTGGTTTGTTAAAAAAATAGCGAACTTTTTGCCGGAGGAAGCGGGGCGGCGGGGCGTCCCCGGAGCCAGATCTCATAGCGCGAGTACATTTATTAAGGAGGCAACGTGATGTCATTTGTAAACTTTGAACAGCAGGGCGCTGTGGCCATCCTGACCATCAACCGCCCCGAGGCGCTCAACGCCCTGAACAGCCAGGTGCTGAGCGATTTGGACGAGGCCATCGCCAAGGTGGAGGCCGCGGACGACGTCCACGCCGTCATCATCACCGGCGCGGGCCGCTCCTTCGTGGCGGGGGCCGACATCGGCGAGATGAAGGGCTTCTCCGCCCGGGACGGCAAGCAGTTCGGCGTCCACGGCGGCGGCGTGTTCCTGAAGCTGGAGAACCTGTCCAAGCCCGTCATCGCGGCGGTGAACGGCTTCGCCCTGGGCGGCGGCTGCGAGCTGTCCATGGCCTGCGACATCCGCATCGCCTCCGAGAAGGCCAAGTTCGGCCAGCCCGAGGTGGGCCTGGGCATCACGCCGGGCTTCGGCGGCACCCAGCGGCTGCCCCGGATCGTGGGCATTTCCAAGGCCATGGAGCTCATCCTCACCGCCAAGGTCATCAACGCCGCCGAGGCGGAGCGCATCGGCCTGGTCAGCGCCGTCTATCCCCCCGAGGAGCTGATGGACAAGGCCCTGGAGCTGGCCAACGCCATCTGCGCCAACGCCCCCATCGCCGTGGCCGAGTCCAAGCGGTGCATCCGCATGGGGATGCAGACCGACATCGCCACCGGCTCCGCCTTCGAGGCCGAGGCCTTCGGCGTCACCTGCGGCACCGAGGACAAGAACGAGGGCATGGGCGCGTTCCTGGAGAAGCGCCAGGAGAAGCACTTCCAGAACAAGTAATTGTCCGGCCGCTTCCCGACACCCGCGCGCCCATGCCGGGGCCCCCGCAAAGCCGCCCTTCAGGCTTTGTGGGGAAAGGAGGGGCAAGGGAATGGAGCGAGCTTTCGCGCTTGCGCGGAAGCGAACGGAATGGACTTTGCCCCGACGCGGGCGCATTTCTGGAGAAGCGCCAGGAGAAGCACTTCCAGAACAAGTAATCCAATCCCCCGTCCGCCCCGCAGGGCAGGGGGGTATCGCGCCGAAGGCGCGTATCCAGGGGGGACTGGTCCCCCCTGGAAGGCGCGTATGCTGCCGCGCAGCGGCAGAGGTTTTCCGCAGAAAACCGACGCGCCGGCACTTCCAGAACAAGTAACCCCAATTTCATCCACATAAATTTTTAATCAGGAGGTACATCATTATGAAAAAAGTAGGCGTGATCGGCGCGGGCACTATGGGTCAGGGCATTGCCAAGGCGTTTGCGCAGTCCGGCTGGGCTGTGGCTCTGTGCGACATCAAGCAGGAGTGGGCCGACAACGGCAAGGCCAAGATCCAGAAGGGCTATGCCAAGCTGGTGGAAAAGGGCAAGATGGATCAGGCCAAGGCCGACGCCAATGTGGCCGCCATCACCGCGGGCCTCAAGGAGGATCTGTGCGCCGACTGCGACCTGATCGTGGAGGCCGCCTTCGAGGACATGGGCGTGAAGCAGACTACCTTCGGCGAGCTGGACAAGATCTGCAAGCCCGAGTGCATCTTCGCCTCCAACACCTCCTCCCTGTCCATCACCGAGATCGGCAAGGGCCTGAGCCGTCCCCTCATCGGGATGCACTTCTTCAACCCCGCCGACCGGATGAAGCTGATCGAGGTCATTGCCGGCGCCAACACCCCCGCCGACATGGTGAACACCATCGTGGCCATCTCCGAGGAGCTGGGCAAGACCCCCGTGCAGGTCAACGAGGCCGCCGGCTTTGTGGTCAACCGCATCCTGATCCCCATGATCAACGAGGCCGCCTTCATCAAGATGGAGGGCGTGTCCAACATCGCCGGCATCGACGCCGCCATGAAGCTGGGCGCCAACCACCCCATGGGCCCCCTGGAGCTGGGCGACTTCATCGGCCTGGATATCTGCCTGGCCATCATGGACGTGCTGTATCATGAGACCGGCGACAGCAAGTACCGCGCCTGCCCGCTGATCCGGAAGATGGTGCGCGGCGGCCAGCTGGGCGTGAAGTCCGGCAAGGGCTTCTATGTCTACAACGCCGACCGCACCAAGACCGCCGTTGACGAGCTGTAAGAGTAAGCCGGTACGGTTTTTATAAGGAGGAATACATCCATGGATTTCAAACTGTCCAAAGAGCAGCAGATGCTCCAGAAGCTGTTCCAGGAGTTCGCGGAGAACGAGGTGAAGCCCATCGCCGCCGACGTGGACGAGGAGGAGCGCTTCCCGGAGGAGACCGTGAAGAAGATGGCCAAGCTGGGCATGATGGGCATCTACCTGCCCAAGGAGTACGGCGGGGCCGGGGCCGATTACCTGAGCTACGTGATGGCGGTGGAGGAGATGGCCAAGGTGTGCGGCACCACGTCCGTCATTCTGTCCGCCCACACCAGCCTGTGCTGCAACCCCATCTTTGAGTACGGCACCGAGGAGCAGAAGCAGAAATACCTGCCCAAGCTGTGCTCCGGCGAGTGGATCGGGGCCTTCGGCCTCACCGAGCCCGGTGCCGGCACCGACGCCCAGGGCCAGCAGACCACCGCCGTGAAGGACGAGAACGGCAACTGGGTGCTCAACGGCTCCAAGATCTTCATCACCAACGCGGGCTACGCCAACGTGTTCATCGTCATCGCCATCACCGGCATCATCGAGAAGCGGGGCCGCAAGACCAAGGAGCTGTCCGCCTTCATCGTAGAGCGCACCGACAAGGGCTTCTCCGTGGGCAAGCACGAGAAGAAGATGGGCATCCGCGGCTCCTCCACCTGCGAGCTGATCTTCGAGGACTGCGTGATCCCCGGCGACCGGATGCTGGGCAAGCAGGGCAAGGGCTTCAACGAGGCCATGGCCACCCTGGACGGCGGCCGGATCGGCATCGCGGCCCAGGCCCTGGGCATCGCCGAGGGCGCCATCGCCGAGACCATCGCCTACACCAAGGAGCGGGTGCAGTTCGGCAAGCCCATCGCCAAGCAGCAGAACACCCAGTTCCAGCTGGCCGATATGTACGCCAAGACCCAGGCGGCCAAGCTGCTGGTGTACTCCGCGGCCATGAAGAAGCAGAACCACGAGCCCTTCAGCATGGACGCCGCCATGGCCAAGCTGGTGGCGGCGGAGACCGCCAGCGACGTGACCCGCCGCTGCGTGCAGCTGTTCGGCGGCTACGGCTACACCCGGGACTACCCCGTGGAGCGCATGATGCGGGACGCCAAGATCACCGAGATCTACGAGGGCACCTCTGAGGTGCAGCGCATGGTTATTTCCGGCGCGATCATGAAATAAGGAGGTAGAAACACCATGAAAATCATTGTCTGTGTCAAGCAGGTGCCCGACACCTCCGGCGTGGTGGCCGTCAAGGCGGACGGCACCATGGATCGTGCCGCCATGGCCACCATCTCCAACCCGGACGACATGAACGCCCTGGAGGCCGCCCTGCAAATCAAAGAGACCAACCCCGACGTGAAGGTGTGCGTCGTGTCCATGGGCCCCCCTCCCACGGAGTCCATGCTCCGGGAGTGCCTGGCCATGGGGGCCGACGAGGCTTATCTCGTCTCCGCCCGTGAGTTCGGCGGCGCCGACACCTGGGCCACCTCCAACACCCTCACCGCCGCCATCGAGAAGATCGGCGTGGACAAGGGCGACATCGTGATGTGCGGCCGTCAGGCCATCGACGGCGACACCGCCCAGGTGGGCCCCCAGATCGCCGAGAAGCTGGGCCTGCCCCAGGTGACCTACGTCACCGCCATCGACTACAAGGACGGCGAGCTGACGGTGCGGCGCGAGCTGGAGGACGGCTACATGACCATCAAGGTGCAGACGCCCTGCGTGCTGACCTGCATCAAGGAGCTGAACACCCCCCGGTACATGAGCGTGCCCGGCGTCATGGAGTGCTACGCCAAGCCCTACGCCGTGTGGGACTTCGAGGCCCTCAAGGAGAGCAAGTGGGTGTCCGCCGTGGAGAACGTGGGCCTGAAGGGCTCCCCCACCCAGGTGTACAAGTCCTTCTCCCCCCCGGTGAAGGGCAAGGGGACCATGATCGAGGGCGCCGACAAGGCCGCCTGCGAGAAGCTGGTTTCCATGCTGGGCGAGAAGCACATTATTTAAAAGAAGCGCTGAGCCGTCGTGAGCAGCGCGGATGGACTGGAGCGAGGGCGAGCGCAGGGCCGCATAGCGGCCCAAGACCAGCCCGAGTCGGAGGAAAGCCGCGCGTTGCGAACAGGCGAAGCGTGACAACAAGGAAAGGGGAGCAACATTATTTATGGCCTATAATAGTAAAGACACCACCGCCTTCAAGGGCGTGTGGGTATTTTGTGAGCAGCGGGACGGCGTGATCCTGGGCACCGGCTACCAGCTGCTGAGCGAGGGCCGCAAGCTGGCCGACGACCTGGGCGTGGAGCTGTGCGGCGTGCTGCTGGGCAGCGGCGTGAACGAGCAGTACGCCAAGGCCCTGGGCGGCTACGGCGCGGACAAGGTGTACATCTGCGACCACGAGCTGCTGAAGGACTACACCACCGACGCCTACACTAAGGTGCTGTGCGATCTGGTGGAGGACAAGAAGCCCGAGGTGTTCCTCATCGGGGCCACCAACATCGGCCGCGACTTGGGCCCCCGTGTGGCCGCCCGGCTGCACACCGGCCTGACCGCCGACTGCACCCACCTGGACGTGGACGTGGAGAAGTACAAGGCCTTCCTGAAGACCACCTCCACCATCGACGTGGACAACACCCCGTTTGAGGACACCAAGAACCTGAAGATGACCCGTCCGGCCTTCGGCGGCCACCTGATGGCCACCATCGTGTGCCCGGACTACCGTCCCCAGATGTCCACGGTGCGTCCCGGCGTGATGCAGACCCAGGCCTTTGACGAGGCCAAGAGCCAGCAGACCGTGCTGGAGAAGATCGATGTCAAGCTGGACAAGTCCGATATCCATGTTGACCTCGTCGAGATCAAGAAGTCCGCCAAGAAGCTGGTGGATCTCATCGGCGCGGACGTGGTCGTGGCCGTGGGCCGCGGCATCAGCTCCAACCCCACCCGGGGCATCGCCATCGCCGAGGAGCTGGCCGACGTGCTGGGCGGCGTGGTAGGCGCGTCCCGCGCGGTGGTGGACGCGGGCTGGATCGGCGTGGATCACCAGGTGGGCCAGACCGGCAAGACGGTGCACCCCAAGATCTACGTGGCCCTGGGCATCTCCGGCGCGATCCAGCACCTGGCCGGTATGCAGGACAGCGAGTGCATCATCGCGGTGAACAAGAACGGCAGCGCGCCCATTTTCGACGCGGCTACCTACGGCATCACCGGCGACCTGTTCAAGGTCGGCCCCATGCTGGCCGAGGCCATCAAGAGCTTTAAGGCCAGCAAGGGCTAAACACAATATCCGGCGCGGAACGGAACAACAAAGAAGTGGCCCCGGTTCCAGATTGGAACCGGGGCCGCTTTTCCTGTGTCCGGTGGAGTCAGTGGGCCAGCTTGAACAGGTTGATGTCGGTGGAGAAGTTGGCCACGGAGTAGAGCACCAGCACCTGATCGATGCCGTTGTCCGTGACGTACTGGGTCAGGGACATATTGTTATACCGCAGGTCGAACAGGTGGACCTCCTGGAATTCCTCCGCCAGGAAGGGGGCCAGGGAGTCGGAGTAGGAGTCCCGGACTACCAGCAGCCTGCCGCCCTGGGCATCGGGATTCTGGATGACGCACAGGGGCTGGTTGCCGCCCAGGAAGTAGGCGTATTTGTCCTTGACCTCCAGCTTCTCGGGGTGATACAGGGAGCTCTCGATGGGCGCGCCCTCGGGGTAGCCGGTGACGGTTACATTCCCCTTGGTGCCCCCCTCGGGGATCACGGTGTAGATGCTGTCCGGCTCCACCCAGCCCGCCCCGGAGGAAGAGTAGGTGGTGCCGTAGAAGCTGTCGCTCACCTGGGTGTAGGGCAGGCTCTGATAGCCTAAGACTTTCAAGTCTCCCGCCTGCTGAACCAGACCCATACCCTCCAACAGCGCCTGGCCGGCTTTCTGGGCCCCCATGGTGGTCCAGTGGTGGTCGGTGCGGTAAAAATCACTGTTGCTGACCAGCGCTCCCCGCAGGTCAATATATGTTACGCTGTCCCCGCACAGCTCCGCGGCCCTCTGGATGGTGGTGCCGTCGTCCACATTTGGGGCGTTGGCGGGCAGCAGTTCCGCCAGCGCCGCGGATTTGTCCGGCACCAGGGAGAAGTACACCGGCACGTCCAGGCAGTCCCCCAGGGCGTTGACGAAGCCCACCCGCTTCTCCAGCTCCTCCTGGATGGGGGCTTTGAACTGGGCGAACAGGGTCTGGCCGTCGGTGCCGAAGTAGACCTTGTTGTTCTCCTGCTTGCCCAGCAGGCGCTCGGAGCGGGCCTTGAGCTGGATCCACTGATCCCGCAGGGGGAACTGGTCGGAGACATATTTCTCAAAGTTCTCCATGAACTTGCCAGAGCGCAGGGTGTCGGCAGTGGGGGCTTTGAACTGGGTCAGGAAGCGGTTTTCCTGCTCGGAGAAGTCCCGGCTGGGGGTGAGGATCAGCGCCGCCCCGAAGCCGAAGGTGAACAGGCAGAACAGCACGGTGATGAAGATAGAATACTTTTTGTTCATGCCTACACCTCCTTAAAATCTAAAGTACAGGAACGGGTTGTAGGTGCCGTCCACCAGATAGGCGGTGGTGAACACCAGCCCCGCCAGCATCAGCACCGGGAAGGCGACCTGACGGGCCCGCTCCGGCAGTTTGTGCCACAGGGTTTTGGCCAGCGGCGTGGCGGCCACGATGGCGATGGCCAGGATGGGCAGGTAGTTGCGCAGATAGTACAGGAAATTGGTGTCCAGCGCCCCGGCCCCAAAGCCGAACATGGCGGCCAGGTAGGGCCCCATGGCGGAGAAGTCCTCCACCGCGAAGATGGCCCAGCCCACGATGGCGATGAACACGCCGTAGACGTGGCACACCCAGGCCGGGGCCCTGTCCAGCACCTTGCCCAGCCACAGCTTCTCCAACGTGATCCACACGAACCAGTACAGGCCCCAGATCAGGAAGTTCCAGCTGGCCCCGTGCCAGATGCCGGTGGCGGCCCACACAACCAGAAGGTTGAACACCATGCGGCCCTTCCCCACCCGGCTGCCGCCCAGGGGGAAGTACAGGTACTCCCGGAACCAGCTGCCCAGGGAGATGTGCCACCGCCGCCAGAACTCGCTGGCGGACTTGGAGATGTAGGGGTAGTTGAAGTTCTCCAGAAACTCGAAGCCCAGCATCCGGCCCAGGCCGATGGCCATATCCGAGTAGCCGGAGAAGTCAAAGTAGAGCTGAAGGGAGAAGGCCAAAATCCCCAGCCACGCCCCCAACGTGGTGAGCTGGGCGGAGGGGGTGGCCAGGTACACGTCCCACAGGGGGCCCAGGGCGTTGGCCAGCAGCACCTTCTTGCAGGCGCCGATGGTGAACCGCTGGACGCCGGAGGCGAATTTCTCAAAGGAGTGGTCACGGTGCTCCAGCTGGTCGTCCAGATCCTTGTACTTGATGATGGGCCCGGCGATGAGCTGGGGGAACAGGGTGACGAAGGTGCCGAAGGTGACGATGTTCTTCTGGCACCGGGCGTCCCCACGGTACACGTCGATGGTGTAGCTCATGGTCTGGAAGGTGTAGAAGGAGATGCCGATGGGCAGGGTGAAGGGGATGGACTCCCCGCCGGGCAGGGGCAGGCTGTCGATGACGGGCAGGAAGCCCGCCCCCACCGCCGCCAGACTGCCTGCGATGAAGTTGTAATACTTGAAGAAGCCCAGCAGCAGCAGATTGAACACCACTGACGAGGCCACCGCCATCCGGGCACCCCTGTCATTGCCTTTCGCTTTACAGCGGGTGACGATGCGCCCGTGGGAGTAGTCGATGGCGATGGAGGCGAACATGATCACCACGTACACCGGCTCGCCCCAGCCGTAGAAGATCAGGTTGACGATGAGCAGCACCAGATTGCGCCACCGCAGAGGGGAGATGTAGTACAGGATCAATACAATGGGGAAATAGAGGAACAGAAAAAACGGGCTGGAAAATATCACGGGCCTTCACCTCGCGGAAACAAGTTAAGCCGCCCCGGCGCGAAGCGCCGGGGCAGGCCGTTGATCGTTGTCACGCTGCAAAGCGGACAGGGCGCTCGGCCGCTTTCGCTTCGACTCGCTTCACAAACAGAATCGCTGCGCGATTCTTGGTTTGCAAAGCTCGCTCCGTTCCAAGCGCCCTCGCTGTCCGCTTCTCCGCGCTTCTCTTAAAACAGCGCGTTGAACTGGGACACGATCTGATCGCAGTTCTCGTGCACCACCATCATGACGTAATTGCCGTTGGACACGATGCGGGAATTGTTCTCCCACTGATCCATAGCCGCGGGGTACTGGGCCCCGCCGGGGCCGTTGCCGTCGCCCACCATATAGTCCACCCGGGCCTGGAAGATGGCCTTCACCGCCGCCACGTCGGCGCTGTTCTTCACCTGCACCAGCCCAAACTCGCCGTTGTTCATGGAGATCATGCAGACGTAAACCAGGCACTGCTCCGTGGAGATGGAGGACAGACCGGGATAAAAGCCGTCCAGCAGGGTGCTGTCCGCCAGCTGGAGGAAGCCGAACTCGTGCATACTGGTGACGTTCTCATAGAAGGCGGCCAGATCCACCCCTGCCGGGGGCTCGGGGGTGGGCTTGGGCGTGGGCTTGGGCGTGGGGGCGGGGGTAGGCTTGGGGGTGGGGTTGGGGGTCGGAGCGGGGGAGGGCTGGGGCGGGGGCGTCGCCTCCGGGGCGCGGGGG